>NZ_FNGA01000001.1:703942-1055914 GCF_900101105.1 Maridesulfovibrio ferrireducens
TATAATCTTTAAGCATTCTTATTTGGTTATATCGTTTTGAGCCGGTTTGAAATCCGACAAGTCCAAGTTCACGGGAGAGTCTTTGGTTGAGCAGTAAAGTGGAAATTTGTTTGATGAAATCGTCTTTATTAGAAGGGGTTACCAATATCCCGTTCTTTTCGCTGATGATCTGTTCGACAACCCCGCCGACCGCATAGCTGACGGGAGCGAGCCCTTTGGACATGGCTTCAAGGATCACCAAAGGATGATTGTCTGCGAGAGTCGGGTATGCAAGAACATTTGCCGCCGTCATAAATTGACCGAGTGTCTCTCTGTCCACATAGGGAATGTTTATGAAATCGCCTTCCCTTGAAGTTTTATTTCCGCCTATGGCAAATCCGATAGCATCAGGAACCCTCTTTTTGATTCCGTTCCAGTAAGCTTTCCATTCCGAACCCGACTTATAAGCAGCGTTAACTCCTCCGTGAGCAATGAACAGCACGACTTTTGCCGCAGGGTGTAAGCCGAATTTTTTTCTTGCGAGTTTTTTATCTCCGATGGAATCAGGCCAGGGAATACCATTTGGGATAATTTTTACTGCAAGTCGTGAGTCTGCTATTCGGGCCTGATTAGCCAGCCATTTAGATGGAGAAATTAAAACGGCTTTCCGTTTCAGCAGGGTTTCGATGCTGGTTTTGCGAACAGTTTCAGAGTCTTGAAAACCTCTCGGACAAGGGGGCCGGCAACCCTTTTTAAAGTGCGCGCAGTCAAGAGGGTGTGAGCATCCTCCTGTTATCATTTGGGAATCATGAAGGGTCACGATAAGAGGTAATCCCTCTGGGAGTGCGGAAAGAAATTTTGCGGGATTTGCAGAGGAGTGAAGATGTACTATGGCATTGGCAGGAATTTTTTTTGCTGCTTCTTCTGGAGAAATGAGCGGATCAAGCGGATTTTCAGATGCTTCAAAGGAATGCAGTGATTTATATCCTGATTCTTTCATTTCATCATGAATGAGCAGGGCAATTCTTGTTGCGCCTCCGCTTTTTTTGAGAGCGGTGTGGTGAATAATTGTCCGCGCTAGCATGCCTTTTCCAGAATATCATGCTTAAGGGACCATAGAATATGAAATTCGGCTTCCCGTTTGTCTAATTCCGGTGCCATGGATTTAATTTTGGTGATAAGTTCTAATGTGGTAATGGGTTTGCGGGCAAAGAAAGCCATTTTGCGGACAACTTCCTGATTAAGATATCTTTCAATTCCTTGATATATTAGCGGAAATTCTTTTCCCTGATAGATTGCCAAGCCTGTAGAACCTGTTACAACCATTGTTTTTTTGCTGATAGTCGAGGTCGGATAGTGGGAAAAGATCTCACCGAATCGGACCTGAGCGGGATGTAGTATTTCCGAAATTCCCTTGGTTTCAACAGGGGCTGTATTCAGTTCTTCCCATAACTGTATGTGCTGACGAATTACTTCTTTCCATGTAAATTTTTTGTTTACTCTCGCTGCTCCGGCAGTGCCCATGGCGGATCTTAATTGCGGATCTTTTATCAGCTTTTCAAGTCCTTTTGCCAGTTTGGGTGTGTCTATTGCTGTTTGCTGTGAAATAAGCAGGTGGTAATGACTATCGAAGCATAACGGAGCCATAAGATCCACGGCAGGTGTTGCCTCTGCCCCTATGGTTTCAATTAAAAATCCTGTCTCATCGTGAACAACCAGATCTTTATAACCGTCATAGTCTGAAGCGATGATGGGAAGCCCCATTGCTCCGGCTTCAAGTATCGTCAGTCCGAAAGTTTCCTGCGGGTTGTCGGAAATGGACACATAAATGTCTGCCGCGCGATAAAGATTAAGTTTTTGAAGGTCGGTGGGGCGGGCAAAGATTGACAACTCCAGTCCCATATTCCGGCTGAGCTCCTTCAGTGTCTGCGGAAAATCGTCTTCGTCATCCATCCATCCGGCCAGAATAACTCTCACATCTTTTCTATCTATTCCGGCTTTAAAAATACGCTGCATGGCCCGTAAAAGAGGTAGAATATCCATTTTGGAGTAGTGCGCAATGCGGCCGAATACTAAAATATTAACTCTGTTGTCCCCGGAATTCAGTTCCAGCGCATTTAGAGCTTCAAGTTTTTGCTGCGGAGTCGGGGGAGTAAAAGTTGAGGGGTTAATTCCAAGAGGAATTTTTCTGATTTGCGGAGAAGGAAACTTTTTTTCATCCAGTTCAAAACCTTCGCGCAGATGCAGGAAATATTTTTCGACAACCTGCATTCCGGGGGTGGAGGTGGCAACGATGCAATCACGGGCGGTAGTACCCTTCCATATATAATTAAGGAAAGCTGAACCGTAGTTGCTGTAACTCAAAGAATGGGTTGTTCCGGTGATAGGGAAGATGTTTTTTGCAAAAGCGTTTCTTACTCGTGCAAGGTGCGGTGGATATAAGATGCAGTCTGACTGATGGAAGCAGAAGTATTCCTGCTTACTTATATATTCAGGAAGATCTCGTCGATCCAAAATTTTGACTTTATTATTTTCAATTAATTTAGGGAAGTTTTCCTTTATAAAACCGATCAGGCTGTCGCGGACGTTCCCGCTGCTTAGAAAGAAGTGGTATTCATCAAAAGGGTCTTCAGTCATTAATTCATTTAAAAACCCGATGTTTGCTACTTTCCGCCCAAGAACCGGTCCCGTTTCATAAAAGGGGTCCAAAGTTCCCCATATTCTTTGAGTTTTCATACCTTATTTCAAGCCATATTTGGGCCTGCTTTGTCAAAGGGTTTTATTTTCCGAAATAGATGCAGGTGACAAAAATCTGGCAGACTTTGCCACTTTATCATATTTGCTCAGGCTGCATATTTAGCGTGGTCCTCGTGGTAAAAGATTATAATACGATTTAAATTATAAGGTCTTTTGTGGATAACTGCTTGTAACATAGCGGTTTTTAGAGATTACGATTTGGTTGCCATGGGGCTATTGATTTTGCGAGCTGGTTTTCAAAAGGAGTGACTCTTTTATTTGGTCTTTTTTTTGCATTATAGAAGGCAGTAAACCCTTCTGACAGTATTTGGAATGCACAAGGAGACCCGATATGAATAGAGGAGAAAGACCTGAACTGCTTTGGGGGTTCGGTCTAAACAGTATAGAAGCCGACAAGATTGAAGACTCCCTCGGACCTGGATTTTTCTTGAGGAATTTTTCCGAAAGAGCTCTTCCCGGTGAGAAAGAATTTCTTCAGCCTGAAAAGCCTTCCGCTACATGGATTCCGCTCCGGGTTTGGAACGAGCTTTCTGAAGCGCGCCGGGCAACTTATCGTAAGCTGGAATCTACTCAGCGCATTCTTATACAGGATGAGTCTCAAAAAAAGGTTGATCTGGAGAGTGTTCTTGAAGATGGATTTCTTGCGGTAGTAAGTTCTCCATTAACAAGCTCCAAGGTTCAGGATGCCCTTTTCAGAGCAAAGGAAGTATCCGGACTTTATGGAGATCTCTATAGAATGACCGAAGAGATCATTATGGAACGTGAGCTTCTTTCCCGTAAGACGGAACAGTTGATGTTTTTAAATACCGTTCTGTCCAATGCTACCGAGCGTCTTGAAGTTTCGGACATCCTCGGACAGGCTGCAGAGGATTTGAAGCTGTTGCTTCCGGTTCTTTCTGTTCAAGGTGTTTTTTGGGAAGTTGTTCCTGCCGGAAAGCAGACCGAAGCAGAAATATTTGTCAATCCCGGTCTTATTCCAGCCGTTCAGGCCGAGTGGACCGAATTTATGATTGGAAGTGTTACACAGCTTAGCGGAATTGAAGTCGGTGGATATAATATTTCTGAAACTACTCCTGTCGCAGACCTTGCAATGTGTTACGGTCCGACCGGAGGAAGAGTGCTGGCGCTCCCCTTGATTTCTCGCGGGGAAAAGTTCGGTTGTCTGGTTATGCTTTGTGATAAGTCTGTAAGACTCGCAAAGGACCAGGTTAATACACTGAACGCTGCTGTGAATCATTTGTCACTTGCACTTAGCAATGCTCTGATGTTTACCAAGATTAAGACTCGCGCGGACCGCGATGGACTTACCAGAGTTTACAATCGGCGTAGTTTTGATGAAAGACTTGTTGAAGAACTCAGACGTCATCAGCGCCATAATATGGATCTATCATTATTGATGGTCGATCTCGATCATTTCAAGAGTGTGAACGATACATACGGGCATATGGCTGGCGACCTGGTGCTTGAGACAATAGCCAGAATTTTTGAAGAGACATTCAGAACAACTGATTTCATCGCCCGTTACGGCGGAGAAGAATTTGTTATTCTACTTCCTCATACCAAAACGGATCAGGCAAAAATGCTGGCTGAACGTATCAGGGAGAAGATAGAATCTAAGAATATGTCTTATCGGGATGTTAATTTTAATGTCACGGTAAGTGTCGGAGTCTCTTCTGTCCGTCCCGGAAGTCTTGCGAAGGAAACTGAAATAGTGCGTAAGGCAGATGATGCTTTATACATCGCAAAGGAACAGGGGCGTAACAGGGTTGTTGTTTCCGCTGCTTCGGCGGCGAGGTTGAAGGTTATATCGGCTTAAGGGTTTCTGTAGGCTTGTTACTGTCAGTGTTTACGAAAGGACGGTGCGAAATGTTCGCACCGTCCTTTTTTTTTGCTAATTTGGTGTCCTGCTTGACCTAACTCCTGAATGGGTGCAAATCCACCAAGTTATATTTTGGATCGGGTTCTTAACCATATTCGGAATAGAGTTGTGGACATACTACTTTTGTTTGGAATTTATGACAGGCATAAATTCTGGCAACGTATCCGTAATTATATAAATTTCTGGATATACTAATTATTTCAACAGATAGCGCTTTGACTGTTTTCAATGTCGCTGCTGAGGGAGCATCAATTTCATGAATGAGATACTTTGGATTGGATTCGCTTTGCTGGATTTGAGTCTTGTGCTTGTTGTTTATAAATTTTTCGGCAAAACAGGCTTGTTCGGGCTGATCGTTTTTAATCTGATACTTTGTAATATTCAGGTCTTAAAGACTATTGAACTTTTTGGAATGACCACAACTCTGGGTAATATTTTATATGCCAGTGTTTTTCTTTCAACTGATCTGCTGAGTGAGTTTCATGGAAAGAAAGAAGCGCAGAAAGCGGTTTTTCTAGGTTTTATGATTCTTGTAATGGCTGTTGTTTATATGCAATTGGCTTTAATGTTTAAGCCGTCAGCCGATGATTTTGTTCAGCCTCACCTTGAAGTTATTTTCGGTTTTCTGCCGAGACTCGCACTGGGAAGTCTTTGCGCTTACCTTCTTTCACAGCTTCATGATGTTTATGTTTTCCATAAGCTTAAAGAAAAGTTCGGAGACAGACATCTCTGGCTTAGAAATAATGCCAGCACACTGCTTAGTCAGCTCCTTGATTCCGCTGTTTTTTGTTTCGTTGCGCTATGGGGAGTTTTTCCTTTTGATATTTGGGTTGAAATCTTTTTTACCACGTATCTTTTTAAAGTTATTGTGGCTGTTATGGATACTCCTTTTATATATCTGGCCCGAAGAATTCGCTGTCGCGCATAATGAGTCAGGCGGCAAAGCTTGACGAATTCTCGCTTGAGATTAATACTTCTGTAAAAGTAAGTCATATTTAAGAGAGGCCATATATGAGTCAAATGTTCGGTAAAAGTATTCCTTTTTATAAAATGCAGGGTTGCGGTAATGATTTTGTTGTAATCGATAACCGCGAACTCGGTGTTCCCGTGGAAAAAATGCCTGAATGGGCTGAAAAAATTTGTAAACGGGCTTTTGGAATTTATGCTGACGGGCTGTTTTTTATTGAAAATGCGGGCGAAGGTTCCGGTTTAGATTTTAAATGGCAGTTTTATAATTCAGACGGATCAAGAGCTGAGATGTGCGGAAACGCTTCCCGTTGCGTCGGACGACTTGCTCACGCTCTCGGTATAGCCGGAGAACAGCATACTTTCGGCTCTGATGCCGGTCCTATCAAAGTGCAGGTGTTTCCTTTGCAGGAAGAGGTTAAAGTACAGTTAACCGAACCTAAAGATGTGAAGCTTAATCAGACTCTTGAGATTGATGGAGTGGAACATCATTACCACTTTGCGAATACCGGAGTACCTCACATAGTCGTTCAGGTTGCGGATGTTGCGACCGTTGACATCAAAAAACTGGGAAGTGCATTCAGATATCATAAAGATTTTGCACCGGCAGGAAGCAACGTTAATTTTGTTCAGATTGATGACAACGACAGTCTTATCGTGCGGACCTATGAACGCGGTGTTGAAGACGAAACATATGCTTGCGGAACAGGCGTCAGCGCGGTGCAAGTTACTTTGCATAGGCTGGGGCTTACAGATGCGGCGGTCCGTGTCAAAACTTCCGGCGGTGAAATTCTTAAGGTTATAATCGAAGGCGAAGGTGTTTTTCTTCAGGGCGGCGCTGAACTTACTTTTTCAGGGCAACTATTTTTAGAATCACTGAATCTTGATTGCTAGATCACGTATGATTAAATATTAAAGGGCGTTGCCGGCTGGTGACGCCCTTTACTTTTGATGAAGATTCCATACTAAAATAGAATAATTTAAAAATTGATTAATTCTATACTTGCAAGGGCTGAGTATTCGCTGTATAGCCTTGTTTACGAGCTGGGTGTGATTTACAGGATAATAGTTATTCCTGTCTCGCAGTAAAAGTTCTTGTTTGGTAGTAAAATAATAATAAGCCTTTTCGGTTAAGTTTCTGTAACATGTTTTAATTTAAGACTTAATGATCCTAAGTTATTTTAGAATGCAATGGCATGATTTTAGCTTAACATTCTTAAGATTAAATAAATATATTATAATAAAGTCAAGGAGACACACTATGGGAAATAATGAACTTACTAAGCTTTTGCAGGATGTTGTACTTAAAAACGAAAAACCTGCTCGTGATGTTGCTACTGAAATAAGCAAACCTTACCCAACACTTCTTCGTGAGATTAATCCTGAAGATAAGGGTGCGAAGGTTGGTATTGAGGAGCTTGTTCCTCTCATGAGATCTACAGGAAGTATTCGTCCTCTCACCAGACTTGCCAACATTATGGGTTACGTACTCGTTCCTATGGACATCAATCCTGGTGATCCTGATGAAGCAAACTACATGGCGCTTGATTTGATGGACGGTTTCGGAAGATATTCCAAGGCTCTCAAGAGCGCTTTGCAGGCTGACCCTAAAGAAGACTTGGTTAATATCGTTGAGCAGGAAGGCTTTGAAGCAATCACAGCAATTCTCACAATGGTTCACTACCTGCGTAAGAGAGCTGAAGAAGAAAAGGCTAAAAACGCTCCCCGTCTTGCACAGGTAAGCTAGTCTATTCATTTTAGTTCAAAATGCTCCGAGAAAAGAGCAAATGTCTATACAAAAACCCCGACTACCATTGGTAGCCGGGGTTTTTTTGCATTTGCTGAAAAAGTGCAGTCTGTAGCTCAGCAGTTATGAACGTCTTTATTAATATAAAAACATAAATCAAAAAGGTTGTTGACCATCTGTTCTACCAGCTGGTCCTGTTCCGGAGCGATTTCGCAACTGGTAACGGTTTTGTTGATGATTTTTGCGAAGAGCGAGGATACTAGCTCATCATCCTTGCTGGTCCAGTACTTGTTGGCAGATACAGTTTTATTATCAAATCCGTGATAATACATACACTCCTCCATGAGTGGCGACATTCATCCGGCGTGGAGATGCCTCACGTGTTCATAGTTAAAATATCGGTCAAAAGAACGGATCACTTTACGGGTAAAAAAAATATTTTTTAATAAATATGGATAGATGCTGCTTAACGTTGATTTAATCAAATAAAATAAATAGAAAGGGTTTGTGAGTATAGCCGTTGCTTAGTACTTTTGTTATGGTTTAAAAATATTTTTGTAATCTGTAATAATAACCCTCTGCCAAGCCTTTTCAGGTGAGAGGACGGGAATTCCCTGATGCGCTTTTCCTTAAGAAGAAAAATAATCATGATTGCCTGTGGAGCTGCTGTAATTCCCATTGTGGCAATGCTTTTTCTCACCAATATTTTGGAATCCAGTTTAAGAGAAAGTGTCGCTTCGGAAATTCACACTCTTATAACATCCCATGTTTCTCAGGTAACCGGTGATCTTTACGAGGAGTGCCGAACTTCGAATGAGTTGCTTGTGCTTGAAACAAAGCGGGCTGTAATGGCCTTGCAGGCAATGATTGACGAGGGCGGCGACATCAGATTTTTGAAACAAGAATCGGAATGGTCGCTTGTAAATTCGCGAGTAAAACAGAAAAAAATTACCGTTCCCGTGCTTATGATCGGTGATTATAGTTTGACTTATAGTAAGCGCAAAAAAGAGTCACTTCCCCTATTGGTTAATGCCTCTAAAATTTCCGGAGCTTATTGCACTGTTTATCAGCGTATTAATCCTGAAGGAGACATGCTGGTTGTCGATACGACTTCTAAAGTTGAAAACGAAAGCATGAAACTTGGCAGTGTCTATTATTCACTAAGTGCCGAAGGAAACAGAAAATTTATTATTGATGAGATTCTTTCCGGACGGCCTGTAAGTCTGCATTGTGAAGAGGATGACGGCATCAAGTTCATTGCTTTTTCACCTCTCCGGGATCAGGAAGGGGCTGTTGTGGGTATGCTTAGTGTCCACATGCGTGATGATATTTCTGACAATCTGCACAAGTCCATCCTTAAGACTTCTATTAATAAATCCGGTTTTGTCTGGGTTCTCGGCACCAAGGGAAAAGATCGCGGGGAATATATTTTATCACATTTCAGCAGTTCTGAAGAAGAAGCAAAATCAAAAATAGGAAAGGAACACAAGGCTTTTGTCGCAGAGTTGATTACGCAAGCAGTCAACGCCGGAGAAGGTAAGCTTTTGACTAAGGAATATCTTTGGAAATTAAGCCCTGACGATGAAGGGCGGATGAAACTTTCTGTTTACACATATTTTGCGCCGTGGGGCTGGGTCATCGGTTCCGGAGTCTATCTTGATGAATATAACGGTATTCGCGATCGACTGTCCGGGGCAATGGAGAAACTTACTCAGTGGCTTGGCATTACGGGTTTTGTCTTGCTGCTTTTGACACTGGCAGTGTCAATGTATGCGAGCGGGCTTATCGCCAACCCCATAAGCCATATGGTTGGTATCTCTAAAATGATTGCAAACGGAGATATTTTCGAAGCCAAGCGTTCTATTGAGATGATTGAAAAGGTTTGTCCTAATGCCCGCAAAGCAGCCCGGAATGTCGATCGGCAGGAGAATCTTGATGAGACTGGGCAGCTATATCTAGCGGTCAGGGATATGGTCGAGAACCTCGGTTCCCTTGTGGGACAGGTTCAGCGCTCAGGAATTCAGGTAACGACTTCTTCTACGGAAATTGCCGCTTCGGCCAGACAGCTGGATATCACCTTTAATCAGCAGGCTTCTGCAACTACTCAGATAAGCGCGACCAGTACGGAAATTTCTGCAAATTCGGGCGAATTGGCCGGAACCATGCAGGAAGTTACCGCCTCTGCTTCAAACATGGCTCTGCTGGCACAGGAAGGTCAGGATGGGTTGAAGACCATGATTCGAATCATGAATGATCTAAGCGTTGCCACTTCAAGTATCACTGATAAATTAGCCGGAATTAATGAAAGGGCAAATTCTATTGAGGGGATTGTCGGGACAATCACAAAAGTTGCGGACAGGACAAATTTACTGTCCCTGAATGCGGCAATTGAGGCTGAAAAGGCAGGAAAGTTCGGACAGGGCTTCTCTGTTGTTGCCGGAGAGATAAGGCGACTTGCGGATCAGACTTCTGTAGCGGCTCTTGAAATTGAGAATATGATCGGTAACATGCGTGTTGCGGTTGATTCAGGAGTTGTTGAGATGGATCGTTTTGCTGATGATGTCCGTTGCGGAGCCGGAAAGGCCGTAAAGCTTGGAAAGAAGCTTGATGGAATTATGATGGGAGTTCGAGATCTTAACCCCAGAATTGAGTTGGTGAATGACGGTATGTCTGCACAGGCCGAAGGCGCGGAACAGATAAGCGAGGCCCTGGGGCAACTTTCAGATACGGCAACTCATACTTCCGAAGCGCTTGGAGAGTTCAACCGGGCTGCATCTCAGCTTAATGAGGCTGTTCAGGGGTTGCGTGATGAAGTTTCGCGTTTCAAGGTGAGTGAGTAATGCTCGTTCTTACTTTCAGAATAGGACAATACGCTTACGGACTTGAAGCCCGCTTTGTCGCTGAGGTTGTTCCTCCTACTATTTATAAAGAACTTCCGCGTTCTCCGGGGTATGTTAAGGGAATATTTAACTATCGTGGTACAATTACACCTGTTGTGGATCTCTCAATGCTTGCGACTGATACGGCTTGCAAACCTTTGATGAGTACCCGGGTAATTATTTTAGATTTTGCGGATATTGATTCTGCTGAAGAGCGGGGAGAAAGGTATCTGGGTTTGCTTGCGGAAAATATAACTGAAACTGTAAAACTTTTTGATTCGGATTTTGAATCTTCCGGCTTAGAAATTCCGGATGCTCCGTGGCTTGGAAAGGTTGCGAGAATTGAAGGTGGTATGCTTCAACTTATTAAACCGGGCAAACTGCTTTCTGATGAGTTGCGGACAGTTCTTTTTTCCAAGTCAGAAATAGAACAGGTTGATGGTTAAAATATGAATCTTGAGCCGTTTCAAAAAATCCTTAAAAGGGCCATGGGCCTTGCTCCGGAATCTCTCGGAAAATCAGGAGTCTGTCATGCCTTGCAGGTAAGGATGCGGGCGGCTGGTTGCAGCGAACTTGAATATCTGAGGCTGCTTCAAACTGATGAACAGGAAATTTCAGAGCTGATTGAAGAGATTGTTGTGCCTGAGACGTGGTTTTTTAGGGATACAAAACCTTTTGAACTGCTTTCAGAAACAGCCGTGAGTTGCCGCAGAGACGTGTATAAAGTGTTAAGCGCTCCATGTTCTACAGGAGAGGAGCCTTATTCTGTTGCTATGGCTCTTATGGGGGCTGGACTGTCTACAGATCGCATCAAGGTTGATGCTGTGGATATCAGCAAACGTGCATTATCCAGAGCTAAAGACGGAATTTATACGGACAACTCGTTTAGATCAGAATTGCCTGTTTACGCTAAAAATTGTTTTAAAAAATGTGAACAAGGGCGGAAGTTGGTCGATAGGGTTAAGGATGTTGTAAGTTTCTATTCAGGGAATATTGTTGAGGGGGAGCTTCCGCTTGGACAATACGATGCTATTTTTTGCAGGAATTTGATCATTTATCTAGATGAAAGTTCAAGGGAATGTTTAGCTGAACTGTTTAATGAAAGATTGAAAAAGGACGGGTTGCTTTTTGTGGGGCATGCTGAGGCCTTACCGCTTTTTAATAAATATTTCACTCAGGTAAAAAGGTCCGGGGTTTTTGCTTTTAAGAAGACAGAAAAGAAAAGCGTAGACAGGGCAGTTAAGTCTTTTAACTGCATCAAACCGAAATATCCGGCTTATCCAGTTCGTAGTGACTTGGTTTTGTCTGAACAACGTAAAAAAAGATTAATTAAGAAGCCGTTGGTTGATAAAGATACATCTCAACAGCTTGAAAACATGAAGTTTTCATTAGATGAGGTTAGGCTTTTGGCAGACAGGGGAGAAACCTCAAAAGCCTTGTCATTATGTCAGAATATTCTGGTGAGTGACGGTCCTGAGGCGAATGTTCTGCACTTGTGCGGTTTACTTTATGAAGCACAGGGAGAGCCTATGCAGGCTGAAGAGTATTATGGAAAAGCATTGTATTTGAATCCGCAGCACTTGGATTCTCTGGTGCACCTTGCGCTGCTGGTCGAAACCAGAGGTGATGAACGTAAGGCTGTTCTTCTTCGTAACCGGGTCCGGCGGGCCGAAAAGCAAAATGAGGCCGGCTAATGCTCGATACCTGTTGGAATGAAATAGGTTATGTCGGTGACAGGTCATGTCCAGAGCTTACGAAGTGGAGCCATTGCTTTAATTGCCCGCAGTTCACTCAAGCCGGATTGAGCCTTTTACATAGAGAACCTCCCGAAGGGTATCTGGCTGAAAATTCTGTGGCGGTTTCAATTGCCAAAGATGAAGAGGTCGCAGAAACTTCCGGGGCCGTTGTATTTAGAATTTCAAAAGAATGGCTGGCTCTGTCATCACTTGTTTTTGTTTCAGTTCTCGAACTTAGAAAGATACGGCCTGTTCCTCATAAAAGTGGTAAATATTTTAAAGGATTATCAAGTCTTCAAGGGCAGATAGTCCCTGTTGTTTCAGTCCGTGACCTTTTGGGGCTTGAAAGGGAATATCTTACTGAAGAAGAAAAAGGGTTCAGAGTTTACAGCAGGTTCATCTGTTTAGATCGGGGACTTGGCCGGTGGATTTTTGAAGCTGACGAGGTTTTGGGAGTGCATCATTACTTTGCTGATGCTTTGCTTGATGCCCCTGCTACCGTTTCAAAAGCTCCTGCTGCGTATACCAAAGGGTTGTTTGATCTTGATGAAAAACGGGTATCTCTTCTCGATGAAGAGTTGTTATTTGAAGCATTTAATCGCATCATAAAATAGTGGCGGAAATTTTGGACAGCCTGACAGGGAGTATTTAACGTGACGCGCGATATGGGCGATCTTTCCATGCTTGAGCTTTTTCGCATGGAGGCTGAAAACCACACTAAGGTGCTATTCTCGGGCTTGCCCACCCTTGCAGAAGGAGATCACTCCTCTGAACTGGTGGAACCTCTTATGCGTGCGGCAGCGTCTCTTAAAGGAGCGGCTCGTATAGTCGGCCTTGCTGACGCAATAGAAGTTGCCGGAACGCTTGAATCCGTTTTGGAACTATGCCGGAGCGGGAAAGTTGCGGCCTCGGCAAGTCTTATTGAGGGGATGCTTTCAGCTACTGAATTTTTATCCAATCTTGCCGCTGTGGAAGTGGAAGAAATGGATAAGTGGCTTGAAGATAATAGTTCCTCCCGCACGGAAATAGTCTCTTCTTTGCAAAAAGGAAAAGACGTTGAACCTATACCTGTGCCCACGCTTAAACCAGAACCAGAATCTAAACCCGAAATTTTAGAAGCTTCACCCAAAAAGAAAGTAGCACTGGCGGATGCCTCTATGCTCGATCTTTTTCGTATGGAAGCGGAGAGTCACTCTCAGTCTTTATCTTCCGGTCTGCTTGAACTTGAAAAGGATCAGTCTCCTGAGAATGTGGAACCGCTCATGCGGGCCGCCCATTCTTTAAAAGGAGCGGGGCGAATTGTCGGACTGAACGGAGTCGTTGAACTTTCTCACGCTATGGAGGATGTCCTCGAAGCGTGTCGTAAAGGCGAACGAGTTTTAGTTTCTCAGGATATAGACAGATTGCTTGCCGCAACGGATTTCTTTTCTGAAATGGCTAAAACTGAAGCTGATCAGCTCGAAACATGGCTGTCTGATAATTCTTCTTCTATGCAGAGTGTAGCTAAGGAATTAGCCAAACCTCCGTCTGTTCAAAGTACTGTTCCAGAAATTTCTGAGCCTCAGGTTGTGGAGCCCCCAGTTGTAAAACTTCCGGTTGAACAAGCCTCTCCGGTTGAGCCCAAAGTGGACATTCCACTTGCAGATCTCTCCATGCTCGATCTTTTCCGCATGGAAGCAGAGAGCAATTCACAGTCACTTACAGCCGGTCTTCTGGCACTCGAAAAGGATCAGTCTGCCGATAAGGTTGAACCTTTGATGCGCGCAGCCCATTCAATGAAAGGGGCTGCCAGAATTGTGGGTCTGACGGATGCAGTTGCTCTTGCACATGCGATGGAAGATTTGCTGGTTGCCTGTCAGAAAGGTGAAGTTAAGCTGACGGCGGATCAAATAGATGTTCTGCTCGCCTCAACCGACATTTACGGGGAAGTTGCCCAGCTTGATACAGATGCTATTCAGGGTTTTTTGACAGATGAGAAGCCCACAATGGATCTGCTTGAAAAAGGACTTCGTGGTGATGAAGCTGAGGTTAAAAAGGTACTTTCGGAGATAAAATCTGTCCATGCTGATATTGCTTCAGATAAGGAAACAGCGGTCTCTTTGCCGGAAGAAAATGAAAAAGAAATTTCTGATAAAAAAAGTAAGCCTGAAGTTAAAGAGCCTGCTTCACCGCTAAAAAAGAGTTTAAAAAGTAATGACGCAGTTGTTAGAGTCTCCGCAGGCAACCTTAACAGGTTGATGGCTCTTGCCGGAGAAAGTCTGGTTGAGGCCGGAAGGCTCGGTACTTTTGCCTCCTCGTTACTCAGGTTGAAATCCGGTCAGCGCGATTTGATGAAAGCCTTTGAAAGCGCGGGAGAAAGAGTAGGAAACGGCGAATCTTTGTCATATATAATGGACGAGATAAAGGCTGTTATGAGTGAAAATCAAATATTACTGGCAACGTATTCCAGTGATTTTGATACCTATCGCAGACGTTCGGATAATATTTCCGGCAGACTTTATAATGAAGTTGTTGCCAGCCGTATGCGGCCTTTCTCCGACGGGGGACGTGGTTTTCCCCGCTTGGTGCGGGATCTTGCCCGTTCTCTTGGAAAAGAGGTTGATTTTGTGGTTGAAGGAGAAGCCACAGCCGTGGACAGGGATATCCTTGAACGGCTTGAAGCTCCGCTGAATCATATAATCAGGAATTCGGTTGACCATGGTATTGAAATGGGACCGGACCGGATTGCCGCTGGAAAACCTTCGAAAGGTACCATTAAAGTTATTGCCGGACACAGGGCGGGAATGCTTTTCATTGAAGTTCGTGATGACGGCAAAGGGATAAACCCCGAAAGTATCAGAGCCAAGGTCGTTGAAAAGAAACTTGCACCGGGCAGAATGGCGGCTGAAATGAGTCGCGCTGAACTGATGGAATTTTTGTTCCTTCCGGGCTTCTCGACCGCTGGAAAAGTCACTGAAATTTCAGGGCGTGGAGTCGGGCTTGATGTTGTGCATGCCATGGTTCAGGAAGTTGGCGGAACAGTAAGAGCTGATTCTGTTCCCGGTGAGGGAATGTCTTTTTCCATGCAGTTACCGCTGACCCTTTCGGTCATACGCACTCTTCTGGTTGAAATTTCCGGTGAACCATACGCCCTTCCGCTAAGCCGTATCAGTCGGATTGCTTCTATTCTACCTGCTCAGTTGAAGCTCGTCGAAGATAGACAATATGTCTCTCTTGATAATGCTAATGTCGGGCTTGTTCCGGCTTCGCAAATTCTTGGTACAGAGACTTCAAAAAAAGAAGAAGAGACTGTTAAGGTAGTTGTTATCAGTGATCGTATGAATAAATACGGGCTGGTTGTTGATGATTTCATGGGAGAGCAGGACCTTGTAGTCAGGCCGCTTGATCACAGATTCGGCAACGTGCCTGATGTTAATTCCGTAGCGCTCATGCCTGACGGTTCGCCTGTTCTGATTTTAGATGCTGAAGATCTTGTACGCTCAATTGATAATCTGCTTTCAGGCGGAAGACTCAGCAAAGTCGGTATGGATGTCGTTGATAAAGGTCCGGTTCAGCGAATTCTGGTTGTTGATGATTCTCTAACTGTTCGGGAAGTTGAGCGTAAGCTTTTAACCAATCACGGCTATGAAGTAGATACCGCAGTAGATGGAATGGACGGCTTTAACGCCCTTGCTACAGGCCATTATGATCTGGTTGTTACGGATGTTGATATGCCTAGAATGAACGGGCTGGAATTGACCAAAAAGATAAAATCCGATTCTGACTTGAAATCCATTCCGGTGATGATGGTTTCATATAAAGATCGGGAGGAAGATAAATTGCGCGGGCTAGAAGCAGGAGCGGATTATTATTTTACGAAAAGCAGCTTCCATGATGAGACTCTTTTGACAGCTGTTGAAGATCTGATCGGTGAGGTTATGAAGTGAGAATTGGTATAGTCAATGATATGGCAATGGCTGTGGAAGTCCTGAAAAGAATTGTTAACGGGGCTGGATTTCAAGTGGCGTGGGTCGCATTTAACGGTGAAGAGGCTGTTACTAAATGCTGTAGAGATGTTCCTGATATTGTGCTGATGGATCTGATTATGCCGGTGATGGACGGAGCAGAAGCAACCCGCCGCATAATGAAGGAATGTCCCTGTTCCATATTGGTTGTTACAGCCAGTATTGAGAGCAATGCTTCAAAAGTATTTGAAGCAATGGGTGCCGGAGCGCTCGATGTTGTTACCACTCCTGAGATGGGAATAGGTGGTGCGCTTGAAGGGGCAAAAAATCTTACTGCTAAAATTTCACTGATCAGAAGATTGCAAGGCGTTGAGGTAGAAAAAGAGGTTAAACCGGTTACTGTTGCTTCTTTAAAAAGAACTCCCAGACTGCTTGCAATCGGAAGCTCTACAGGTGGGCCGACGGCTTTGGCAACAGTTCTCGGAGCTTTGCCGTCTGATTTTCCTGCTGCGATTGTCATTATTCAGCATGTGGACGGGAGTTTTTCGGAAAATCTCGCTAATTGGCTTAACGGACAGACTAAATTGGAAGTTAGCCTGGCAAAAAGAGGCGACATTTTACACGCTGGTAAAGTTCTTCTGGCTCCCGGGAATAGAAATATGCTTCTGGGAACGGGCGGGATTGTTCATCTTACAGATGGACCGGGGGAGAGTTTGTATGTTCCTTCGGTGGATATTTTTTTTAAGAGCCTCTGTTGTGCCGGGATACCCGAAGGTTCAGCCGCAGTTCTTTTGACGGGAATGGGCGCGGATGGTGCGAAAGGTCTTCTCGAGTTAAGAGAAAAGGGCTGGATGACCATTGCACAGGATAAAGAGAGCAGTGTTGTGTGGGGAATGCCCGGAGCAGCGGTGAAGATAGACGCGGCTCGGAAGGTAAGCTCTATTGATAATATGGCGCAGGTTTTGATCAGACATTTTAAGTAAACTATTTCACGGAGACTGTTAAATGACAAATTCTGTTATGAATGAAAAGTTGCTGACTGAGCATAAAATCAGCGTACTTTTAATAGATGATCAGCCTATGGTGGGCGAAGCTGTGCGTAGAATGCTGGCTGAAGAAAAGGATATAGATTTTCATTTTGTCAGTGATCCTACTATTGCAATTCCCACTGCCGAAAAGTTGGAGCCGACCGTTATTTTACAGGATCTGGTTATGCCAGAGATTGACGGTATGACCATGGTAAAGTTTATGCGGGCCAATTCAAAACTTAAAAATATTCCGCTGATTGTGCTTTCCACCAAAGAAGAAGCGACCACTAAAGCTGAAGCTTTCGCTCTCGGCGCAAATGACTATCTGGTTAAATTGCCGGACAGAATCGAACTTCTCGCACGCATCAGATATCATTCAAAAGCTTACATCAACCTGCTTCAGAGAAATGAAGCGTATAAACAGCTTCTTGAAAGCAGGGATGCCATGCGTAAAGAGCTGGCAGTTGCGGCTGATTATGTAACTTCTCTTTTGCCACTTCCAGTTGCGGAGGGCGAAATTCAGGCCGATTGGAGATTCCTTCCGTCAGCCTCTCTCGGCGGAGATTCTTTCGGGTATCACTGGCTTGATGATGATCATTTTGCCATTTATCTGCTTGATGTCTGTGATCATGGAGTCGGTTCTGCGTTACTCTCCGTTTCCGCCATGAACGTTTTGCGTTCACAGACTCTTCCTGACACAGATTTTCATAAGCCTGATGAAGTGCTTTTCGCTCTGAATGAATCCTTTCAGATGGATCAGCAGAACAATTTATATTTCACTATGTGGTATGGAGTTTATAAAAAATCAGACCGCACTTTGACCTATTCCAGCGGCGGACATCCACCAGCTTTACTTATGAACGGAGATGAAGTTGCACAGCTCAGAACTCCGGGCATGATTGTGGGCGGTATGCCGGATATGGAATATACCAGTGACTCAATAACGGTAAAGCCCGGAGCTCGTTTTTTCCTCTACAGTGACGGGGTATATGAGCTGAAAAAAGTATCTGACGGTAAAATGTGGGACTTTGAAAGTTTTGTAAATTTTATGGCGTCAACAACAGGCCCGCTCGGCAGTCCTATTGATATGCTTATAGGTCACACCAAAGAACTTCAGGGACGCGAAGAGTACGATGACGATTTTTCAATGGTCGAATTTGTTTTTGAATAGCAGCTTTGTTTTGAGTCACAAAGAGGGTGGAATATGAATATCCGCAAACAGTTCATGATAGGGTGTGTTGTTTTTTGTTTGGTCCTTACTATGGCCATTTTGTTTTTGATTTCAAATTATACCCATAAAACGCTTATGCAGGAATATCGGGGTAAAGCTGAAATCATGTTGCACTCCATGATGGCTGTTCGTAAGCATACCAGCGCAGTGATCCGTCCTAAGGCTACAGAATTGTTGCCGAAGAATCAGTTCATGCCTGAATTACAGTCCACTTCATTTACTGCCAACGGAGTTTTCAGTCGCATTCCGGATCAGTTTAAGCATGAACTTTTGTATAAGACGGCTTCAACCAAACCGCGAAATCCTGAAAATATGGCGACTGAGGATGAATCCCTTATAATTGAGGATCTTGATAAGCTTGCAAAGAATGGTCAGCGGCCTTTTTTTGAAGGAATCAGAAATGTAAACGGTGTGGATTATTATGTAATTGCCGAAGGGGAAGCCAACAAGCCCGGGTGTATGGTTTGTCACGGCAAGCCATCTGAAGCTCCGCAGTCCATGAAAGACCGGTATCCGGTTGAAAAGGATGGTGGATATTACCGTAAACCGGGGCAGGTGGAATGTGCTCAGCTTGCTTCTATTCCGCTTTCAGCAATGGATGTAGTTGCTAATCAAACCCTTGGATCAGTTGTTTTTATAGGCTTTTTCTTTATTGCCTTTGCTTTGGCTTTTTTACTGTTCGGGCTTAATTTAATTTTTAATCCTATTTCCAGAATTACCGGCATTGCTAAATTTATTGCGGAAGGCGACCTTGAAAGCGCTGATACGGCAATCCATAATATGAGGCGGGCCGCTCAGGGTAAATTCTTTGCGGGTAGAATTATAAAATCCGGAAATGAAATTGGAAATTTAGTTCAATCTTTTGAAATAATGATTGAAGGTCTTTCGGATTTGATAACCGAAGTGCGGGATTCGGGAGATAATGTCTCTGTTTCCGGTAGAAAAATAAGTGCGACAGTCGGGGATATTGATTCCGCAGTGACCAGACAGGCTGCTTCCACTAATGAAGTTACGGCAACAAGCAGTCTTATCCGCAAAACATCAAGGAATCTTGTTGATGTAATGGAAGAAGTTGCTGTGAATGCCTCAGAGTCTGCTGATTTAGCAGAAGTGCTTCAAGGTAATATTTCACTGCGTGAGAAATCACTGATTAATCTCGTTAATTCCACAGATAATGTTTCTTCCAGACTTGGAGCTATAAACGAGAAAGCTAATAAAATTAATCAGATTGTAACAACTATCGCCAGAATTGCGGATCATACCAATCTTCTTTCACTTAATGCCGCTATTGAGGCTGAAAAAGCAGGCCAGTTCGGTCAGGGTTTTTCTGTTGTAGCTCGTGAAATCAGAAGACTTGCAGACCAGACGGTTATTGCCGCGGAAGATATTGAATTGATGGTTCGTGATATGCAAAGTGCGGTAAGTTCCGGTGTGATGGAAATGGAAAAATTCAATCACGAAGTCCGTTCAAGTGTGGATGAAGTGGAGAAGATGAGCCTTGACCTCGGGCAAATTGCTGAGCAGGTGAGAGTTCTCAAACCCAAGTTTGCCGAAGTTTCACGGGCAATGGGAGATCAGGCCGACAGTGCTGAGCAGATTAATGAAGCGATGTCTGATTTAAGTGAATCCGCAGTCGGAACCACAAGCTCAATTGAAGAGTTTAAGCGCACTGTTGCCAGTTTGAATTACACGGTTCAGAGTTTAACAGGAGCTGTTGACGGGTTCAGGGCTGTAGAGTCTGACACAGGCAAGCAGTCCGGCGAAACTCCTGAAACTGAAAAGGAACAATCTTAACCGAGATAATTAACACACTTGTAACAATACCGCCTTATTAGAGACAGTTGTTACAGGTATGGTCTGTTCCAAAGGAGATCATTGTGTCAATTGATAAAATATTGGTCGTAGAAGATCATCATGATACTATTGAATTACTGAAATATAATTTGACCTCATCCGGTTTTGACGTTGTTACAGCAATGGACGGGCATAAAGCTCTGGAACAAGCCAGAAATGAAAAGCCTGACCTTATTCTGCTTGATCTTATGCTTCCGGGCATTGATGGGCTGGAGGTCTGCCGCAGGCTTAAACATGAAGCGGGAACGCAGCACATCCCTGTTGTAATGCTTACAGCTAAGGGTGAAGAAGTAGATAGGGTCGTGGGGCTTGAACTCGGGGTTGACGATTACATTGTAAAACCGTTCAGCCCGCGTGAATTGGTTCTCAGAGTAAAAGCTGTTTTAAGGCGCGGTTCAGAAGTTGAAACGAAACGTCCCGGTAAGTGGAATCGTGAAGGTCTCGTGGTTGATTTCGAGGCTCATACTCTGGAATGCGACGGAGAACTGGTGGCTCTTACTGCAACAGAATTTAAGCTGTTTTCAGAACTATTGCAGCATGAAGGAAAAGTTCGCACCCGCGATCACCTTCTTGATAAAGTCTGGGATACTCATTTTGAGGGATATTCGAGAACAGTTGATACGCATATCCGGCGATTACGTCAGAAGCTCGGCCCCTATGCCGATTACATCGAGACTGTGCGCGGTGTCGGATATCGCTTTAAAAGCTGATTGATATCTATCTGTACTCTTTCTGAGTTTATTATAAAAAAAACCCGCTTGAAACTAAGTTTCAAGCGGGTTTTTTTTATTGCATATTGAATTTGACTTATCAGGCTTATTGAACAGCTTTTTTGCTTTTCAACATCGGTTTTTTGATACCGTATTTAGCCAGAACATTTCTCATGCTCTGAGTGCTTTCAGATGATCCGATATGTCTGACAAGGACTCTATGCCATGTTTTAGTTCCGCTTTTGCCTGTCTCAATGGAGGAATCAAGGCCGTCAGTAAGAAGCTTGTCTCTAAATTCCTGAGCTTTGCTTTCTGATCCGAAGGATGCAACCTGATACAGATAGTTGTATACCGGAGCAGCGACCGCTTCCGGATTATCCATTTCTACCGGAGGTTCAGGAACTGAGACAGTCTGTTTGGGCTCAGCTGGAACTGTAACGGCAATTTCTGTTTTTACTACAGGAGTTACTCGTGTAGTTTTTGTTTCAGATTTTGCAACAATTACTTTAACCGCAGGTTTCTTATCAGGCTTAACAGAGGTTTCAGGCTTTATTTTAAGCTGATCCATATACTGTAACTCTTCGGGTTTCAGAATACCGCCTTTCACTTCACCTGAGCTGTTTACCGATTGTGTAGGCATCATCATTGCCAGTTCCGGGACGTCTTTTTCCGGCTGATATCCTCTGCCGAGCAGAATTCCGAGTACGAAGAAAGCACATAATGCCGCTACGCATACTGAACAAAGCCCAATGACTTCCGCCACAGTAAAGGTGAAAGTATAGGTCTTTTCCTGAGAGGAATCTGATCCGGTCTTTTTTTTGCGGATAGCCACGAAGTCGCTCCGTTTTGTTGCAGACTTACAGTTAGTTACATTTGTTCCGGCGCGGAAACACCAAGCAGGTTCAAACCATTGGCAAGTGTTTTTGCCACGGCCTGCAACAAGAGGAGTCTTGCCGCGATAATTTCTTTTTCAGCTGAAAGAATATGGTGCATGGAGTAAAATCTATGCAGCGCATTAGCAAGATCTCTCAAATAATAGCTGATGGTATGCGGGCTCATATATCCGCCTGCGCTTTCCACCACATCATTAAATTGATCCAGAAGTTTCATGAGGCCCAGTTCTTCAGTATTGCCTAAGTTGCTCAGAAGGGCCGGATCACACGAACCTACTTCGATTCCCTGTTCTGCGGCCTTGCGTATTACTGAGCAGATACGCGCGTGAGCGTATTGCACATAGTAGACTGGATTTTCCATGGTTTTCTGTTTGACCAGATCAAGGTCAAAGTCGAGATGACTGTCGCTTTTGCGAGAGAGAAACATGAAACGTGAAGCATCACGGCCAACTTCGTTGACCACGTCTTTAAGTGTCTCGAATTTTCCGGCACGGGTGGACATTGCAATCTGTTCTCCGCCGCGCAGCAAGTTAACAAGCTGTACGAGGATAACTTCAAGATGTCCTTTTTTACCGAGAGCTTCAACCGCCGCCTGCATGCGAGGGACATAACCGTGATGGTCTGCACCCCAGATGTCGACTACTTTGTCGAAACCGCGTTTGTATTTATCGTCATGGTAGGCGATATCGGACGCGAAATAAGTCAGGTCTCCGTTTGATTTACGAAGTACGCGGTCTTTGTCGTCACCGAGGTCAGTACTCTTAAACCAGAGCGCTCCGTCTTTTTCGTAGGCCATTCCTCTTGATTTGAGGTCAGCGAAAGTTTCTTCAACTTTACCGACTGAAACAAGGCTTGCTTCAGAGAACCATACATCATGACGGACATCAAAAGCTGCGAGGTCTTTCTTGATACCTTCAAGAATCTGGTTCATTCCGTATTTACGGCAGATTGCGATCGAATCTGCTTCGTCCATTTCAAGAATGGTCGGATTGAGTGCCAGCACTTCTTTGGCGATATCAATGATATATTCGCCCTTATAAAAATCTTCAGGATCGACAATGTCGCGTCCTTCGGACTGCTGTAATCTTACCCAGATTGAGTTACCGAGGATAAGCATCTGGCGTCCGGCGTCATTGACGTAGTATTCTGCTTCAACGGTATGTCCGGTAAATTCCAGAATACGGACAAGGCAGTCTCCGAGAGCGGCTCCGCGTCCGTGGCCGATATGCAGAGGTCCTGTCGGGTTGGCAGATACGTATTCAACTTGAACTTTTATGCCTTTTCCTATTTCGGAGCGACCGAAATCAGCACCTTTTTCGAGAACTTCAGGAATGAGGTTCTGCCAGAAGGCGTTGGAAAAAGTAAAGTTCAGGAAGCCCGGTCCTGCAATGTCGACTTTTTCAATATATGGATCATTGTCCAGTTCATTCTTAATTTCTTCGGCAATGGCACGCGGGTTCATTTTTGCCTGCTTGGAAAGCATCATGGCAAGATTCGCGGACATGTCTCCGAAATTTTTATCTCTAGGGGGTTCGAGAACAGCTTTTTCAGGCCATTCCCAGCCCTTGTTTTCAAGAATGGAACCGAGGACGTTTTGAAGATGAAGTTTGGCTTTCATTATGGATCAAAAATCTCCTTATCTAGATATGGTAAAACGGCTTATCACTTTTCGCCGAGCCTTCCAAGTGCATAAAACAGGGTAAAAAGGGGCGGAGGTAGAACTAAGACTCTTTCATATTTATAAGAAAAGTGTAAATCTCAAGTTCAAGCCTTTTATAAATTAATAATTTTTGCTTGAATGGAGATCTATTTTGGATCCAGTTATGAACCGTTTTCAAAAGATGAGTTATTCTATTCCGTGGAATATAGCCCTTTTAACGCTAGGTTCTTTTCTGACAGCCTTTGCCATTAAAGCGGTTGTTATTCCTAACGCCTTTTTACCAAGCGGCATTTCAGGGCTTGCTTTGCTTATATATTATATTTTCTCGTTTCTGTCCTCTGGAGTGTGGATTTTTTTACTGAATATACCAATTTTTTTGATAGGTTGGTTTTTTGTAAGCAAGAAATTTTTTTTCTATAGTCTTTACGGTATGGTAACTCTCAGTGGATTCATAGATCTTATACCGTGGACTCTTGCTTTTGAGGATAAATGGCTTGCAGTTCTTGCCGGGGGGATCGTTCTTGGAGCGGGATCGGGGATAGCGCTGCGTTCACTCGGCTCTACCGGAGGGTTGGGAGTTTTGCAGATTGTTGCCCGTGAAAAAATGGGCATCAGGGTTGGACAGTTCGGAATGGTTTTCAATGCGATCGTTTTGGGAGTTGGGACTGTCTGGCTTAACTTGAACGATGTGCTTTATTCTCTTGCCATGATTTTTATAGCTTCTTCAGCTACTGACTTGGTGCAAGGGTTGTTTAACCAGCGCAAAATGGTGCTGATCGTAACGTCTTTTCCAGAGGATGTTTCCGGCGCAATAATGACACGGCATGGGCGGGGTACTACCTTGCTGAATGCTCGCGGGGGCTACACCGGTCAGGAGCGCACTGTTGTAATGACTGTTGTTGATTCTTTCAGACTTAAAAGACTTGAATCGACAATCTTTAATGTTGACCCGGCCGCGTTTGTAATAATCGAATCAACCTTCAGCGTGCTCGGAAAAGGCTTTTCCGTGCCGAGGTAGCTTATGAGTAGAACTATCGCGCTTTTAACTGATTTTGGACTGGATGATCCATATGTCGGTCAGATGAAGGGTGTTCTTGCAGACAAAGCTCCTGATTCCCGGATTATTGATGTCAGTCATGGCATTGCGCCTTTTTGTATTTCTCAGGCTTCTTTCTTTTTAGCAGCGGCGATAAAACATTTTCCTGATGATACGGTTTTTGTCGCTGTGGTTGATCCCGGAGTCGGGAGCGGGCGAAGAATAATTGCCGCAGAGTTTGGCGACACCATTGTTGTTGCTCCAGACAACGGCATAGTAGAGCTTGCCGAGGCGGATTATTGCGGAACTATGATTGTTACTGATCTCAGCGAAACCGCAAATCAGATGAGAAGTTCATATACATTTCACGGGCGGGATATTTTTGCCCCTATTGCAGCGAATATAGCTTGCGGAAGCTCTCTTGAAATGCTCGGATCGAAGCTTCCGCTTCGTGATGTTGTGCGGACAGGGCTCAAAAAGCCTTTATGGATGGAAAACGGAGTGGAAGCGGTTGTTTTGCATAAGGATAGATTCGGAAATCTTGTGCTGAATATTCCTGAAAATCAGATTATGCCTGAGCGAATGTCTATACCTGATAAAATTCCATGTGTGGGAATAGATGCCGGCTGCGTTAGACGCGCATGCTGTTATGCAGAGCTTGAATCCGGTGTTTTAGGTTTGATTGTAGGTAGTCAGGGGTTTTACGAACTGGCACTTTATCAGGGCTCAGCGGCTGAAAAATTGAATTTTGGTCCGGGAGATTCACTTGTGCTTAAATGGGGCGGTATATGAGAATTGGGATTGTTCGGGACTTTTTGATTACTCTCGGGTTTATGACCAGAATCGGTCCGATACTTGAGATTGAACCGGAAGATTTAAGGCGGACAGTAAAATGGATGCCTCTGTGCGGGCTTGCTCTCGGCGCAGTGATAATTATTCCTTTTTATCTGGGATTGTTTGCGGGGAAGTTCTGGATCCAGGCATGGTTGACACTTGCTGCGTCTATTTATCTGACTCGGGGGCTGCATTTTGATGGCATTGCCGATATTGCAGACGGAGCTGGGCCTTTTCCTGATCCAGATAAATTCTGGCGCATAATAAAAGACAGCTGTTCTGGAGTGTTTGGAATTCTAGTTTTAGTCGTAATGCTTACCGGTCAGCTTATTGGTTTTTATTATGTATTTGAAGCAGGGGCGTTAGGTGCTGTACTATGGGTCTTTGTTGTTGGAAGGCTTGGGAATGCCGTAATGTGTATGGCCGGAAAATCCTTTGCAAGACCGGGGCAGGGATCTCTCTTTATGTGTGGAGCTGATAAGTTTTCTATTGCTTTTGCTTTTATTACAACAGTTGTAGCTGGGATCTTTGCTGTGGATCTCAATACTCAGATTCTAACTTATCTTCTTGCTGCATTATGTATTTTGTTTTTATACAGACTTGCAAAGAAGGTGAACGGTGCAAACGGAGATTTTTTAGGCGGGGCTGTTGTTCTTTCCGAAACAGCCGCATTGCTTGCTTTTGTAGCTTGTCATTAGTCGGTATATTTTCTGCTTTATTTTTGTGTTAGTGTCTGTATAATGTGCTGTGAGTTTGACGTATTTTAAAGCGTAATTGGAATTTTCAATAGATTGGGGACAGCTTATGAATGATTTGCCTACGCTTAGAAAGTTCGGGGAGCAGCTTGATGTTCTCAAGCTGTTTGCGGAGCAGGGCGAAGTAAAAAAGGCTTCAGCTTTAGCACAGTCTATTTTCGAAAACTATGTGTTTGTAAGAGACATGTTTCTTCGTCAGGAAGATGAGTTCCTTTCTGCGGGCAATGCCCTTGCCGAGAGTGAAGACAAAGTTGAAAAGCTGGAAGCAAAGCTGAAGCTGGCGCTTTCAGCTTATAATTCTGATTTTGAGTTGTTCCGTAAATTTTGTCGCGCGCTGGATTATGCAAATACACTCAAAGATCTTTCAGATTTACCAGACATGTTGAAAGATATTGCCAATGAATTGGGAGTTCACAGAGTTACAGTTGTATTAGACCGCAAACTTTGTGAAGGGTTGCCGGATTCAGGAATACCTTCATTTTTTTTAAAAGGGTGTATGCGTTTCATAGACTCAACTCTTCGCAACACTGGTAATAGAGTTTTTATAGGCCCTCTTTCACGTATGATGCGGCCTGATGTTTTTTTTGGAGACCCGGAAATGAGCCCTGAAAGTGGTGGGTCGTGTTTTGCTTTCGGGCTGATGGATAAGTATAGCCCTGATGAAATGATAGGGCTCCTTTCTATTTATGATCCTTCTGTCAGCAGATTTAATCCTGAAATGGGAACGGATTTTCTGGAACATTTTTGTAGTTCTATAGCATCGACATTAATAGATGTAATAAATCACCAGAAGGCGATGATTTTAAGGGAAGATGTGAACAGAATAACTCATCACGATCTTAAAACTCCGCTTAATGCAGTAATAAATCTGCCTCATCTGCTTCTTGCTGAAGAAGAAGATCCAGATAAAATAGAAATGATACAAGCTATTCAAGACTCTGGTTATCGCATGCTTGGTCTTATCAACAGATCGTATGATTTATATAAAATGGAATCAGGAACTTATAACGTCGTTCCCGAAAATGTTAATATTATTCCGATGATACAGCGTATTGAGCTTGATCTTATAGATGTGATTAAGTCTAAAAATTCTGCTTTGCATATTTTTGTGAATAAAGCGAAATGGAACGGCGAAGAGAGCTTTTACGTCAGAGGCGAAGAGTTGCTTCTGTTCTCTATGCTGGCGAATCTTGTGAAAAACGGATTCGAAGCGACTCCTGAAGGAAAGCCCGTAACAGTTGCTTTTTCCGGTGAAGATGATTTTTCAATTGCTGTTCACAATTACGGAGCTGTCCCTGCTGCCATACGAAAAACTTTTTTTGAAAAATATTCAACAGAGGGTAAAAAAGGGGGGACAGGTCTCGGAACCTATTCCGCCAGTCTTATTGCCCGGGTTCATGGTGGTGAGATCAATATGACCTCTTCTGATGAGGAAGGGACTCTTGTTACCGTGAAAATTTAAGTTGTGCCTCTGCTACAAAGCAATGGATACACGGGGACATCTTTGAATGATTTTTATGAGCGGCTTTGGAAACAGTCTTAGCGATTTATAGGTAGCTGAAAAATAAATTCAGTTCCTTTGCCCGGGGTAGAGTCTACTGAGAAAGTTCCGCCGTGATTCTGAGTGATTATGAAGTATGAAACAGAGAGTCCTAAACCTGTTCCAATCCCTTTCGGCTTAGTTGTAAAGAATGGTTCGAAAACTCTCTTGCGGGTCTGTTTGTCCATTCCCGGTCCATTGTCTTTAACTTCAGTTGTTACATATCCGTCTTCTTCTTTTACTCTGATAGTGATCTGTGCAGGGGCTTCCGGATTTTCCACACTACTTATAGCGTGAGCCGCATTGCCTAAAAGATTCAGCAATACTTGTTCTATTTCAGTTGGAGCACAAACAACAAAAGGCAAATCGTTATTGTAATCTTTTACAATATTGATTTGTTTGAAGTCGTAGTTTTTCTTTAGGTTATAATCCTGCTCGGCCAGAGCCAGAGCTTTATCAACGAGATCGCTCATCTGACATGAAGTGTGGCGCACATCCGTTTTGCGGCTGAAATCGAGCATATTTGCCATTATCTTCGCGGCCCTCTCGGCAGCACTTCGTATATTGTTCAGCATTTTGAATATCTTGCGCTCTTCCATATAATTTTGCATGACTTCAAGGGAGAGTCCGCGTTCTTCAGCCGCTTTGATATTACCAGGCAAATCAGGAGAAAGGCGTCGTTCAATGTTTTGCGCGCCTTGGAGAATCCCTCCGAGAGGATTATTTATTTCATGGGCCATGCCTGCCGCAAGTCCTCCCACAGACATCATTTTCTCGGTCTGAATCATAATTTCTTCGATTTGGACGCGAGCCGTCACATCATCCAGGCGGATAACTGCTCCTTCTATGTCGTCTCCTATAAGTGGGTAGATAGTGATGTTCCCATAATGTACTTCGTTGTCCACCTTGCGGGGGGTGCGGACCCGTTCGTATGTTTTTCCGTTTTTAACGACTCGCTTTGCACGTTTTAATTCGTAAGACAATTCTGGGAAGACATTGTATAGGCGACGATTCAGCGCTTCTTCTAAAGAAAATCCTGTTGCAATTTCTGCCCCGGAGTTCCATTGGGTGACACGATCTTTGTTGTCGACCCCTACGAGAATTGAAGGCATGGAATCAATAATGTTTTTAAGGTGATTGCGAAGTCGCAGAAGTTCTTTTTCAACTCGTGCATGTTCGTTTATTTCTATTTCAAGATGTTCGTTTGTGGATGACAGCTCTTCGTTCCCTTTCTCCAGTTCTTCCACCAGATGCTCTTTTTCGAGAATGCCGCGTCTGACGGAATTTATCATTTGATTGATGACGATTCCCAGTTCTCTGGTTTCTGTGGGGCCGCCGACAGGAATGTTTGCCGCTGATATGCCGTTTTCCCCGATTGCACGGCTGGCCGCAGTTAATTTTAAAAGAGGCTGTGCAATTCTTCTTGAAAGTATAGTGGCAAAAGCGAGAGCAAGGGCAAGAAAACCCAAAGAGAGAAGAATTATTTTATTTCTGAGTTCTATTCCCGGTTGTTCTAATTCTCCTACATAAATAGAGGAACATACATACCAGTCCAGTGGTTCGAAATGTCTGACGTAGGTACGTTTTTTGAATTTAAACTCACCGAGGTGGTATGGAGGTTTATCCCACATGTATTCAAGTACTCCGGTTTTATTGGAAGACTCGATCAGCTCCTCACCTATAAGTTCTCCTGTTTCTGGATTTCGTAATGTTGAGGTGTTCATACCTGCATATGTGGGATGCACAACTAATTCTTGGTTTCCGGTAAAGATAAAGATGTATCCGCTTTCTCCAAGTTTAATCTTTGCCAATGAGACTTGCAGTTCATGCAGCATTGCATCAAAGCGTTTGCGAACATCCGTTTCAATGTCATCTACGTAAACGCCGGACCCTATAATCCAGTTCCATTCTTTAAAAATTTTAACGTACGAAATTTTAGGCTGGTCTTCGGTTAGGCCGGCAGGACTTGGCTTAGGCCATAGATATTCGACGTATCCGGCCCCCTTTTCTTCGCATATGTCTCTGGAGGCTGCGAATAGATTTTTGCTATTACCTGATGCGGTGTTGAAGCTAGGATCATCCAAAATTTTGCCGTCAAGTTCCGGCAGTGTTGTGTGCATTATCATGCTTGGGACAGGCTTCCCAGTGTCGTTAATCCAGATATAGCCGACCCCGTTGTCATAGCTCATATTTTTAAGCTGTTCGAGACTGAGAGTCTTGGCTTCCTTCTCTGTAAGTGTGCCTTGTTTATATTTTTCATAATTTAAAAATACAGCTGCGTATGCTATACCTACAATGTCTTTTAGCTCACTCTTGCGGCTTTCAAGGGTGGCTTTTTCAAAAAAGAGTAAGCTTTGGTACTCGTTTGAGACATTGAGCAGAGTTGAATCGATGAGAGCTTGTGCATTGTTGTATTCAGACTGGTATACTGAGTTAGTTACTTCTCTTTGCGCAAAGAAAGTAATCCCCGCGGTTGTTATGATAACAAGCCCGGCGACAAAAAGGAGTATAATTGCTCTCATGGATTTAAACATACCGTCTTCTCTCTTCGTGCAAATGAGGCTGATGAATCTAGTGAGTCGATGATCTTTTTTATTATTAATAAACAATAATAGCTAGATACTTATGTTTGTATGATATCATATAGCTGTTATGAGGTAAAATCGTTTAGAGGCTTTTTCGTCAATTTTGTTCGTATAAAAGCCTTGTCAGGGCCATCGAGAAGCTGAAAAGATTCGGCTTTTATCCTGATAATTTCACATTCCGGTCCCGAGAAAAGATCCGCGATGTTCGAGTTCTCTTTGGAGATAAGTTCTATAATATCAGCGCGTTCGCTGATGGATGAGATGGGAGTATGTATGCCTGTTATGGTTAATGCTTTTATTTCTCCCTGTCGTTTTTCAAGTTTACCGTCCCGGTCATCGATAAGCAGGCTCACTTGTGGGTTTTTCTCGATATTCTTCCATTTGTTGCTGTTTTTGCGGCTGATCATGTATATCTCAGACGCATCGTCGGAGTTGGCATAAGTCATAAGCGAGGAAAGAGGGTAGGGTTCTCCCTGTGTAGAGAGAACCAGAATATTATTGTTTCTGATGAGTTCAAGGCAGGTTTCGAGTTTGTCCTTTTCGTTTGGCATGTATCCTTACCTGAGTTGTTTTATTCAAACAGGACTTTTTGTCCTTCTATCAACTGACTGATAACAGAAGAGTCTGAGAGCGTTGAGGTGTCTCCGAATTCGTTTTCTCCGGCTGCAATTTGACGAAGAATTCTGCGCATGATTTTTCCAGAGCGTGTTTTAGGGAGTCCTTCGGAGAATTGTATGGTCTCCGGAACAGCAACCGCTCCGATTTCTTTGCGGACCCAGTCACGAAGAATCTTGCCCATTTCTTCGTCTTCATCGAGGCCGGGACGCAGGGTTACGTATGCATATATGGACTGTCCTTTAATCTGATGTGGAACACCGACTACAGCCGCTTCAGTCACATCGGGATGAGCAACAAGGGCTGATTCAATTTCCGCAGTTCCGAGCCTGTGGCCTGAGACGTTTATAACATCATCAAGTCTGCCCATAATCCAGAAGAAACCGTCTTCATCAATCCGTGCGCCGTCTCCGGTTTCATACATGCCGGGGAAACGTTCGAAGTATGTCCTGTTATATCGTTCGCGGTCGTTGTTTATAGAATGCAGCATTCCCGGCCAAGGATCTGTGATAACCAGATGTCCGCCCTCGTTCACTTCTGCGGGAGTGCCGTCACTGCGGACTACTGCGGCATTGATTCCGGGCAGCGGTTTTGTGGTGGAGCCCGGTTTAAGCGTGGTCGCATAGGGCAGCGGAGAAATCATGATGCCACCCGTTTCTGTCTGCCACCATGTATCGAGCAGTGGCAGTTTTTCTTTGCCCACATGGGTATGGTACCACATCCAGACTTCCGGGCTGATTGGTTCTCCGACGGTTCCGAGAATTCTAAGTGACGAGAGGTCGTATTTTTCGGTCCACTGCCTGCCCTCCCGCATAAGCGCTCTTATGGCTGTGGGGGTGGTATAGAAAATATTTACGCCAAATTTATTTATGATGTTCCAGAACCTGTCCGGCTTCGGATAGGTCGGGACTCCCTCAAACAGTAAGGTTGTAGCTCCGAGAGCGAGCGGTCCGTATACGGTATAACTGTGGCCTGTGACCCAGCCGATATCCGCCGTGCACCAGTGAACATCGTCTTCTTTAAGATCGAAAACCCACTGAGAAGTGTGTGCCACACATGTGAGGTATCCCCCGACTGTATGAACTACCCCTTTGGGCTTTCCGGAGCTGCCGGATGTATAAAGAATAAAAAGTGGGTCGTTTGAGTTTAGAGGAACAGGTTCGCAGCAATCAAGGATATCATCAGCAGCCATTTCTTCGTGCCACCAAGTATCTCTGCCTTCGATAAAGTTTATTTTCTCACCGGTTCTCTTGACGACTATGACTTGTTCAATCGACGGGCATGAAAACAGAGCTTCATCCACATTCTTTTTCAGGGGAATTGTTTTTCCGCCTCTGAGTACGCCGTCTCCTGTAATCAGGACTTTGGCATCGCAGTCAAGAATACGGTTTTGCAGGCTGATTGCTGAAAATCCGGCAAAAACAATGGAGTGTACAGCGCCGATACGGGCGCAAGCAAGCATGGCTATAACCAGTTCAGGAACCATAGGTAGATATATTACGACCCGGTCTCCTTTGCCGATACCCATTTTTTTCAGAACATTGGCAAATCTGCACACTTTGCGATGCAGCATCTGGTAAGTGAAAACAAGTACATCTTCTTCCGGTTCGCCCTGCCAGATGAGCGCGGCTTTATTTCTGCGTCCGGCTGTCAGGTGACGGTCCAGGCAGTTGTATGAAGCGTTGAGTCGTCCGCCTTCAAACCAGCTGTATTCATGTTTTTCAGGGTCGGAGACGAGAGTCGTGCGAAAATCACGGTTCCAGTGGAGTAGTTCCCGCGCTCTTTCCGCCCAGAATCCTTCGGGGTCTTTTACTGCTTTTCTGCAAGCTTCGTCATATTTTTCCATGCTTCCGATAAAAGCCTGATTTTGCATATCTGCAGGCGGATCAAAGGTTCTTTGTTCCGTCATCAAATTCTCGATGGATTTTTCACTCATATTTTTACTCTGATATTTCCTGTCTTTTCGGGGGTTGTGCACCTCAACTCAATATATACTCTGTTTCTATCGGGATGGATAGTGCTGAACTCGTAATTTCAATCCTGATAATTTTCTGTTACCACTAAAACTCAAGGTAGTTTATGCTTGATAATGGTTTCAATACATAGGTATGACGATATTAGAGCTGTTTTTCATCTTCTGAATATTAAAAAGAGGCTTTCATGAGTGTTGTTAATCTGGGATTCCTTTTTCAGCCTAGGTCCGTAGCCGTTATCGGTGCCACCAACGAGCCTGGTAATCCGGGCAATATTCTCATGCGCAATCTCATGGGAGGCGGGTTTCTCGGTCCGGTCATGCCTGTAAGTACGGATGCGGAAGCCATTTCAGGGGTTCTCACATATAAAGACGTGGAAGCTCTGCCTAAAGTTCCTGATCTGGCTATTATCTGCCGCCCTTTGGCAGAATGTCCGGAGCTGCTCATAAAATTACGTAAAAGAGGCGTAAAAGCTGCTGCCTTGATTGGTCCCGGATTCAGTGAAATGACCGAAATGGAAAGGGGTAAGCTCAGCAGAGAACTTTTGAAAGCCGCGAATTCTCCACAGATGAGGATTTTAGGTCCGAAAAGTCTGGGATTTATTATTCCATCTTTGAATCTGAATGCCAGCATAGCTCCTCTCCCTGCAAAGGCAGGCAAAATAGCATTTGTTTCACAGTCTGACAGTTTTATTCCGACAGTTCTCGACTGGGCGCATACTAACGATATCGGTTTTTCCCATGTGATATCTATGGGAAGCCGAATTGATTTAACTTTCGGAGATGTTCTTGATTATCTGGGGTCTGATTCTCAAACCCGCTCTATTCTGCTCTATATTGAGTCAATTAACGATGCCAGAGACTTTATGTCCGCTGCCCGTGCAGCGTCCCGCAACAAGCCTGTACTGGTAATTCGTCCCGGTCTTGCCTTGCAGCAGGTGACGCAGGAACTGTCTCAGCTTGGTAATACCATGAGTGCAAGGGCAGATGAAGTTTTCGATGTTGCTTTCCGCAGGGCCGGAATGTTGCGAGTGCAGACCATTGATGGTCTTTTCGATGCAGCCCAGACTCTAGCCAGTCTTCGACAGCCTGTTCGCGGTAATCGCTTGGCAATTCTTGCAAACGGTACAAGTGCAGGGCTGACAGCCGCAGACGGACTTATCAGCCGCGGCGGCAAGCTGGCTAAGATTTCAGATGAGACAATAGAGAAGCTTGATAAACTTTTTGCAGGAAGATGGGGCAAAGCAAATCCGGTCAGTGTGGGTTTTGATACTTCGGGGGAAACATATCTTGAAGCTGTTAAAATTCTTATTAAAGATAAGGATGTGGACGCAGTTTTAATTGTCAATGTTCCTTTTTCAGGTCTTTCAGGGGTGGAAACAGCTGAAACGATAGCCAAGGGGCTTAAAAAAATCAGACGTATGGTTCTGACCGCGTGGCTTGGTTCAGGTATGTCCCGTAAAGCCAGAAAAGTTTTTTCTTTTGCGGGAATACCGACTTATGAAAGTGCAGATCAGGCTGTGCGCGCGTTTATGTATATGGCTGAGTATCAGCGAAATCAGGAACTACTGACTGAAACACCGGATTCTCTGCCTTCTGACTTTTTTCCCGATACTACTTCCGCCCGTGAGATTGTCCGCAAAGCTCTTACACAGGGCCGTGAATCCTTAAATGAGCCGGAGTCCCATAAAGTCCTTGCGGCTTACGGTCTTCCTGTCGTTGAAACCAAAATAGCTGTTTCAGCGCGTGAGGCCGTTATTGCTGCGGATGAACTGGGTTGTCCTGTTGCTCTTAAAATTCGGTCCCCTCAAATCAGCCAGCCCTATGATGTGGGCGGCGTTGTTCTCGATCTCGACAGTCCCGAAAAAGTCTGGGAGACAGCGGCGAATATGTTGACCCGTGTGAACAGACAAAGACCTGATGCCTATATTGAAGGATTCACTGTTCAGAAAATGGGCAGAAGATCCAGAGCACATGAGTTGTTTATTTCAGCCTCTGTCGATCCTACTTTCGGGCCGATTATTCATTTCGGACATGGCGGAATGACCAGAGAGGTTGTTCGGGATCAAGCCATCGCAATGGTGCCGCTTAATATGAGTCTGGCCCGTGAACTTATCAGCCGGACCCGTATTTTCAGGCTTTTATCAGGAACACCTACTCAGCCTCCCGTGGATATTGAAGATCTTTGTCTGACTCTTATTCAGGTATCGCAGCTTTTCATTGATATTCCACAAATTGTGCATCTTGATATCAATCCGCTTTATGCTGATGATACCGGAGTTCTCGCTTTGGGTGCGAAGGTAAGGATTGCAGAATGCGGGGAAAATTGTCCCGAACTGGCAATCAGACCTTATCCTAGAGAGCTTGAAGAATGTGTGGTGCTGAGAGACAGCAGACAGGTAACATTACGTCCCATAAGACCAGAGGATGAGCCTGCACATTATGTCTTTTTAGATCAGGTGTCGGATGAGGATATGCGGATGCGCTTTTTCGGAGTGGTCCGCAGGGATTTCGACCATAAAGATATGTCACGTTTCACCCAGATTAATTATGATCGCGAAATGGCTTTTATTGCCACAGCGATAGGGCCGAAAGGAATACCGGAAACATTGGGTGTTGTGCGAACATCAACCAAGCCGGATAATTCAGAGGCAGAATTTGCTATATTGGTCAGGTCCGATCTTACGGGAACCGGTCTTGGCAGTATGCTTTTCCATAAAATTATCCGGTACACCCGCGAAAGGGGAACTCATTGGCTGGTTGGGCAGACTTTGTTTGAAAACAAAGCAATGCAGGGGTTGTCGCGTAAGTTCGGATTTGAGATCAGCGAAAATTATGAAGAAGATCTGGTTGAAATGAGGCTGGATTGTTCTAAAGATCCTGAGAAGAAATAGTTTATACGTATCTTTTTTTACTTAAGTATTAATAATTAAAAACCCGGCCTTGAATAAGTTCAAGGCCGGGTTTTATTGTTTTAATGTTCTCCGGGATGTTTGGCGTAGGTCAGCGGACCTTTTTCATATCCGACTTGTTTCAGCCACCATGCCGGATAGAATACGGACTGGGCAATTCCGGCAGAAGTGTTGAGATAGCCGTCATTGTATTTGATGTAGAGATGTTCGGACAGCTTCCACCATTTGTTCAGCACTTTTTGAGCATTATCGTCACAATATTTTGTGAGCATTTCTTTTGCTTCGGCCTTTTTTTTGTTTTTGATCAGACTGAGTGCGGTCTGCTCAATTCCTAATTGTCTACCGAATGCTTCCGCCTCAAAACGATCACGCACAGAGTGAATGTCTTTTATCATGAAAGAATATTTGAGCATTGCATAATTGGCGACGTAGTTGAAAGCGGTCCACATGCTGTTGCGGTCGAATTTTAGAATGTCACCCTGTTGCAGCGGGGCGGGCAGGTTGTTAACTCCGGCATAAAAAGGCATCAGACAGGCCGTTGCCGGACGGTCCGGTCCATACCATGTTAATCCGCCTATGGAGTCAGGAAGCCACTTGCGGGACTGGTTTACGTAGGCATAAACACATCTGTAAATGTTCAGCGGACGTTCAAAGGCTCCTTTGACAGTGCTGAGTTCACCTTCCTTTTTGGAAACGGATTCGGCTTGCCCCTCAAATCGGTTGGGATCGTTAAAAGGTCCGGCAGCCAACCCTTTTGTCAGGTCGAATTCAGTACCTTCGTAGTTGTCTCTGTGAATAGTAAAAATATTTTCTACACTTAGTTTATTATCGGGCTTGATTGCGAAGGGGTATTTTTTTGTTAACGGACCTTTCACCCACGCTGAAAGTTTTTTGGAAGGTGCAACAAGGGATTGCGCTCTCCAGACTCTGCGTAATGAGTAATAGGGGTGATGATATTCACCGTCACCATATGTTTTAGTCCAGTCCAGCGGGCCGTTTTTAGGTGACCACCAGCCCTTTTCTTTTGCTGCGGAGAATACATTTTTGGAATGCATCATGTCCCGCGAATCTCTTATATCGCGGATGCGGAACTGATTTGCAGCTACAAAAAAACTGTCGTCAGGAACGCGCTGGGCAACCCATACACCGCCTGTTCCATCCTTTTCATAGCCGCACATTTCCATAACCCATCCTTCTTCGGTGTCGGCAACAAGAAGTGTTTCTCCTGTTCCGTAATAACCGTATTTATCGATGAGTTTGCCCATAAGTTTTACGGCTTCGCGTGCTTTTGTGCATCGCTCTAAAGCGACCCGTGAAAGTTCAGAGGAGTAGAATAAGCGTTTACCCGGAGCAGGTTCCGGCTCGACTTTAGCCTTATCAGTACATTCTCCGATAGAAAGCTGGTGTTCATTCATAATGCCGTAGTTGGCATCAAAATATGCGTAGGTATGTTTAACCTGCGGGATATACCCGATGGGGACGCTGTGTGTGTAGCCTGCTGTGTCATAACCGGGGCCGCGGTCCTTTGCTACAAGGCGTTGAGTTTCGCTCCCGCCCCATTCCGGTTTGTATCCCAGAGAGCAACCGTCGTAATATACAGCACGCATGCTCCCTTTTTTATGGTCCATTGCGGGGACATAAATAAGTCGTCCGTCTCCGAGGCCGTCATCTGAGTGCGAAACCATTACAGAGCCGTCAGCAGAAGCTTTTTTACCTGTGAGAGTGGTTGTGCATGCTGCCGCAGGATATGTTGCAAGCAGTAAAGCACCAACTACAAAGGTCAGCAGAAATGTTTTCATAATGAACCTCATGACAAGTACTGAAATTGAAATAATTATTTTTTAAATCAAGTCTGTCATATCATATGAAAGAATGGGGTTCAAATGTTGAGGTAATATTTTTGTAAGTATGGGAGGGATGAAAAAGCCCCGTCCGGTCATGAAAATTAATCGGATCGTCGAGGCAGTAGCCATAAACATCCACATCCTCGCCAGCTAAACCGATTGGGTCGGGGGTTATGAACCTGCCGATGGTGGGGTCGTATTAAAAAAATGCCCCGACCGAAGTCGGGGTTGATGTAATTAATTCTTATCACTCTTAATATTTTTTAATTCAGGATGCCTGTCATAGAAACCTTTTAGAGGTTCCAACAGATCCTTGCAATTGGGGCAAAGTTCGTTTTTGGGAGCTTCTCCTATACCAAAAGTAGTTTCACATTTTGGACAGATTGTGTCTTCTAATTCTACCATTTTGTTTGGTAATTTTGGTTTATAAAAAAGACTGTAGCCGATCAGGATTAGCCCTATAATCGTCATAGTCCAACGGCCAGCCAGCCCTACAGGGTTTCCCTTTATATGAGTCGTCGCTGTTTCTGAAAAAGGCATACTCCAACAAAGAAGGAAGAACCCTAATAAAATGCTAATTGCTTTGGAAAAGTATGATCGTATTTTATTTTGATGATTTTTTATTTGTTGAATGTTCATTTTTTTTCACACCATTTGATTTTGAAATAAGTTTTTTAATATTATTATATGCTTCCATACTTGCTTCTCCTGCGGCTTCCGCAACAGAGTTCGGAGCTGTGGCAAGTCCGTCTTCAACAAGTGCTCCCTTTGCAAAATCTAATAAAGTTTGTGCTCCTGGAGTCGTAGCTATCTTAGTTGCAACAGATGCCGCTGCACTTGAAACAGCAGGGCCGGCTGCGACTCCCGAAGCTAAAGCAATAGGCAGCGCCCCTACCCCGAGAGTTATCTTAGTATACTTTCGTAATTCTTTATTATTTTTAAATTCATCTACAGTTTTCCCAACAGCCTCATCCGCTGCATCTGCCCCTTTATCAAGAGCTTTTACCGCAGCTTTTCCACCTTCGGCAGTAGCTTTTTTAATGCCCTTAATGCTTTTTTCCGTTGCCCCTTCAAGTCCTTTCGGGATTGCAGTTGAAGCTTTACGTAATCCTGAGATTATTTTTGAAAAAGCTCCTTTTTTCTTTTCTTCACTCTTCCCAGCCAATCCCGTCCGGTCATGAAAATTAATCGGATCATCGAGGCAATACCCATAAATATCCACGTCCCCGCCAGCTAAACCAATTGGATCGGGTGTTACGAACCTGCCGATGGTGGGATAGTATTCGCGATATCTGTGGTCAAAATAGCAATCCCCGCACTTTTGGGGTACGGGGATTACTAGACGGTTATTCTGGTTTATGGTTCAAATTTATATCTTCCATATTCGGTATTTGTTTGTGATCAATTTTATTGTTTTTTATTATAAAAAGATCAAATGAATCTAGCCCGCTAGTCATATAGCCGGATGATATATTTATACGTTTACCTGATTTAAGAGTCGCGTTTACTTCATAGTGCGAATCTCCAAGAATCAAATATTTCCCATAGATAATTTTCTTATCTGGAATATGGGGTAAAGAGAATATAAGTTCTCTTATTTGGACTGTTGATTTCGTTATATCTTCACCACTTTGATTTTCTATAAAAATAAATCCGTAATTATCCTTAGGTAGCATTTCGTTAATGCATCCACCAATCCATGCTGCAAAAAATATTGAAATAAAGTAAAAAATTATTTTCATTTTTTACTCTCTTTACATGTCATTATAAGGATTTACATCAACTTCATTCTTAGGTTTCTTTTGAAGTTTACTACGGTCTACAGGCCTTTTTTCTGATGAGGCAGCCCGACCTTCTGCATTATTTTTGAGATCCATCATTGCTTCCCCCCATGGTTGACCTTTCTTTACTAGGCCCTCTATTTCATGTGCAACACCGAATGCCCATGCTCTGGCAGAACCAAGCTCGTTAGTCATACGTCTACTCCATTCAGCGTGACGCATCGCGTCTCCTTCATTATTATGATTCCCTTTACCCCTCTTTTTTACCTCTTCAATTGCGATTTCGGTAGCTCGTTTGAATCCTGGAATTTTTTTGATAATTTTATCTGAATAACTTTCTTTTTCTTCATTTTCACTCTTTCCAGCAAGCCCCGTCCGGTCATGAAAATTAATAGGATCATCGAGACAGTAGCCATAAACATCCACATCCCCGCCAGCTAAACCGATTGGATCGGGTGTTATGAACCTGCCGATAGTGGGACAGTATTCGCGATAGCCGAAGTGAACGAGTCCGGTCTCTTTATCTGTTAGTCCCGCGGCGAATCCTAAACACACTTCTAAGCTGATCCCGCTATCGAGCAATACATTACCAAACGAATCATATATAATCCGCTTTACATCATAACCTCTTTCGTCCGCAACCATGAAGATTGTGCCGACCTGATTTGTCGCAAAAAGGAAGGTGCGTCCTTCAAAAGTCATGCTGACGGGATCACCTTCTTCATTATAGGTGAACACTTTCGGGTGTAATCCTTCCCCGTCTGTCACGGCAACCAGCGTAGTCAAATCCTGCCAGAGATATTTTTCTAAGACCTTGCCCTGTGAAAAAAGCAAAAAAATACCACGTTAGATCCTTAAGCTTAATCAGGTGCAAGTGATGGACTTAACCTGACGGGGTGAAGGATCGAACATGGTATTTGTTACGGACTGTCCGTGAGGACGTTCCGGACACCTCCCGATTTGATGTCTTACTAGCTAAATCGGTGAATTATTATATTTCTTTAGCCTGCTTGCAAAAACATGCTTCCGGTATGTATGGTATCTTTATAAAGATTAAACTTACCAAACCGGCGGAGACTCAAATTGAGAAAATCGTTTTCAATTTTTATAATATTAATCCTGCTATCGATGACAGCGGGAATTAGTTTTGCTCAAAACGGTTCCGCCATCCTTGATCAACCTTTGCTTGATGCGGATCAGGCCTTTGTACTTTTGAAGGAAGGTAATCAGCGTTTTGTAAAAGGTTCCAGTGTATATCCGAATCAAACTTCCCATCAGCGAAAAGTGCTGGCTCTGAAAGGGGAGCAGCCCTTTGCAACGGTTGTTACCGGAGCAGATTCGCGGGTAGATCCTGTGCTGATTTTTGACCGGGGGTTGGGTGATATTTACACAGTGCGGACCGCTGGAAATGTGGCAGGAACAGATACTCTGGCCTCTGTGGAATACTCAATGCTTGCGCTTGAAACACCGCTTCTTGTCGTCATGGGACACACAAGAAGCAGTATCATTAAGGCTGCGGTCGAAAAGATGCCCGTTAAGGGATATCTGGTTCAACTGATGGGTAAAATGGAGCCGGCCATAAAAATGACCAAGCTTATGTATCCTTCATTAAAAGGAAATGAGCTGGTTGATAAGGTTGCTGAAACGAATGTTCGGCAGGTTTTACGTGATATTTTAGGGCACTGCCCCGGAGTGCTTGATAAAGTCCGGTCAGGTAAAGTTCAGGTTATGGGAGCTGTTTATAATACAGATACCGGAGCCATTAACTGGCTCGGACCCTAATTTTTATCTAATCCGTCTGAATCTCGTAAGATTTAAGTTTGCGATATAATGAACTTCTTTCAAGTCCGACAGCTTCTGCCAGTTTTGAGACACTGCCGTTGAATTCTTTCAGTTTAGTTTCAAGGAACTGGGCTTCAAAGTCCGCGCGGGCTTTTTTGAAATCCAGTTGGCCTTCAGGAAGCGGAAGAGGCAGTTGATCCTGTTCGATACTTTCAACTTTGGGGTTGTCCGCAATCTCGGGGGGCAGTTTATCCGGTCCCACTTCCTTGCCGCCGAATATAATAAGCATCCGTTCCACAAAATTTTTCAGTTCACGGACATTTCCGGGCCATGCGTATTCGGACAGAACTTTCAATGCCGCGTTTGTAAACGTCAGCGGTTTGAATCCATGCTGTCTGTTGAGGCGGGTTATAAATTCTTCGATAAGTAGCGGAATATCTTCCGACCGGTCTCTTAGAGGAGCAACTTCGAGAGGGAAAACTTTAAGCCTGTAGTATAAATCTTCGCGGAAATTACCGTTTTTAATTTCCTGAAAAAGGTCTTTGTTTGTTGCAGCGATAACGCGCACATTCACATTGATTGTTTTACGACCACCGACTCTTTCAAAACACTGTTCTTGAAGAATCCTTAGTATTTTGGCCTGTGTTTTCAGGCTCATATCGCCAATTTCGTCGAGAAAGAGAGTTCCGGTGTCCGCCAGCTCAAATTTGCCTTCCTGTGCTCTTTCGGCTCCCGTGAAGGCTCCTTTTTCATGTCCGAAAAGTTCTGATTCGATAAGTTCTTCCGGTATTGCCGCGCAGTTTACGGCAACCAGCGGCCTGTCTTTACGAAGGCTTTGCGAATGGATTGAGCGAGCGACAATTTCTTTGCCGGTCCCGTTTTCGCCGGTGATGAGAACCCACGCGTCAGTCGGAGCAACTTGCCCGATAATTTCGCGCAAGGATACGATTGCTTCGGAGCGGCCTGTCAATTTGGCAGGTTGTTCAGTTTCAATACGGGTTCGCAGAGCTTTGTTTTCAGATTGCAAGTTCGAAAATTTGACTGCTTTTTCAGCAGTGATAACTACTTTTTCCAGTGAAAGGGGTTTTTCAATGAAATCAAAAGCGCCTTTTTTGATTGCAGAAACAGCTGTTTCGATATTTCCATGACCGGAAATCATCACTACGGGTAGCCAGTCCCATTCTTTTTTGATGCGGTCCAGAACTTCAAGTCCGTCCATTCCGGGCAGCCAGATATCCAGAAAAACCAGATCCGGCATATCGTCCGATATAGATTTCAATGCGTTTTCGCCGCTGTCAGCTTCGCTTACGGAAAAACCTTCATCTTCTAAGACGCCTCTAAGAGAATATCTGATTCCATCTTCATCATCGACTATAAGTATGCTTTTGCTCATTTGGTGTCCGTTTATTGGCCGAAGGAAAAAGTTTCGTTTTCAATAATATCTATACAGGCATCAACTACGTCCGCATCATATATAATTCCGCGTCCTTTTACAATTTCTGCGATAGCTTTACCAAATCCCAGAGCGGGGCGGTAAGGGCGGTGTGAACTCATCGCTTCCACAACATCTGCAACTGCTATTATTTTTGATTCAGGCAGAATTAATTTTTCCGATAGTCCATCCGGGTAGCCGGTTCCGTCAAGTCTTTCGTGGTGCTGTCTAACTATATCTGCAACAGGCCAGGGGAAAGAAATTCCTTTAAGGATTTCATAACCTATTTCAGGGTGAGTTTTTACTAAGCTCATTTCCAGATCAGTAAGTCTTGTGGGTTTTGATAAAATTTCAGCCGGGATAGAAATTTTTCCTACATCGTGAAGGATTCCGGCAATTTTGATGCAGTGAATTTTTTCTACCGGTAGATGAAGTTTTGCCGCTATTCTGGAAGCCAGTTCGGCAACCCTTTGCTGGTGCCCGGAGGTGTACGGATCGCGCTTTTCGGACATGGTAGCAAGGGCTGCTACAGTTTCGTCAAATGTACGGCGTAACCGCTTAAGGCTGTTTTTCAGTGCGACTTCACTTTCCTTGATCTGTGAAATGTCCCTGAATATAATAACAGTACCCATGATGATGTTTTTGTCTTGAATTTTGGAAATATTTACTGAAACAGGAATAGTTTTGGTTTTTGTTTTCAGAGCAATATTTTCAATTAACAGTGTTTTTTCAGGTTCTGACCTGAAATTTGTTAAAAGACTAATAGGTTTGAATGTTGAAGAATCCACCATATTGATTTCTTCGCTGAAATTTTTTGCGAAAAGGTCTTCAGGTGAAGATTCCAGCATAAGGGAGGCGGTTTTGTTCACGGATTTTATTATTCCGTTTTGGTCTGTCGTTATAACTGCGTCGCCTATGCTCTCAAAGGTTGTTTTAAGCCAGCGGCGATTTTCTTTGAGGGAACATTCCGTTTTGTGCTTATAAAGAGCTATTTCGATAGTCAGGTTTAATTCCCTGTCTTCAAAAGGCTTAATGATGTAACCGAAGGGTTCTGTTATTTTGGCTCTTTTCAGCGTTTCATTGTCAGCGTAAGCGGTAATATAAATTACCGGAATGGAGCAATCTCCGCTAATTGCTTTGGCTGCATCAATTCCGTCCAAGTCTCCTTCAAGCATTATATCCATCAGGATAAGGTCAGGTGCCAAGTGAAGAGCCATTTCAATGGCGGTTATTCCATTGGAAGCTATTCCGACTACAATGTATCCTAAGGCGACAAGTCTGCTTTTGATATCAAGTGCAACAATAGCTTCATCTTCTACGATAAGAACTCGTGGCATTTGATTGCTTGCTTCCGGTTTTTCTGGGTAGGGGATCATATAAAACTCGGTAGTTATAGCTGATCATATAATAAGGTATTAAGTCCAACAACAGCTAGACGCATCCAATTTGAGTTGGTTTATAGCTGATATAGTATAATCACGAGTTTTGATTTCAGGCAAGTGTAAGGAGTATTTTATTAGGTAGGAAGTTCGATAACAAATACTGTTCCATGCGGTTCAGCCGGTTTTACTCTTATAAATCCGCGATGATCGGTGATAATAGATTTTACAATGGTAAGTCCTAGGCCTGTGCCGCTTTTTTTGCTTGAAAAGTATGGTTCAAACATTCTGGAGCGTTCGTCCGAAGATAGACCCGGTCCGTTATCCTGAACCTCAATTCTCAACCATCCAAGTGTGGAATCGTGCATAGCGCTGATGTTTACAGCCGGATTTTCGCAGTCTCCCAGAGCCTCGGTTGCATTCGTCAGTAAATTGATAAGTGTTCTGCGCAAGGCTTCACGATCCAGTTCCAGATCCGGTATTTCTGATAATAATTCAAGATTCCACGAAATATCCGTGTGACTGTTGCGGTACATGCTGACAACTTCTTCAAGCAAAGGAGTGATACTGCCGGGCGTTAACTTCACTTCCGGCAGCTTCGCATAGGCGGAAAACTCCTGAACCATCTGCTGCAGATGTTCAACCTGCGAAATAATAAGGTCTGTACTTTCGCGGTAAACTTCGTCTTTTATCTGCGGCCCGAATTTTCTTTGCAGTCTTTGCGCTGACAATTTGATAGGGGTCAGCGGATTTTTAATTTCGTGAGCGATGCGTCTGGCTACTTCGCGCCAAGCGGCAATTCTCTGCATTTTTTCAAGCTCGGTAATATCTTCAAACACGGCAACAATGCCGTTACTGCCGCTTGTGGATTTGAGTGCGACAACATTGACCAGAAATTTGCGGTGCCGCCCGTCAACAGTAAGGGAAAGCTGTCTCTGCCATTGTGAATAAGGACTTGAGGCCATGTGAGACCTTGCATCTGAAATGAGAGACGCTAAATCTCCTTCAGGCAGAAGGGCCAATGGATCTTTTCCATGAACAAATCTGGCGGTAATACCGAGCATTTCTTCAATGGCATTGTTTACCGTGCTGATTTTTCCCTGCTCATCAAGAGAGATAACTCCCGCTGTGATGTTGTTGAGAACCGCTTCCATGTAACGGCCTCTGCGTTCGAGTTCCTGATTCTGCTGTGCCAGCCGTTCGTTGGCTGTTTTAAGGCTTTTCTGACTTTCTTCAAGGTCTTCAGCCATGCGGTTGAAGGACTGAACCATAAAACCCAGCTCGTCATCTGAGTTGTCCTCAAGGCGGACGGAAAGATCTCCGCGTGCAATTCGCTGTGAACCTGCCGCGAGAGCTTGAATTGGGGCGGATAATTCTTTTGAAAGTCTGAATCCGAACCAGATAGAGCCGAGAATAATGAGCAGTGTCGTTACACCGAGAGTGAGATACAGGCTCATCTTAAGGGGATATTTCAGAGTCTTGAGCTGTTTATATTCGTCAAGACCCCTGACGACTTTGTCCAGTTTAAAAAGCAGTCCCTGCCCGATATTTTCACCGAGGATCAGGAATCCGGTCCGTGCTTCATCAACAGGTAACACCCCGATAACCATGTCATTACCGGGCATTGGGTGTATGGTTGACCAGAAATGAGGGTGTTCTCTCATGTTGTCCCAGTCAACTTTGGCATTGATTTCAGACCATGCTTTTTCCCATGAACCTTCAGAATGCCAATTTATTTTTTCCCCGTCAGGCTGTATTACACCCAGAAGACCGAGATCATACTCGCCTAGTTTGGTGGCGAGAAAAAGGTTCATGGTCTTGCCGCCCCATGCGTAACGGCTTTCTTTGATGGCTCCCAGAATGTTGTTTCCTCTGCGTTCAAGCCCTTCCTGAGCCGAGGCGTAAAAGGCCCGGCCAAGTTCAAGTGATTGAACCATTGAGTCTTCGACCTGATTCTTAAACCAGTAGTCCACTGAGACCTGCACAAATTGCATTGCCATAAAAAACATAAGCAGAGTCGGTATAAGGGAAAGTGACATAAACGAGAGGACCATTCTCGTTCGAAGTTTTGAACCCAGCACTTTTCTGCGACGCTCTAAAAGCAGTTTTACTCCGTTGCGCACAACAATAAAAAGTACAACCAGCAGCAAAATGAAGTTCAGGTTGAAAAGTCCGACAAAGAGATAAGAGTTAACCCCGATATATTTGAGCTGAACAAAGCTTAAAGCCACGAAAATGAGAAGGCAGAGGAAGGCTAAAAAGTATTCCCGTTGTCTTTTCTTGCGTTGTTTTGTGTCCGGCACACTTACTTTGATGGATTTATCGGTCATAATAAATTTAAGTTCTTATCTAATATGTAAAGTCGAGCTGATATGTTGCGGAAGGAACAATGTCCCATGACCAGAAGAAAAGAGTTTTTTTCAACCATTCGGGAACGTCTGTCTGATCAAGGTGCACGTCAAGTTTGAGTCTGTAGCGCTCACCTCGTTTAAGAGTGCTCCACGGCCCTAAATCCATCACTATGGAGTCCCATCCTTTCTGGAGCAGCAGAGTGAGTTTTTTGTTTCTTAAGGGTGTCGTCTTTCCAGACTGTTCAAGGACAAAGTTCTTGGAGAGGGAATCGTAGAAAAGTTTATCGGAATATATTTTACTTGCAATCTTCGAGTTCGGCCACAGACTTTTATGAACAAACAGAGTTGCTTCACATTCAAGCTTCAGCCTGCCCCCGTTTTCAAGAGCTTCTTCTGTTTTTGTGTCACCTTTGAGATCCAGTCCGAACCGGGCCATGATCGCTCCGGCCTGATTGTCCAGAATCAGATTTTTTAAATCCAGCGAAGCCGCATTTGCAGGAGAAGAAAAGAACAGCATTGCGAACAGGGCACAGGTAATGACCAAAATATTAATTGGTAAAGTGTATGTTGAAGAGATTTTGTGTGTGGTCAGTTTTTCAGCCGTCATTTGGTGTCCTTTAAAAAGGTCTTTCTTTTAAGTAGACTACCAGTCACCCTTCAATTGTTCAACACTATGATTACTTATGCATTAAATTTAGAGTTGAACTGTCTTTTCGTGAAATTATAATGTAAAAGACAGGGATAAAGGTTAATCAGATAGTGACGGAGAGTCATATGTTAAAAGAGCTATATACCAAATGGAAGAATATTGATCGCAGAATCCGCTGGGCCACGATTATTTCTTCAGTATTGATTGTATACACTTTAATCGGTTTTTTGCTTGTTCCGGTTGTATTAAAGAGTGTGGTCAGAAATAAGTTACCTGAGTTGTTAAACAGACCTGTAGAGATTCAGGATGTTGATTTCAATCCTTTAACTCTGCATTTGTATCTTGAAGGGTTTAAGCTTGGCAAAAAGAGTGGCGAAGGGAATCTTTTTGCTTTCAAGTCTTTTGATGTGAATTTTGATTCATTCTCAATTTTCAGGCTTTCTGCCGTATTTGATGAAGTCAAAATATGTGATCCGCAAGTGGATATTACCATTTTCCCGGACGGCAGCAGTATTTCAGACCTTATCCCGGAAGCGGAGGAGGAAGCGGTTGCGGAGCAGGAAGAGACAAGTCTTTTCCCGTTCATTATCCGTGATTTTGTAGTCAGCAACGGGACATGCACAGTGCATGATGATTTTAGAAATTTTAATCATCGAATCACTGGTTTGAATCTTATTGTTCCCTTCACCTCATCACTTTCCAGCGATAGTGATGAATTTGTTCAGCCTTCACTTGAAATGGTTATTAACGGCACTCCTTTTGAGTTGAAGGGCAATACTCTGCCTTTTAAGGACACGCGTAGAACTGAGTTCAATTTCACTCTCGATAAGGCCGCACTCGGGGAATATTGGATTTATCTTCCTATTTATAAAACAACTGTGCTCAAAAGCGGAAATCTCAGCGCTGATTTAAATTTGATATTTGAGCGCAGTGCCAATTTGCTGCCGCGAGTTATGTTCGGAGGAAAGTTAGTTGTTAACGATTTTGACTTGGCGGACAAAAAGGATCTTTCGCTTTTAAAGTTTAAGCAGCTTGATATTGATTTCGCGGAACTGAGTCTTTTGAGAAGAATTTTAAAAATAAATACTGTTAAGTTAACAGATCCATTCTTGAAGATAGGCCTTAAGCCCGACGGTTCTCCTGATATACTGGATTATCTTCCTCAGCCGGCAAAAGGTCGTCAGAATGCGACGGTTGCGGCTGTTCCTCAAAAAGAGGACGAAAAAGGCCCGGATTTGCTGGCGGAAATTGCAAGTTTGAACGTTATCGGAGGGTCTGTAGATTTTACGGATAAAGCTTTCGGTAACGGATTTAATAAGCTGATCGGACCTCTCTCGGTTACTGCAAATAACCTCAGCACCGCGAAAGATAAGGCTGGAACATACAGCGTTAAGGTGGGCACTGAGGGCGGCGAAGTTGTAACCGTTGACGGTTCATTGGGGATTATTCCTCTAGTGGTCAAAGGGTTTGCCTCAGTTAAGAATCTTAATGTGCCTGACTATCATAAATATTTGGAACCCTCTGTTCCTCTGGCTGTAACGTCCGGTAAAGTCGGGCTGGGGGCAAACTTCAGTATTATTCCTGACAACAACGGACTGGTTCGTCTGGAAGGTATAAAGGTGGACGTGAAAGATCTTGAGCTTAGTCCGAAGGGCGGAGGTGATCCTCTGATCGGGCTGGGCGGGTTTGCCGTTTCCAACGGAACTATTGATGTCGGTGAAAAGTCGGTGTTCATAGGTTCAGTTGATTTGCATAAGGCTCTGATAAAATTGATGCGCGATAAGCAGGGGGTTGATCTTCTAAAGCTTATCGAAAAACATCAGCAGGAAGCCGATGCTGAAAAGGAGATTAAGCCCGTCGCGGATGAAGATTCAGATAAATCCGATGCGGGAGGCTGGAAGGTTGCTGTAAACAGAGTAAGTCTGACAGAATCATCTTTTGAATTGACCGATAAAGCTGCAACGAAAAAAACTTCAATCAGTATCCGTGAATTGAAGGGCGGCATCAAGGGAATCAGCTTTCCTGAGAACAAACCTCTGAACCTTGTTTTAGAGGGGGTTATCAATAAAAGAGGAAAGTTAAAAGTTAGCGGACAGGGCGTGTTGTCGCCTGTGAAAGTTACAGGAGATTTGGCTGTCCGCAAGCTCAGGCTACGTGATTTTAACGGCTATCTGCCACCTGAAATGCAGATGAATATTGCGCGCGGACATATTGATGTGTCCGGCGGGTGGGCTTTTTCCGCTGAAGATAAGCCTGTGGCAACTTATAAGGGCAAGGCGCAGGTGAAAGATCTGTTGCTGCGCGATAACAAAGGAGATCGCCAGTTCTTTCATTTATTTGAACTTGCTGTAAGGGACATAGATTTTGTTTCAGATCCTCTTAAGGTTGAAGTAAGACTTATAGACGTGCTTTCGCCTGAGCTTAATGTTGAGAAAGAGGCAGACGGCACTTTTAATATTTCCAGAATTCTCACAGGTCAGCTTGCAGTTCCCGTTGATGAGAAGGTGTTGGAGGAGCAGGCTGAAAAGGCTGCTGAAAAAGTTGTTGTTATGTCAGCCGGAGCTCCTGAACCAAACGCTTTAGTTGCTAACTCAACAGCGCAGGGAACAAGGAATGGAGCTAGTGCTGATAATTTTATTTTTCTGAATAAGATAGCTATGACTAACGGAACAGCTATATTCAAAGATCATACTGTTGAGCCTGCTTTCGAGCTTGATGTCACTAAAATGAGATCTGCCGTGCGCGGGCTGGAACTTCCTAACGGTAAGCGAACGGAGCTGTCGTTTAATGCAACAATTGATCAGCAGGCTCCTTTGGTCGCGGAAGGTTATCTTCAGCCTACGGAAGACGGCGCTGATACTGATTTAAAAGTTACTCTCATCAATCTGGATATGACTCAGCTTTCGCCTTATACCAGAAAATATATAGCCTATCCGGTCAGCACCGGAATGCTCAGTGCGGATGTGGGCGTCAGTCTCAGGGGTAAACTTTTATCCACCAACAATGTGCTTGATATTTATCAGTTCGAGGTGGGCAAAAAAGTAAAGAGTCCCGATGCTCCGAATATTCCTATCGGGCTCGGTTTAGCGTTGCTTAAAGACAGCAGCGGGAACATACGCCTTGATATCCCTGTTGAAGGTAACGTGGATGACCCTCAGTTCCGGCTGGGCAGAGTTATCGGGCGCGCTATTCTTAATGTTTTGGTTAAAGCTGTAACTTCGCCATTTGCGCTGATCGGAGCAATGTTCGGCGGCGGCGAAGATATGGATGTTCTGGTTTTTGAACCGGGCATAGCAGTGCCGAAGGAAGCATCAAACTCAAAAATTGAATCGGTTGCCAAGGCGATGAAATCCCGCCCGGGTCTTAAACTTGAGATCAGCGGGTTTACTTCACCGCAAGATATCCCCGCGCTCAAAGTCGCAATGTTTAAAAGAATGATCGCAATGCCGAAGTTTCTGGAACTTGAAGAGGACAGCAAAGCTCCGGCATCGATTGATGATGTGGTCATAAGTGAAGAGGAATATCCTGATTATCTCGAAGATGCGTACGAGAACGCTCCTTTTGAAAAGCCTAAGAATTTCTTGGGAATAATTGAAAGTCGTCCTGTGCCGGAAATGGAACAGGCCATTCGGGATAACATAAAAGTGACGGATACGGATTTGGCAGATCTCGCAAGGGAAAGAGCTGAAAAGGTCCGTGTTATCTTAATTTCTGAAAAGGGTGTAGAATCCGAACGGGTTTTCCTCAAAAGAGCAGCAACCGGCAAGGGGTCCGGCCCGAGGGTAGAACTCGGGTTGCAGAATTAAAACCTTAAACCGATTAGGAGTGGTGTCTCATGAAAATTATGAAAAAATTAGTGTTTGTTCTGTGTCTGGTCGCATTTATGTCAGTCGCTTATGGTTGCGAAAAAGAAGGCCCTGCTGAAAAAGCGGGTAAGAAAATGGATCAAGCCTTAGATAATGCCGGGGATTCTTTGAAAGAGATGGGTGATAAGATTAAAGAGTAAGTATGTTTTTTTAGTATGAAATTGAAAGGCCGCTGGAACTTTGGTTCTGGCGGCTTTTATTTTGATGAGAGGAACGAATAGCAGGTTAGAAATTAAAATGTTCTCTGTGGATTATATTTTTAGAGATGGTTTTACCTTTTGAAGTGATTACATATATGTATATATTTTCTGTTGTATAGATTGAAATGGTGAATACTGCATCTATGTTTTTACCATACGATGTGGCCTTGCTGTCTTCATTGGTTTGAAACTGATTTATAAAAATGTTGCATATAGAATCTTTTGAATTTTCTTTTACTACATCTCCAATTGCAATTGCTGTAGCTGCCGTTTTATCAATCCTATAAGGTTTATTTTTCGAGAAGAGATTGTTGATTTTTTTTGTAATTGAAATCCAGGCATCAATATTTTTATTAATACGTTTGCCTTGGAAAAATATAGCGAGAGAAGCAAGCCCTATTTGGGCCAGTTCTGGGAGATCCGTTAGAAGGGAAACAACTAGTGCAGGAAGGTCTGCTCCATGCCCAACGTCCGTTTCCTTGATCTCATAATTGGGGTCGATTTCACTTAGGGCGTTTAGGATTGTTTTGTGCTTAAATTTTCCTTCTTCACCAAATTCCTCATATGAATAATCAAGATAAATGAGTTTCATGGCTACTCCTTTTTTGAATTATTGTGTTTTTACATCAGATTGAAATTTTAGTAAATTTTCAAGTAATTTTATATTAAACAAAAAAAAGCCGCTGAAACAAACGTTCCAGCGGCTTTTCCAATTCTATTTATAGATCAGTATTAGAACTGATTCTTCATAATCTCAGCGAGGTTACCAGCGGTGAAGCCGTATTTCTCAGCGAGCTGGGATGCAGGTGCGGATGCGCCGAAGTGGTCGATTCCGAGCACTGCTCCGTCGAGGCCCACGTATCTGTACCAGATTTCAGGACGGCCAGCTTCTGCTGCAACACGTACTCTTACTTTCGGGTCTAAAACGGAGTCTTTGTAAGCCTGATCCTGTTCTTCGAACAGTTCCATTGACGGCATACTAACTACGCGAATTTTCTTGTCTTTGATTAGATCAGCTGCATCGATTGCAAGGGATACTTCTGATCCTGCTGCGATAGCGATCATGTCTGGGGTTCCTTCGCAATCTTTTACGATGTAACCGCCGCGCTTAACGCCTTCTTCAACCTGCGGGAATTCGACTTTATCCATCACAGGCAGTCCCTGACGGGTCAGCATGAGGCTGGAAGGACGATCAGTCTGGCTTATAGCAATCTGCAAACATGCGGCAGTTTCTCTTGCGTCGGCAGGTCTCAGGATCAACATGTTCGGGATGAGTCTCAGGGAGGCTACATGCTCGATAGGCTGATGAGTCGGGCCGTCTTCACCTACATAGAATGAATCATGTGTATAGATGTAGAGAACTGGCAGTTTCTGTAGCGCGGACATTCTCATACCGTTTCTGCAATAGTCAGAGAAGGTGAGGAAAGTTGCGCCGAAAGGAATTACGCCGCCGTGAAGGGCCATACCATTCATGATAACGGACATTGGAAACTCACGAACGCCGAAAGCTAAGTTTCTTGCGCCGTAACCGTCTAGTGCGAAATCACCCATTTTTTTGCGGAAGTTCGCAGTCTGGTTGGATGGGTCAAGGTCAGCGGAACCACCTATCAAGGTAGGAAGCTCGTCGGTGATAGCATCAAGGCATGCGCCCCATGCTTTTCTTGTCGCCATGGACTGACCGGATTCGAATTCTGGAAGATTCAGTTTAATTTCGTTGCGAGGCTTGAAAGCTTCTGCCCAGAAATCAGCGATTTCTTTGTTTCCGGCTAGGATGGATTCAAGCTTGGTCTGCCAGTCTGCGGACATTTTCTTAAGTTCTGGGAAGCGTGTGCGGAAATGTGCAACAACATCTTCAGGAACGTAGAAAAGTTCGTTTTCAGGGAGACCGAAACATTTTTTAGTAGCGGCAATTTCTTCATTGGAAAGCGGGCTGCCGTGTGTGCAGTGGTCGCCTTCGCAAGTTGCTGCTCCGGCTGCCATTTTGGTCTTACCGATGATGAGTGTCGGTTTACCGGTTTCAGCCTGACCAGCTTTAACAGCGGCGCGGATTTCATCGTGGTTATGACCGTCTACTTCCAGAACTTGCCAGCACATGCCTTCATAAACTTTTTTGAAGTCTGTGCAATCACAACGGCTGGTTGGTCCTGCTAGCTGGATGTCATTGCTGTCGTAGAAAACTATGAGTTTGCCGAGTTTCCAGAGTCCTGCAAGAGCAGCTGCGCCTGTGGATACAGGTTCCTGGAAATCACCGTCAGATGAAAGAACGTATGTGTAATGATCTACTACGTCGTCGTTGGTTTTAGCGTTAAGGAACGCTTCAGCAGTCGCCATACCTACACCGACACAGAATCCCTGTCCGAGAGGTCCGCTTGTTGCTTCAACACCGGGGGTGACATCATGTTCAGGATGACCGGGAGTGATGGAACCAAGCTGACGGAACTGCTTAAGGTCTTCAACTTTAATCAGACCGGCTAAGTGCAGTAATCCGTAAAGAAGTGGGGATTCGTGACCTGCTGCGAGTACGAAGCGGTCTCTGTTTTCCCAGCTTGGGTTGGTTACGTCGTAGCGTAAGAAATCTTTATAGAGGACGTATGCAAAGTCCGTAGAAGACATGGAGCCGCCGGGATGACCCGAGTTAGCCTTGCGGATAGAATCCATGATCAGGCCTTTAATAACGTTAACTGCTTTCTGGTCCATCTGACTGTTGTTACCCATTGTGAGTGTTCCTCATAAAGTAATGGTAAATTTTTGGTAAGTTTTCCAAAGGGGATTATCTCCTTTGGCGGGGAAGCGAGAGGTATATATCTTAAAGCTGATCGAAAAGATTGATTCTGCGCATGTGACGTTCACCTTCAAATTCGGTGGTCATATATGCACGGATAATTTCTTCAGCAAGGCCTTGTCCTATAACTCTTTCACCGAGACACAAAATGTTGGCATTGTTGTGTGCGCGGGCCATTTTAGCCATATATTCGTTTGTACACATAGCGGCGCGGACACCTTTATGTTTGTTTGCAGCCATAGACATGCCTAGACCTGTGCCGCAGACGAGAATTCCGAGCACATCGTCGGAAACTTTTGCAGCGACTTTTGCAGCATAGACGGGATAGTCGCAGCTGACGGCGGATTCAGGACCGGCATCTTCAACCTCGTACCCCATTTCGGTGAGCACTTTCTTGGCGAATTCCTTGAGAGCAAAGCCCCCGTGGTCTGATCCGATAACTACTTTAGCGGCCATCTTCATCTCTCCTGATTCTGTAGATTTACAGTCTGCTTAAAAATAGCATTTGTCCAAACGCCATAAAAATCTCAAGCGCCAGTAAGCCGTTAACTACCTGTCGATCTTGAGATTCTAAAGTGCCCGGAATCGAAGTTTTTTGAACTACAATTCCATATTACGTTCGTTGTCGCGATGTTTAACATCACGCTTTGCAGCCTGCTCTTTCTTGAGTCTGTTGATTTCTTCTTTGAAAAAATCAATTTGCTTTCTGCAAAGTTCAATATCGCCTTCTGCGTCGTCGCAATTAAGCTTTCCGAGAAGGGCGTATTCTCTTTCGAGACGTTTTTCAAGCTGGCTGACTTCGAAATTTCCGAGCAATCTGCTGAAAATAGCCTTTAATTCTTGAGTCCAGACGGTTAGACCCTTCTTAAAATTATCAATAAGTCCTGTAGCTTTGTCAGTACAAGAGCAGTTCTGGTCACTCATTTTATAGACTCCATAACAATGCTAATTATTTTTTGAAGAAATATTATTATTCGCGTTTTGATCAAGTTTTATGGTCTCTGTTCCATCAGGAAGAGCCATTTCAAGAGATTTTTCGGTCCATTTACGGTTTGTAAAAGATCGGGATTTTATCCGCAGCACGGCTTTATTTCCGTTTTCAGTATAAACGGTAATTTTATCCGGCAGATTTTTACCGGAATCATCCAGTTCATAGGATTCCATTTTCATTTTCCAAGGCAGCTCTCCGCGCCCGGTAATTTCTGTTGGAAGTCCTTGTTCCGTAAGCGTTATTGAACTGACTGGCCCTTTATCATAAAGATAAAGCAACCCTTTGCGATTCTTATCAAGTGTAACTGTATCGAATGTGTTTGGAATGAAATCGGGATAACAGCCGGCGATAAGTCCTGCAAGATCTTTCAGGGAGAAAGGAAATGGCAGTCCCAGCATTCTGACAGCCCTTTCGGGTGAGGAATGTGAATACGCTGTGTTTTGATCCGGGTAAAAAGCAGTCAGTCCTTTTTTATCTTCAAGAATGTGAGCGAGATACGTTCCGATTCCGGCCCTTACATCAAGGCGTAAAGGAGATCCGAGATCTCCCCACAAGTTCATTATTGTCCGGTGTCCTTGTTTCTGCGCTGTATAATAGAGGCTGGCTGTGAAGTTCACTCCTGTGGCATTACAGGTGCCGAATTCATTTCTGAATTTTGAGTAAACTTTATCCGGGTCATGAAATTGTAAATTTCTGGAACTACATCCGGCGGCCATAGTTGCTACGGCCAGAATAAGGATTGCAGTCCTCCATAATTTGGAAATCATAAGGAATCCAGTTTCCTGCGCAGTTCACTATTATTAGGAGCGAACTTAAGAGCTCTTTTGTAGGCTTTTGCAGCTTCCTTCTTGTTTCCCATGGCAAGAGCAATATCTCCGTAATGTTCCCACAACTCCGGCTGCCTTGGCTGAAGAGAAAGAGCACGCCCGATGTTTTTCCAAGCTTCATCAAAATTTCCGAGGCGGTAATGAACCCATGCCAAGGAATCTACTATGAAGCCGTTGTCCGGCTCAAGCTTGTTTGCTCTGGATATCAAAACCATTGCGCGATCAAGCTGTTCATTTCTGTCGGCAAGAATGTATCCGACAAAATTGAGTGCGTCTGCGTGATCCGGGTGCATGGATATTGTTTTTTCCATGTACTTCAAGGTATTGTCTATGTTGCCTTTTCTTTCTTCTATTGTGCCCAGCTGAAAAAGGATCTGGGGAGAATCAGGTATATTCTTGTATCCTCTTAAAAGAGTTTCTTCAGCTTTTTCAGGCTGCTTAAGCTCCATATAAAGAGCTGCTTCTATTAAAAAGAAGTTCGGATTATCGGGAAATTGTTCCTGTCCTTTTCTAAGAACGGTCAAAGCTTCCTTATCCTTTTTCAGGTCGATAAGCAGGTGTGCTTTGAATTGCAGACTGCGATCGTAATGGTCGCTGCTCGGTTTTACTTTGTTCAGGAAGTTAAGAGCCTTGGCGGGATCTTCTTCTCCTTCGTAGGCAATTGAAGCCTTGAAAAAGTAATAAGCGTCAGGGATTTCTTTTTCCAGTACAAAAATATCAAGGATAGTCGAGGCCTGTCCGTAGAATTTGCTGTTCAAGAAAATTTGTGCCGAATCGAGTAGGAAAGCTGTGTTGCGCGGGCCTTCCAGTACCAGCGACAGCCCTCGGTCGGGGTTGTTCAGCTTAAGGCTCAACTCTATAAGGCGCAGGCGGATATGGTTGGATGCTTCAGGGAATTCGAGCATCTTTGTGTAAATTTTTTCAGCTGCGTCATAGTCTTTTCCAAGCTCATATAGATAAGCCAGTTCGCCCCATGCTTCGAGGTAGTCAGGCTTTACTTTAACAGCTTTTTGCAGAGCTCTGATGGCTTGCTTGGTCAGTCCGAGTCCTGCACTTGCCTTTGCGTAATAATACAGAATTTCGGTTGTCCGTTTTTCTGCCGGAATAACTTTCAGCGTATCAAGAGCCTGTGCAAATTTTTTCTGTTCAAGCAGAATACGGGCAAGCTGGGTTATGACAATAAGATCATCGGGATGCTTGTGTATATATTCCTGGAGAACACTCTCAGCGTCCGTAGTTCTGTTTTCAACAAGGTAGGTGCTGGAAAGGCTCATAATCAGTTTTCGATCTTCAGGGAATTTTTCGAGGCCTTCCTTGAGAGCTTCCCGCGCTTCGTCAATTTGCTGGGCTGCCCAGAAAAGAGATGCTTTTTCAGCGTAAAGCTGAGCTTTGGGGTCAACTTTCAGGATGCGGTCAACAACAACGACAGCTTCCTGCTGCAGACGTGCGGACTCAACGGCTGCTTCCTGAGACCTGTCCCCGCTGCGCATGATCTGACTAAGGCGTGACAGGTAATCCTGATACACAAGGTAGTCAAAAGTCAGCTGAGTCTCGGGGGTTAATTGCGGATTTGCAGCCGAGGAGTTAATTCCGGTTTTTGCAGCACAACCGCTCAAAGCAATAACAAAGAATATAGCTAGAACTGCGGCAGAAGATATTGCTTTGCAATGTGTAGATGCTGGATAAATCATACAATAGGGTTTTGTTTTTTATAGGTAGAGTATTTGGGTGATTCTGATAATTCAATCAGACGCTTGTAAATCTTGGACCCGATAGTCATGCCTTGATCTATCATTTCCGGACCGTACTTTTTACCGGTATCGGTTCTGAAAGTGGATTCAATGGATTTTATCATATCCAGACCTTTGGGGAATTTTTCAATAATTTCCTGTAGCGACCAGTCTTCGTAGTCACAAATTTCCCAAAGAGTTGTTGAGAAATTATCTGGTCCCCATCGGAATTTGTCAGCGTCGTAGAGTGCGCCGCTTAACAGTTCCAGTTCCGGGTCGTCGATGATGGGGCTTGCAGGTTTGAAAGCTTCGTGCCGGGCAATAGATTCGGCAATAAGATCTTTGCTGCGCCCTGAAAGCGGATATTGATTCAGGATGACTCGTGAGGTTTCCGCTCCGCATAATGCGTGGTCTTCATCCAGTCTGCAAATGTCATGAAGAAGTCCGCAGAACTGGGCAAGCAGAACAAGTTCTCTCACAGTGTCAGGAGGCAGATGATCTCCGTTTTTAAGAACGATTGCTCCGGCTTCTATGGCCACTTTTTTAGAGTGGTAAATGCCGTGAGCATATTCATCATAAAGAAATGGAAGAACATCTTCCTGTAATCTGATTACAAGTGGATGATCAAAAAACATGCCGTGTGAAAATTCAAGCTGAGTCTCAGCATCGCGGTAAAATTGCGGTGTAGGGAGAGCGGCAGCTAAATTTTTGGCTTCTTTTTTCAGTTCAGTAAGGAGTTTATTCATTATCAGGTATCCAATCTTCAGAAAAATCTTTTACTGTTTCGGCTAGATGGTCTCTCAGCTTGTTTAATAACCGAGCTTCAATCTGGCGGACTCTTTCTCTAGTCACTCCGAATTCTTCACCTATTTCTCTAAGTGTGCGCGGAGAGTCAGAGAGCAACCTGTCGTCTAAAATAACTTGTTCTTTTTCATTTAATTTCGGAGCTACTGTTCTAAGCTGTTCAAGAAGTAAGGTGGAAATCTCCTTATTAGCAAGAGTTTCTTCTATGCCCGGTCCTAAATCCGGTAAAAAATCCATACGGGTGGCTTCTGAATCCTCTCCGAACTTGAGATTCAGGGAAAGGTCATTCTTCGCCAGCCTTTTATCCATTTCCGTAATCTCTTCTTCGGTCACATTGAGATTTTCGGAGAGCACTGATGTTGTCGGGTCGAAGCCAAGTGTCTGAAGTCTTTGGCGTTCTTTGTTCAGGTTGTAAAAAAGTTTGCGCTGGGTCTGGGTGGTTCCGATTTTAACCATGCGCCAGTTATCCATGATATATTTAAGGATGTAAGCTTTTACCCAGAAGGCTGCATAGTAAGAAAATTTGATACCTTTATCAGGGTCAAATTTATTTACCGCCTTCATAAGGCCGACATTTCCTTCCTGAATAAGATCCAGCACATTCTGCATCCAGCGGCGCTGGAAGTCCATGGCGATTTTAACCACCAGCCTAAGATGTGAAGATACAAGGCGAAATGCAGCTTCCTGATCTCCGTTTTCCTGCACTCTTTTTGCCAGTCTGAATTCTTCTTCAGGCTCAAGCAGAGGAAAGCGGCTTATCTCATTAAGATAGAGATGCAGCGGATCTTTGGTGGCTACTTCGCCTTTTGCTCTCGGAGTCGGTAGAAAATCGGGTTTGACATCTATGACATCGTCCTCGTCTTCTATAAGTTCCGGAACTATTGGTTCATTTTCTTTTTTTGATTTCATTGACCGGGTAATTTTCCTGTGCGGCTGATATTATTTGAACTTTAGTTTACATTGATGATCATATTTAGAACTTATAAGGATATAGTTTTTATTTGTCCTTTTCAATGTTTTTAAGTAGAAGCTATTCGAAACAATTGTGATCAGATTTTTCGGATTTTATTCATAACTTTTGGAGTACCTTATGCCGGATTTTCGTAAAGCTCTCAGCGACGATCGTGTTTATTTTTTCGATGGTGGATATGGAACACTTCTGCAGGGAAGAGGTCTTCCCGCTGGAATGTCTCCTGAAATTTTCGGTCTTGAGAGTCCTGAAGTTATAAAATCTGTGCATAAGGATTATGTTTCTGCCGGGGCGAATGTTCTTACCACTAACACCTTTGGCGGCAGCAGGCCCAAGCTCGGCTCGGGTGCTGATGTAATCGGCCTGAATAGAGAAATGGCTCTTATCGCCAAAAGCGTTGCCGGAGATAACGTCTTTGTTGCCGGTAGTGTCGGTCCAACAGGCTATTTTGTCCAGCCTCTAGGTGAAATGACCTTTAAAGAGATGGTCGAGATTTATAAAGAGCAGATCAAGGGACTGGTTGAAGGTGGAGTTGATCTGATTCTCGGTGAAACTCATTTTGACCTTGCCGAAGCGAGAGCTGTTGTTATTGCCGCCCGCGAAGTCTGCGACCTGCCCGTTGCTCTTTCCATGACTTTTGAATCTCCTGCCGCTTGTCTGACAGGTTCGTCTCCGCTGACGTTTATTGACACCATGCAGAATATGGGTGTTGAACTGATGGGAACCAACTGCAGTGCAGGGCCTGAACAGATATATGAAGTGCTGGAGTCCATGCAGCCGAGGCTTTCCAGTCCATTGCTGGTTGAAGCAAATGCCGGACTTCCTGAACTGGATGAAAACCGTCAAACCGTTTTCAGACTTCAGCCTGAGCCTTTTGCCAAACAGTCCGCTCGTTTTCTAGAAGTTGGTGCTAAATTTATAGGTGGTTGCTGCGGAACAACTCCTGATCATATCAGAGCGCTCAGAAATGCTGTGGGTGACGCAAAATGGAAGCGGCCTGTTCCTCAGGATAATTGCCAGATGGTTCTTACGTCCCGTGCACAGTCCGTTAAGATCGGATTTGATCAGCGCGGCGTAATCATCGGTGAGCGTATTAATCCCACCGGAAAGAAAGTTCTCAGTGCCGAGCTTCAAAAAGGGCAGTTCACCGAGGCTATGAAGTTTGCTGCAGAGCAGCTTTCAGCCGGAGCACCTGTGCTGGATATTAATGTAGGCGCTCCCATGGTTGATGAAGTTAAAATTTTACCAGCCCTCACCAAAGAAGTTATGGCGCAGTTTCCTGCTCCTTTAAGTATAGATTCTACTAATCCTGATGCTGTTGAAGCCGCTTTGTGGGCTTATGCAGGTTCTCCGCTTGTCAATTCTATCAGCGGTGAATCAGGACGTATGGAACGGCTTGGACCGCTTTGTAAGAAGTTCGGAGCTCCTTTTATTTTACTGCCCATAATCGGCAGCAAGCTTCCTTTCACCTGTGCGGAAAGAATTGAAGTAGTCGCCAAGCTTCTTGAAGAAGCGGATTCTTACGGTATTCCCCGCAGACTTATAATGGTCGATGCTCTTGCTTTGACTGTTTCGTCCAAGCCGGAAGCCGCAAGGCATTGCATGGACTTTATTCGTCATTGCAAAGAAGAATGGAATCTGCCGACAGTTCTGGGACTTTCCAACGTATCGTTTGGACTTCCCGCCCGTGAACTCCTCAACTCAAGTTTTCTGACTTTGTGTCAGGGGCAGGGGCTTTGCGCTTTTATTGCCAACCCTAACTCTTCCAGACTCAGAGAGAGCCTTTATTCCGCAGAAGTCCTGCTCGCCAGAGATCCTCAGGCAGAGCAGTTTATCGAGCAGTACTCCGGCTGGACTCCTTCCGGGGACGGTGGCCAGGCTACAGGTGGTGGCCAGAATCAGGGGAAACCAAAAGCCGTAGCTGATAATCTTTTTGACGCAGTCGTTTCAGGAGACAGAGGCGGAATCCTCGCTCTTGTTGAAAGAGACCTTGCAGGCGGACGTGATCCTTTTGAGCTGGTTAATGACGAACTTATTCCTGCGATTATGGAAGTCGGTGAGAAGTATGAACGCAAGGAATATTTCCTGCCACAGCTTTTACAGTCTGCCGAAACTCTCCAGAAAGCTTTTGAAAAGCTGAAACCTATCATGGAAGAAGCCGGAGGAACGCAGGAGCAGGACGTAATCGTTATGGCAACGGTTGAAGGGGATATCCACGATATCGGTAAAAATATTGTCTGCCTCATGCTTCGGAATCATGGCTTCGATGTGGTTGATCTGGGTAAGGATGTTTCGGCGGAAAAGATTGTTAATGCCGCGCAGGAAAAAGGCGCTAAAATTATCGGCCTTTCCGCGCTTATGACAACCACTATGGTCAGGATGGAAGATACCATAAATCTTTTAAAAGAGCGGAACCTTGATATCAAGGTCATGATTGGCGGCGCGGTTATAACCGGCGGGTTCTGTGATTCTATAGGCGCTGATGGCTGGTCTACCGACGCGGTTGCGGCGGTAAAAGTCGCTAAAGAGTTGTTGCAGTAATTAAATTATCCCAATAAGACCGCCGCAGAGGATTAGGGTCATTTTGAGTTCTATTAAAGAATCTGTTAGTGCAGACTGAAGTTGATCCTGACTAAATGATTTTATACTGGGAGTAGTATGAGATTTACAAATAAGATTTTCGCAATGATGGCGTTGGTTTTGGTGTTGGCGGTTGGTTGCAGCAAAGCTGAAACAACCGGTGAAGTTAAAACTTTGAATGCTCAGGCTGTTCAAGATGTTGTCGCGCAGTCAAAAGGGAAAGTCGTGATTCTCAATTTCTGGGCAACATGGTGTCCTCCCTGTCGTGCTGAAATTCCTGAATTGATCGAACTGCGTAAAAAATTCTCTGATGACGATCTGATGATGATCGGAGTTTCTGTTGATCCTGACGTTGCAGATGTTAAAGAATTTATGAGTAAAGATGCTCAGTTTAATTACCCTATTTATTTTGCTGACAGCGATGTAGGAAGCTTTTTCAAGCTTGAAAGTATTCCCAGAACTCTTGTTTTTGACACCAAGGGTAAGAAAGTTTTTGATAAATCCGGTAGTTTTCCCGGTTCAATGTTTGAGGCTTTCATTAACAAGCTGCTTAAGGATCGGTAAAATCTGTGACAATTATTAGAAAGGCTCGGATGGAAGATGCCGAAGCCATTCATTCAATCATAAAAGACAGTACTAAGAATGCAATGGTTCTGCCTCGTTCCCGGGCTTCGGTTTATAATCATCTTCGTGATTTTTTTGTTTCCGAAACGGATGATGGCAGAGTGGTCGGATGTTGCGCATTGGCCATCAGTTGGGATTGCTTAGCTGAAGTTCGTTCTATGGTGGTTATTCCTGAGGAACGCGGATCTAATCTGGGTGGCAGAATGGTTGAAGCGTGTATTCAGGAAGCTCGTGATTTGGGAGTTTGTGAAGTTTTTGTTCTCACAAACATTGAGGCCTTTTTTGCCAAGCAGGGATTCGTTGTGACGGATAAAAACATACTTCCGCAGAAAGTCTGGGCGGATTGTATTAATTGTCCGCTGTTTCCTGATTGTGATGAAATTCCAATGATAATGAAACTTTAAGTATATTAAATTAATAAGGAACTTAGTTATGGGCCATTGCCTTAAAGAAGTATTCTCTTCCGAAGTTATTGCGGCTAGAATTAAGGAAATCAGTAAAGAAATTTCTGCAACATACGGGGATCAGCCCTTAGTGTGTGTTTGCGTGTTAAAAGGTGCCTATCTTTTTTTTGCGGATCTTACGCGCAGTCTCGAAGCTGAGCCGGAAATAGATTTTGTTCGCCTTTCAAGCTATGGAAGCGGAACAAGCAGAACCGGAAGCATGAATTTTTCAAAAGATCTGGAAGGATCTATTGCCGATAAGCATGTTCTTATAGTAGAAGATATTGTAGATACTGGGCATTCTGTTGAATTTTTGAAGCATGTTTTCTCCAAGCGTAATCCGCTTAGCATTAAAACCTGTGCTCTGATTGATAAAGGAGAGCGCAGAGAAATTGATCTTAAAGTCGATTTTCCCGGTTTTGTTGTTGAGAATGGCTTCCTTGTAGGATACGGAATGGACTACGCTGAAAAATACAGGTATCTAAATGCTGTCTATGAATTAGAGAATGTCTAATTCTATAGTTTCATGTGTTATTTTTTTATGATTTGAGTTGATTTAAACCTCTTTAAGAGCAGGTAGAGCGGTCCATGATTATTACGTGTTCCAACTGTGAGACCAAGTTCAATTTACCGGATAGTAAAATTCCAGCAGGCGGAGTTAAAGTTAAATGCTCCAAGTGTGCGAATGTTTTTAAGGTAAGCCCTCCTGCTCTAGAGCCGGAAGACGAAGTTGCGTCTATGCTCGAAGAAGAGATTGTTAGTGAGCCGAAGCCGCAACCAAAACCTAAACCTAAACCTAAACCTGAGCCAGAACCTGAGCCAGAACCGGAAGCTCCTGCTGAAGAAGATCTTGATGAAGATTTGTTTGGCGAAGACTCAAGCGAAGAAACTGAAGAGGATCTTGATGAAGATCTTTTCGGTGACCTTGGAGCCGATGATGAGGCACCCGCTGTTGCCGGTACTGATGATCTTGAAGATGATCTTTTCGGTTCAGATGATAATGATGCCGACGCTGATTTAGGTGCGGATCTTTTTGATGATGATGAGCCTGCGGCAGCTACTGCTGACGACGAAGAGGCTTTTGATATAGACGAGGAACTTTTCGGCAGTGATGAAGATGATGAATTTTCAGAAGAAGCCGCTGAAGAAGAAGCTCCCGAACCAGCAGCCGAAGAAGAGTCTTTTGATGAAGATGAACTCTTTGGCGACGACGAAGAAACTGAATCTTTTTCCGAAGATGAACTTTTCGGCGATGATGAAGAAGTTGAAGACGAAGAGTCTTACGAAGAGGGAGAATCCTTTGAAGAAGAGGATGATGAGGAGCACGGGCTTCCCCTTGACGACGGAGAGATAAACGGTTTCGACCTTGATGAAGACTCAACCCGGTCTTCTGCGGGTAAAAACGGCGGTAAGAAAAAAGGAAAAGGAATGATCATTACTTTGATCATTGTCCTGCTTTTTGCCGGTGGAGCCGGGGCAGCCTGGTATCTTAAACTCTGGGAAAGTGTACCTTTCGATATTCCTTTTGTCTCTTCTACTGACAACGGAGAGATGGATGCTTCCGAGCCTCCGTCCAAAAGATTCAGTAAGTTCTCTTTTAAAGATTTGCGCCAATTTTATGTGAATAATGACAAAGCTGGACAGCTTTTTATAATTGAAGGCAAAGTGGTAAATAATTTTAATAAGCCTAAAGAGCTTATTGAAGTGGAAGCCCAGCTTTTTGATGATAAAGGGCAGGTGCTTGATTCCCAAAGACTTCTTTGTGGAAATACACTTTCATTGTTCCAGCTTGAAGTTCAGTCCCGTGAGGAAATTGATGCAGGGCTGACTTCGAAGGTCGGAGTTTTATCAAATAATACTCTGCTTAAGCCGGGCATGGATACTCCTTTCATGGTGGTATTCTTCAAGCCTTCTCCTGCTGTTAAGGAATATGTTATCAATGTGGTGGAAGCCAAAAATCCGCCTAAGAAATAAATATTGATTTGAAGCGTAATTCTTTAAATATAAAGGGCTGCGCAGATTAAATTGAATTGATAGATTTAAATATGAAAAGCCGGACTGCATGTCCGGCTTTTTGTTTATGGTTTTACCACTGCGGAGATATGAATGAAAACTAAAGATATTTATGTTTGTTCGGGTTGCGGAGCTCAGGCCATTAAATGGCAGGGACAATGCCCTCGTTGCGGTGAGTGGAATACCTTGCAGCAAAAGGTGGTTGTTCGCAAAAAAGGAGCAGTAAGCCATACTTATGCCGGTGTAAGAACTACTGCTCTGGCTGACATTCCGACTGAACATACAGAGGCCCGTTCAACAGGGTTTGCTCCGCTTGATACTGTGTTGGGAAAAGGCTTTGTTCCCGGTGGAGCGGTACTTGTCGGCGGTGAACCCGGTATCGGTAAATCAACTCTGCTTTTGCAGCTTGCCTGCGCTCAGGCGCAGATGGGAAACCGGGCTGTATACTTTTCCGGTGAAGAATCTCTGGCTCAAATCAGAGGGCGCGCCGAAAGGCTGGGCTTACTCGATTCAGGAATGCTTGCCATTGCCAGCACTAATTCCGAAGAAGCCCTTGCTATTCTCGAAGCTCCGGAGAAACCCGATCTTCTGATAATCGATTCCGTGCAGACACTTAATTCTTCGCGGGCGGAAGGTATTCCGGGATGCGTTAGTCAGGTGCGCGCTGTTTCGTCTGAACTTGTTGAAGCAGCTAAAAAAACCACTGCGACGCTGGTGTTAGTCGGGCATGTAACCAAAGACGGACAGATTGCCGGACCAAAATTACTTGAGCATATGGTTGATACCGTCCTTTATCTTGAAGGCGACCGTAAACATATGATGCGTATTATGCGCGTGCTTAAAAATAGATTCGGCCCCAGTGACGAACTGGTTGTCTTTTCCATGCGTGAATCGGGAATGGAAATAGTTGAAGATCCTTCAACACTTTTTCTTGGCGACAGGGACGATTCTTTTTCCGGTGCAGCCGTTGTTATGGCAATGGACGGGCACAAGCCTTTTGCTGTAGAAGTACAGGCATTAGCGAGCCGTTCCGTGCTTTCCATACCGCGTCGAACTGCGCTGGGATTTGACACAAACAGGCTCAACCTGATTCTTGCCGTGCTTGAAAAAAGGCTAAATTTAAATCTTGGACAGCTTGATATTTACGCAAAAATAGGCGGCGGTCTTGCCATGCGCGATCCCGGTCTTGATCTCGGAGTCGCAGCCGCAGTGCTTTCTTCTTTCTATGATCGTCCGCTTCCGGCAGGCTCAGTTTTCTGGGGCGAAGTTGATCTAAACGGCCGCATCCGTCCTGCATCAGGCGGAGAAACCAGACTCAAACAGGCTGACAGGCTTGGATATGGCCCTATTTTTCAGTCTGAATCATGCCGCACTTTGGATGAATTGCAGAATAAGCTTTTCGGACCTAATGGATAAGAGAATTAAGAATAGGTGATTTCGCCGGAGGCTTAACCCTTCGATTAATTTCAATTGAGAGTATATAAATGAAAAAAGTTTTTCTGGTAGCCGGAGCGCGGCCTAATTTGATGAAAGTAGCCCCTATTTTCAGGGCATCCCGCAATTTGGAATCCATTGAATGCGACATTGTTTATACTGGTCAGCATTATGATCGTCAGATGTCTCAGGTCTTTTTTGAGGATCTGGATATTGCTGAGCCTAAGTTTAATATGGGCAAATCTACCGGCACTCATGCTGAGCAGACCGGCGCGATAATGATCTCTTTTGAGAAGATGTGTATTGAGCATAAGCCTGATCTGGTCGTTGTTGTGGGCGATGTTAATTCCACTCTGGCTTGTTCTGTCACCGCGCGTAAATTGCATATTCCTGTGGCCCATGTTGAGGCCGGTCTTAGAAGCGGTGATCTGGATATGCCCGAAGAAATCAACCGTATGGTCACGGATTCGATCAGTAATTTATTTTTTACCACCGAAGAGCACGGGTTCGATAATTTGTTGCGCGAAGGTAAAGACCCTGCTTCGGTTTTTCAGGTCGGCAACGTCATGATCGACAATTTGTTCTATAATGTGAAGAGACTTGGAGACGACGTTACTTCCGGTTATGAGTCCAGACCGCTCAAAGAAAAGATTGGGAAATATGCCTTTTTAACGCTGCATCGTCCTTCAAATGTAGACTGTAAAGATGTCTTGAAGGGTATTGTTTCCGCGCTTAATAAAATTTCAGAGAAATTGCCTATTCTGTTTCCTATCCATCCTCGCACAGCCAAGATGATGGAAGAATTTTCTATTTCTTTTTCAGAAAATGTGCATACTTTTCCGCCTCTTTCGTTTCGTGAATCACTCTATCTGTGGAAAGATGCACAGGTTGTCATTACCGACAGCGGCGGTTTGCAGGAAGAAACGACAGCTCTTGGCGTTCCTTGTGTAACCGTTCGTGAGAATACAGAGCGTCCTGTCACTGTCGATCGTGGAACAAATGTTATTGCAGGAGTTTCGGAAGCTAAAATTCTGAGTGAAGTAGAAAAGGCTTTTGCTAAAACAGATGATCCTGCCCCTGAAATACCGGGTTGGGACGGGCACGCTGCTGAGCGTATTTGGGAAATTCTGATTGATTATTTGAATCGAGGTTAAGTAGTAAGATCAGTTTTTTTATTACGGGATAGTTCTTACAGGGATTGCCATAACAGGTGATCCCTTTTTTTTTGAAAAGTTATCTTACCCGAGCGGTGTTTTCATGGTATTAATCAATTTAGTTAATTTGCTTTTTCGAATGCTCTGGATTTTAGAAGGAGGATGTTATGGACGATACCACTTCAGGTGCCATACATGTTGTCTGTCCCAACTGCCGCGCTGTCAACCGTGTCTTGTCTAAGCGGTTCGGAGATCAGCCCGCATGCGGGAAGTGTGGAGGGCAGGTGCTTATTCCAAAACCAGTAGAACTGACAGCTTCAACTTTCGATAGATTCATATCAAAAACAGATTTGCCAGTGTTGGTCGATTTTTGGGCACCGTGGTGCGGTCATTGTAAGTCGATGGCTCCGGCTTTTCAAAGCGCTGCCGCAGAAATTTTCCCCAAAACTTTGACCGCTAAAGTTGATACTGAATATTCAAAAGAATTATCCGCCAAGTTCAATATACGATCACTCCCCACTCTACTTCTTTTCAATAATGGTCGCGAACAAAAACGTATATCCGGTGCTATGACCACACAGCAGATTGTGGCGTGGGTTAAACAATCGGGGTGACATTCTTGAAGATTTACGGAGAAAATATGATTCGTTCTGCAAAATATTTATTTCTGTCAATTCTGTTTATAGTGCTGACTCCTTCTGTTTTTTTTGCTTCCACCATGTTTCCGCTTGAACCGCCGGATACATCAAGTCCTCGGGCTACCTTAAAGAGTTTTATTCATTATACTAACGAGGTATATCTTGTTGCGTCGTCTCCTAATGAAGATTTTAAGCTTGAATTAGAGTACCTGCAGAGAGCTGCCCGTTGTTTTGATTTTAGCAAAGTTCCGCCCACTTTGCTAAGTGATGTGAGTGTAGAGTCGGTACTTAGGTTGCGCGAGATTCTTGATAGATTTGATTTGCCGGATATGAATGATGTGCCTGATAAAGAAGATGTAAAAAGTACCGGTCTTGATAAGTGGCGCATGCCGCATACAGAGATTATAATTGGTAAAGTAGTGAATTCACCAAGATCAGGGGCATTTCTTTTTACTCCTGAGACTGTACGCAGGTTGGAAGAATTTTATAATGAAATTAGATATTTACCATATGTAAAAAACGATTTAGATGTAAATTATAATGGTATTTATGAACAATATATTTATTCATCAGGCTGGATGATTCCTGATGGATTTTTAAGCGATTTGCCTGCGTGGATGAAGCGTGGATATTTTGGGCAGGCTGTTTGGCAGTGGGTAGGTATATTTTTGCTTTTGGGAGTAGGTTTATTTTTAATATGGGTGATGTGGCTGATCAATAAGCGTATGAAGTGTCGCTTTGATGGGTGTTCGTGGGAGATCGGGCGTTTGCTTTTTCCGTTTTCCGGGATGTTTATGTGTGGTTTTTTAGAGTATCTTATTGCCAGACAGGTTAATATTACAGGGCAGGTGCTTGCAGTCTTTATCATGGGACTTGAAGCGGTCTTTTTCATTTTTTCAGGAATTGCAATAATTGTGACCGGGAATGTCGTTATACATGGAATTATCTCTTCTTCGAAAATTAACGAAGAAGCTCTTGATGCTGACGTGATTAAGCTTGTTGTAAGGCTTGTTACTTTCTGTTTGGTCTTTATTTTGTTCTATAACGCCGGTAGCTATTTCGGGGTTCCTGTTACAGCGGTATTCGCCTCAGCCGGTATAGCTGGTGTTGCAGTAGCCCTTGCCGCGCGGGAAACTTTAGCTAATTTTTTTGGTGGGGTTTCAATTTTTATGGATAGACCGTTCAGGGCGGGGGATTATATAGTTCTTGAATCGGGCGAGCGCGGTGAGGTTAAGGCTGTCGGTATGCGAAGCACCCGTTTGCTTACTCGTGATGATATACTCATCACTATTCCTAATTCAGTTATTACTAATGTAAAAATTACAAATCAGAGCTTACCTGAACCGCATTTCAGGGTACGTATAAAGATTGGTGTCGCTTACGGTTCCGATGTGGATAAAGTTGAAGCTCTGTTACTTGAAGAGGCTCATAAAAATGCTCTGGTTGTCGATTCTCCTGCCCCTCGCGTTCGTTTTCGAGCTTTCGGAGATTCCTCATTGGAGTATGAGCTACTCTGCTGGGCTGGACATCCTCAGAACAGGGGGAGAGTCGTTCATGAAATCAGTCGTGATATTTATAAAAAGTTTAATTCGGAAGGCATACTGATTCCTTTCCCTCAGCGGGATGTGCATTTGCATGCTACGGACTGGAATTCTTTAAAAGAAAAAGATGAAGCATAAAAAAATAGGGACTTGCCATCTGGCAAGTCCCTTATTTATTAATATTCGATAATTGCGCCGGACCAGCTAAGTCCTATCCCGAATCCGAAGAGTAATACCTTATTTCCACGCTTAAGGACTCCCCGTTCTTCCGCTCTTTTCATGGCGATGGGGATTGAAGATGAAGTAATATTTCCCACTTCTTCAAGGTCTATGATCAGTTTTTCTTCTGGAATAGCAAGTTTTTTACCCATTTCTTCAAGTACACGGCGGCTGGCCTGATGGAAGATGAATAGGTCAATGTCTTCCAGTGAAACCCCTGCTGATTCTGTCAGCTTTATGATTTCCGGGGGGATTGTTTTAATTGTGAACTGAAGTACTTTGTAGCCGTCCATTTGAAATTCAGGACTCGGAATGGGAGTCTCGGGATCTTTTCCGGTTGTAACGCTTACACCTGAATTGCTACAGACAATAGATTGGTTACGGCTGCCGTCAGTTCCAAACTGAAAAACAGGGGAGACTTCAGGCTTATCAATAATGGTTGCAGAGGCTCCGTCAGAAAAGAGCAGGTAAGCTTTGTTCGTATCTGAATCGATTATTTTAGAGTAGTTATCAACCGTAACAAAGAGCACTCTTTTAGAGATATTTGCTGTTAGATAGGCGTAAGCTGTTGAAAGTCCATAACAGTATCCGCTGCAACCGAGGCTGATATCAAAACACTTGGTGGACGAAGGAAGTCCCAGTTCGTGTTGAAGACATGCGGATACGTGAGGAAGAAGATTGTCCGGAGTCTGAGTGCAAACTATCAGAGTGTCTGGAAGATCAGATTCTGTGAGGTCTTTGATTGCTTTTTCGGCTGCGTTGCGAGCCATTTGCAGAGTTGTTTCATCTTTATCTGCATGGTGAAGAAAGCGGACGCCTGTTTTAGGCAAAGAATTGCGGACGTGCCATTCGGGTTTGCTTTTATCAAGTTCAAAGCAGTCAACCGTGTTTTTCGGGATATAGTATTCTATTGTATTGATAAGGGCTGTCATTATTTTATCCGTAGTTATATTGTATTTGCCACTAACTATGTGGGAGCACGACTGTTTCTAACAGGTGCTGCGAGTGTTTATAAAGGAGAGGAATCGAAAGATACATTCAGTGGTGTATTTAATCTCCAGCATTGCAAACACGGCTCTAATAACGATTATTCAGACAGGGCGCAAGTTAATAAAAGTGAACATTCTGATGCTTTCCAAAAAAGAAAAGCCCGATGTGATACAGTCACATCGGGCTTTTTATTAATTATTATTAATATTAATATCAGTATTTAGTTGTTGTCATTGATGATTTTGATGGCTTGCGGAATAAATAGACTGAATGAATCATGGAGTCCGGCCATAAGTTTACCCGCATTTTGGCCGGTATTAGCAAATTCTTTTTCTTGCTTAGAAATGTAATTTTTTGAAAAAAGCAGCTTATTGTTTTTTGTTACCATGCCGTCAAGCTGGACTTTATATTTCATTTCCATTTGTCCGGGACGGGCTATGTACACTTTGTTGGCTACTCCGGTAATGATGACGCTGTCTCCTGCATCATCCATAGTTTCGAAGTACTCAACATTGTAGCCTTGAGATTTCAGCTGGGTGTATAGTGATTTTGCCATCCATGTGCCAATGTCAATGGAAGGAATGTATCTGAACAGTTTGCTTTGCCCTATTTCTTTAATGGGTTTGCTTTCTGTAAATTTTACTACTGCGATTTTGGTTGAACAAGGAGGAGCTTCTATTTCGATAGGAGTGTAATCAAGATTTAGAATAGTATCTTTTATCTTTTTTTCAGACGCAAAGCCGGATGAGGGAATCATAAGCACTGCTGCAGCAAGGAGCAGAACAAATATAGATAGGGTCTGTTTTTTCATGATATCTCCTGTTATTTGTCGGATGTGAATGGAATAAAACTGGTACTATTTATAAGAGTAATGGAACCTTGCGCTTATTGTCAAAGTTCTTTTAGGACAGAGGGTGATTTTTGTCTGCGGGTTGACCATGAACACTCACTGGATTACTTGCAATAACAGCCGTTGATAAGCGACTACTTAAAATAAAAATTAGGGTTTATAAGAATATATGACTGACAATCGCACGGATAAGAATTTTTCAGGATTTAGCATAAACATATTATACGTATTGAGTATCGCATTGCTGGCTGTTGCTGTGCGCGTTATGTCTTTGGAATATGTAGAGGTTGGCGGTGATTCCCTTTGTGTTTGGGAAAATGTCGTTAACCTTGTTAATTCCGGTAACTACATAGAATGGACTCATCATACCCTCAGGTGGGCCATAAATCTGCCGTTATATTTTATTCTGAAAATGTTCGGCACGACTCAGGTTAATTATTACATTCTGCCGATTCTTTATTCCACTATCAGCGCGATACTTGCTTTTTATATAGGCACAGTTCTGAAAGACAGACGGTTTGGTTTGCTCTCCGCTCTGCTTTTGATTTTATATCCCAAGATGACGACTATGGGCAGTCAGCTTTGGCCCGGTCTGTATGAAATGACCTACTTGTTAGGGTGTGTTCTTGCTCTGCTGTGCTGGCGGAAGTATGGAGGTTGGTACTTGCTTGCCCTTGCCGGAATGCTTGCCGGATGTGCATGGGGTTCCAGAGTTACGAGTATTTATTATGGTCCGGGAATTCTGGCTTTGCTTTATCTGGGCAAAAGAAGAGTGAAGCCTGTGATTATTTTTACAGCTTTTTTCTTTTTTGTTCTCGGGCTGGAATGGTTTTATTTTTACAATGCAACTGGTAACAGTCTCGGAAGGTTCGGAGTTATTACGCAGACTCATGTGACTCAGGATGAGTTGCTGGTAAGTGTCGGTCAATATCTACTTAATTTCTTGAAGCTGGTGAAGTTCAGAGGACTTCTGCCTGTAGTTTTGGCCGGATTAGGCGTAGCGGTCTGGTTGGTCAGACGGGGTGACGAGAATGAAAAGTGTATAGCAATATTGTTTCTGGGCGGTTTGTTTTTCAACGTTTATATGATTTCCAGCTTGAGTCCGCTAAAACTGGCGGCTCCGGTCGGCAGCAGGTACCTTACAGCGGGAACTCCATATTTGATTATGGTTCTTCTTTTAGGACTTAGAAAATGGCATGAGCTTTCTCCCCGTGCGGCAACTTTTTTCAAGTATGGACTGATTGTAGCTTTTGCAGCTTTTACTTTAAAAGAAGTTCCTTCGCAGAATACGTTCAGCCGTTTGCAGGAAGATGCGCAGAATGCCCGTATAATTACTGAAGAAAAGCTTCCCGTTCTTATGAGATATAATGCGTGGGCTCCTAATATTATAGAACAAAGTGTTATGGGTTTATTCGGTATTGAAAAGCGGGGACGGCTTAAGATAAACGAAGATGACAAGATGATGAAAAATGGACGCCGGATGCACATTATGCTTTTCGAGCAGCAGACGGATAAAGATTTTAAGCCTGAAACTATTAATGGATATTACTATTTTTATTCAGGGAATGAAAAGGATCTGGCTGGATCTTCACGAGTAGGTGTTTCAGATTTCAGTCGTAAGGATCACAAGTTGATAATAGTTCCGAAAGAATCATTACCACAGGGTATTTTGAAAGGGGATCCAGCAAAATGAAGACAGCAGTTTTAATTCCATGCCTGAATGAAGAAGAAGCCATTACGAAAGTTGTTCAAGATTTTGTTGAACAATTACCGGGGTGTGTCGTATACGTATATGATAACGGTTCCACGGATAGAACCATTGAGGTTGCAAAAGCGGCCGGGGCAGTTGTCGCCTCGGAGAAAAGGCGTGGCAAGGGTAATGTGGTAAGTCGTATGTTCGCGGATGTTGATGCGGATATTTATGTGCTGGTTGATGGTGACGATACCTATGAAGCCACCGCGGCTCCGGCTATGGTTGAAAGATTGCTAAGCAATAATCTTGATATGGTCGTGGGTATCCGTGATCATAAAGACGAGGATGAAGCGTATAGATCCGGTCATCAGACTGGAAACGCTATTTTTAATAAGTTTCTGGGCATGATCTTTGAGAAGACTTTTACGGATATCTTTTCAGGATATCGCGTGTTTTCAAGGAGATTTGTAAAATCTTTCCCTTGTCTCAGCCGTGGATTTGAAATTGAGATGGAAATGAGCATTCATTCTATTACTGCCCGTCTGCCCGTGGAAGAAATGGCGACTACTTACGGCAAACGACCTGAGGGGAGCCATAGCAAGCTCAATACCTACAGAGATGGAATGCGTATCTTTTTGACCATGCTGCGTCTGTTTAAACATATTTTCCCGTTTAAATTTTATGCGGGAATCGGAGCTGTTTTAGCCTTTGTTTCCCTGTCTCTGGGCATCCCTCTGGTTGGCGAGTGGTTGCTGACCGGGCTTGTTCCTAAACTGCCCACCGCAGTGCTTGCTGCTTCTGTGGGGGTTATTGCCTGCTTGTCTGTTGCAATCGGCATTATTCTGGATTGCGTGAGCAGGGGCCACATGGAAATGAGAAGATTGGAATATTTAAATTTCACATCGCCTGCTGTAATTTGTCCTGACTATTGTGTAAAAGACTATTCTGGTGGCGGCTCCGTTGATGAATAGCAGGTTTTTGCGGTTTTGCTGTATCGGCGGATTGGGCTTTGTCGTTGATTCCGGAATAACTTATGGACTTGTCGGGCTTGGTGTTCCGTCTCTTTACGCAAGAATACCGGCAATTTTAATAGCATTGACTGTATGTTACAGGTTTCATCACGGATTCACTTTTCGTAAAGAAGGCAAAGCGCCGTGGCGTGGCTGGTATAAGTTTTTGATCTCGAACAGTGTCGGCAGTGTTATCAATTATGGATGTTATGCCGCAGTGTTATTAATGTGGCCTGCCGCGCCCTTGATTATTCCCCTGGCTGTAGGGTCCGTGGTAGCTTTGATTGCAAATTATGTTTTATCAGTATGTTATGTTTTTCGTTGAGAGAGAATTGATAGATAAGCTTGTTTTTTGAAGTAAAAGTGCATCTGGACTTTGTTAAGAGGGTGTGCTTATTTCGAGCCTTCAAAAAAATAAACTGATTTTCTTTGAATTATTATAATTTTGAAAGTGAGCTTTTTAAATAGTGAAAGATATAACTGAAATTAATCCTAAGCGAATTCTGGTTTGTCAGCTCCGGCAAATTGGTGACGTTGTTTTAGCAACTCCGTCTGTTTCTTTACTGCATAAGAAATTTCCGCAGGCAGAGATTCATGTCTACACAGAAGAAAAATGCGCTCAAGTCTTTGCAAACAATCCAGCAGTTCAACATATTTGGTCCATTAAGAAAAATGAGCTTCGCAATCCATTTAAGGCATTAGCTTTTTATAGAAAAGTGGGGATCTCCGATTATGATCTGGTTGTCGATTTTCAGCAACTTCCCAGATGTCGCTGGATGCTTTTATTTTGCAATGCTCCGGTGAAGCTTTCTTTTAAACCGCCGTGGTATAATCGGTTTTTGTATACGAATTGGCCGGAATCCATTCCCGGTGGTTATGCGGCAAAATATAAGGCCGGAGTTCTAAAGCCTCTCGGAATAGATTGGGATGACGAATGTCCGCATATTTTTGTAAGTGATAAGGAGCGTGAGGAAGCTCGCGCCTGTTTGTCTTCTCTGGGAGTAAAAGACGAGGATTCGTTGATTACTTTAGACCCTTCTCACAGACGGTACACCAGAAAATGGCCCGCTGAGCATTATGGTAAATTAATTTCTTTGGTGGCCGAAAAGCGAAAAAATTTAAAGTTTTTCATTCTGTACGGTCCGGGCGAAAAAGATGTGGCGCTTAAAGTTAAAGCTGTGTCGGGCCTTGAAGACAGGTGTGTTCTGCTCGATAAGCCCGGTTCATTGAGACTTATGGCTGCTCTCATTGAAAGAGCTGTTCTACATATAGGAAACTGTTCCGCTCCGAGGCATTTTGCTGTAGGAGTCGGAACTCCGAGTATAACAATTCCCGGCTCATCAAGCAGTGCGTGGACTTTTCCTTCTTCTGATCACATAGAAGTTGTGCCTGACCTTGAGTGTCAGCCCTGCAGGCGTGAAAGTTGTGCCAGAGGTGATTTGGCGTGTCTTAATGATCTTGCTCCTGAAGATGTGTTTGTGAAGGTTTTGGATAAAATATAAATATTATAGCTGATTATAAAAACAGGGTATTTATGGTTTATGATTTTTTCGTAAACAGAATTCTTAAAGGAATTTGGCATCAGCTGAAGTGGGGCGTGTACAGTTTTACTGATCCCATTTTTTATCTGTTTTTATCTTTGGGTTTCGTTGGGCTGTACGTGCCCAGCCCGGATTTACAGCTTCCCCTTGCATTGCTATTGGGTAAAGCTTTTATAGAAGAATTATTCTTCAGGTTTCTTCTTCAAGAGGGGCTTGATCGGTTCTTCCACTATGGTTACAGATTCGGTCCTTTAAGTCTGGCGAACATTCTGGCTTCGCTTACGTTTTCATGTATGCACTTGATTAATCAGCCTTTGAATTGGGCCGTGCTTACCTTTATTCCTTCCCTTGCCTTTGGATTTATATGGCAGAGATATCGCAGTGTTGTACCCGGCACAATTATCCATTTTGCTTATAATGCATTTTTGTTTTATCAGTTCATGTAGAACTGTAATGGTAAAGATGAGTTCGCTTGACTGATTTTTGCAAGTGTAGGATGATTCTTAAGATATATATGAATGAAGCAACTGGTTCCTCAAATCGTTTTGGGGCTTTGGATTTACATCCGAAACTTCTTTTTAAGAAAAATTATTCTTTCCGAATTTTCTTCGGTGGAGATTGTGAAGCTGAATATGCTTAAATTATTGCACAAAATGGTTATTGCGCTGACTATATCCCTTACGCTTCTTTCGTCTGGAGCCTTTGCTCAGCCTGAAGGCGGAGATGCAGTTCATGCTAATTTGGAAAGTATTTCGCTTGTTGAATTTATCAAGTTTGTCGGGCGCTATACCGGGCGGAATATTGTCTTTAATAAAGGGTCTTTGCCGGGGACGCATGTAAGTATTTATGCTGGCGAGTCTTTGACAGAACCTGAGCTTATGGCCGTTTTTCAGCAAGTTCTTTCAGGTGCCGGATTTTATGCCGTCACGCGAGACAATGTAACTTATATATTGCCGGCCCGAGATGCCAAACTGATCTCACCTGATATTAAGTCAGACTCTTCAGGTGGTTCAGGGGAAGAGATCGTTACTTCTGTTTTTCAGCTTGCAGGTAAAATGTCTCCCGATAAGGTTACCGCGTTGCTAAAGCCTTTTGCTTCACAGATTGGGCAGGTTACCGCGGTCCCTATGGCTGACGCTGTGCTTATTCGTGATTTGCAGTCAAATGTTGATAAGATGCGTAAGCTGCTTGGAATTGTGCGCAAGGTAGGAGCGGGACAGTCCACAGTTCTTGTTGATTTGCAAAAAACAAATGCAAAATCTGTAGCCTCTAAGTTGGACTCTTTTTATAAAAAACTTTCTGCCGTTGGAAAAGTTGGGACTTCGCCTGTAATTGAACCTATTGAATGGGCGAACAGTATTCTTGTTTCAGGAAGTGAAGATCAATTAACCACGATACGAAGTCTTATTTCTAAACTTGATAAAGTTAGTGAATCATATTCAAAGCTTAAGGTTTATCGACTGCATAATATAGAAGCCGTTGTTGCTGGTGATGTTCTTAAAAGCCTTGTTACGGGTGGTGGTATTCCTACTGCAGAAGGTTCTTCTGTAGGGGGGGGCGGATCTGCAAAAGCGTCTACCAAATCAGTCTCTGCAGGGGCTAATGCTGAGGGCGGGGTTCAGGTTTCCGCTGATGAATCTACAAATACTTTGATTGTTATGGCTGATGCAGGTCAAATTCCCCAAATTGATAAATTTGTGGAGCAGTTGGATCAGGCTCAGGATCAGGTTTATATTGAAGCTCTTGTTTTGGAAACCACACTGAGTAATTCAAAGGATTTCGGGGTGGAATGGCAGGGAGCCGTCAAGGTTGGCGGCGGAGTTTCTACCTTCGGCTACACGAAGACAAAAGACAGTAATATGCCTGGCTATGCAGCTAACCCCAGTAATATGCCCGGTGGGTTTTCCATGGGTATTTTAGGGGATCTTATTTCATATGGCGGGAAAAGTTATCCCTCGATTGGTGCTTTGGTTAATTTCACCAAAGCTTCATCCGATTTTAATCTTATTTCAGCTCCTCAGATTATGACTCTGGATAACTCCGAGGCAGAAGTCTTCATAGGTGAGAACAGGCCCTTTAAAACAGGCGAGAGTACTACTACAGGTGGTTCTCTCGTGAATACTTACTCTTATAAAGATGTGGGTATAAAGCTTAATGTTAAACCTCATATTAATCGTGAAGACGGCTTGGTAAAGCTTGAAGTTTACCAGACATATAATACAGTGTCGACATCAGCGGGATCGAGCGATTTGCCTGTTACAAATGACCGAACCACTAAGACAACCGTTATTTTGGCTGATGGATCTATTATGGTTATCGGTGGTTTAATTCAATCCGATCAGAACAGGGGACAAAGCGCTGTTCCATATCTTTCCGATTTGCCATTGCTCGGCTGGCTTTTTAAGACTCAATCCAGAAGCGGCAAAAAGCAAACTTTAATGGTATTTCTTTCCGCTCGCATAATTAAGACGACTGAGCAGCTTGAAGCTATCAGTCAGGCAAAAATGGATAAATATCGTACTCAGAGAAAGCGTTTTAACGGTTTTATCGAAAAAGAATTCAACACCTATAAAAATAATGATGTACCGAAAGCTGAACCTGAAGCATCTTCAACCCAGTCTGATGGTTAATAGGTTTATAAATTGAGCATTTCATATGATCTTAGTAAGGTTCCGCGCGATGTGGTGGATCTCTTTTTGACTTTTCCTCAGCGTAGCGAATTTATTCCCGTGGAGGTTGGAGAGCGCGAAATCAAAGTGCTACTCCAGAATGAAAGCTCTTTACCTATGGCTGATTTTCTTGCGTGGAAGTTTGGAAAAAAAGTTGTCACGGAAGTTGTGGATGAAGATCAGTTCTTTCCGTTGCTTGAACAGGCTTTGACTGAGTGGGAAGAAGAAAGCTCGATAGAATCTGAATCGGAAGAAGGCGGAGCAGGGGAAGACGGAGAGGATCTACTCGGTTGGTCTCATGATGATGCTCCTATTGTTCGTCTCGTGAACAAAACAATGCATCAGGCAATTATATCCGGTGCAAGTGATATTCATTTTGAAGGACAGGGTAACGGTTTTGTAGTTCGCTATCGGCAAGATGGAGTTCTTAAGGCTGTTAAGCGCTTAGACAGGGGGCTGCAACCAACCATTATAGCTCGTATTAAAGTTATGGGCGAGATGGATGTTGCTGAAAGTCGTAAGCCTCAGGATGGTAGAATCTTTATTAAGCTCGGGCAGAAAGAAGTTGATGTCCGTGTTTCCACAATACCTACAATGAGTGGGGAGAAGGCTGTTCTCCGTATTCTTGATCGTTCAAAGAATATTCTTAATCTCGAAGATCTTGGTCTTAAAGGTAAGGACCTCGAACTTTTCCGAAAAGTACTTGCTCAGCCGCACGGTATTGTTCTTGTTACAGGTCCGACTGGTTCCGGTAAAACTACCAGTCTTTACGCTGGATTAAGTGAACTTCCACGTGAAGATAAAAATATTGTTACCGTTGAAGATCCGGTTGAATACCAACTTTCCGGCATAAATCAGGTTCAGGTCAATAAGGCCGCGGGCATGACTTTTGCCACTACAATTCGTTCATTTCTCCGGCAGGATCCGGACATCATTCTGGTCGGTGAAATTCGAGATCAAGAAACCGCCAGTACTGCAGTTCAGGCGGCGCTTACAGGTCATCTAGTCCTTTCCACCTTGCATACTAATGATGCGGCTACTGCCGTAACCAGAATGCTCGATATGGGAATCGAACCCTTTCTGCTTGCATCTTCTCTTTCACTGGTGCTTGGGCAGAGACTTGTGAGGGTCAACTGTTCTCATTGCTCTAAATCAATTTCCGTTTCTGAACATACCATTAAGCTTTTTGACGGCATGGAAGATTTGCCTACGACTCAAACTGCTGGAGCCGGTTGCGAACATTGCAACTTCACCGGGTTTAAGGGGCGTAAAGGTGTTTATGAGCTAATCCCGGTAACGGAAGATATGCGCGGATTGATCATGGATGTTGTTTCCGCTGATAGCATCAAGGCTTACGCAAAAGAGCAGGGGCGTGAAACCATGGCTGATCATGGAGTACGCTTAGTTCGTGAGGGCGTTACCACTCTTGAAGAAGTTGCTAGAGTGACGAAACAGTAATTGCTATTTATTAAACACGTCTAAATTATAATCTAAGATATAAATATATTGGAGTTAAGCTCATCATGAGACAGGATTTTCAAAAACCCGCGTGGATGAACGATTGGAAAGTATTTTTACTTTTTTCGTTTATAGCCTTCGCTTTTGCATTCGGATTGAGATGTTTGGATCTGCCTAAGTGGGATAATCCAAATTTTATGGTCAATGGCGAATATATCATGGGTACACATGACGCCTACTACTGGCTTGCCGGGGCTAAAGGTGTTGGAAGTGCCATAGGAAATCCTATGTCCGGGCTGATCCGTTTCCTTGGAAGCGTGACAGGCGCTCAATATGGAAATATTGCTTTCTGGCTCCCCGCTGTCTTTGCGGGGTTTTGTGCAATAGCAGCTTTTGCGTGGGGAATGCTTGTTGCCGGACCTTGGGTTGGCTTGGTTGGTGCTGTTTATGCGACGTCTATTCCCGCTTATTATTTTAGAACGAGACTTTCATATTATGATACAGATGTTGTAACTTTATTTTTTCCGCTTTTGATTTCAGTTCTTCTGGCACGCTGGGTAAGTTTAGGAATTAGGGATTCATGGTTGCCGAAAAAAACCAAAGAAGTTGAGTTTAAGCCGACTGTTTGGGGGTATTGCCTCCCAGTTGTTGCCGGGGCTCTTACTTCATATGGTTCACTTTGGCATGCGAATGTTTTGACTTTCGGACAACTTTCAATATTTGTCGCTTTTGGTTTGACTCTTTTCTGCGGCACTCAAAAAAGTCGTCCAGACTTGCTCAGAGGTCTCATTTTGTTCCTTGTCTCTTCTTTGGCAGGGTTGTTTGGGGTCGCTGCGGCTCTTTTGTTGATTCTAATTTTTACATTGCCTTCTGTAAAAGACCATAAATTATATCGTAATTTGTATGTTCTTCTTGCTTTTTTTGTTGCTATAGCCGCCCTGAATGGAATGGGACAAACTTTAGTAAGCACTATTTTAATAAAGATATCATCTTATTTAAAGCCTGTTTCTGATGTTGCAAGTACTGTTTCAGGTCCTCAATATCCGGGAATCACTCAGAGTGTTATTGAGGCGCAGAATGTAAGTTTTGATATTTTGTTTTCAAATCTGACTGGAAGCGAAGTTTTGGGTTGGTTTGGATTTGCTACGTTCTTTTTTGCCTTGTTTATGAGGCCGTTACTTGTCTTTTTACTTCCTTTTGTTGCCGTAACATTTGCTTCCGTATATATGGGTGGACGTTTTTCCATGTTCGGAGGAATAGTGCTAGGCATAGGTCTTAGCTTTGTAATATACTGGTTAATCAACCAATTTATTATTAATAAAAAACAAAAAATGTTTTTAGGGCTAGTGCAATCTGTAGTGATTATTGCTATTCTTTTCTCCAATCTTTATACAATGTATATTCAGGCTCCACCCACGCCTATTATGGGGCCAGCCCACGTTAAAGCGTTGATTGAATCCGGCAAAAATATGCCAAAGGATAGTACTGTGTGGACCTGGTGGGACTGGGGTTATGCCACAATGTATTATGCGGGAGTTAATTCTTTTGCTAATGGTGGAAATCATTATGGAACGGTTTTGTTCCCTTTGAGTTTTGCATATGCAACCCCTTCTTTTTTGCAATCAAATCAGGTTATTAAGTTTAGTGCGGTAAATGGCAATAATCCTGCTGCCGTATGGGGCAAAATGAGTGGAAAAGAAGTGCAGGAACTGGTTCAATCTTTTGGATCAGTAAGGTATGAATTTCCGAACACTGCAAAACAATATATAGTTGTGAGTTGGGAAAATATTAGGCTTGCGTATTGGATTTTATACTATGGATCTTGGAATGTTAGAACAGCAATAGGGGTTCACCCCAATGTTCTTGCTATTAATAGTGCCTTTGATTTTAATTACGAAGAAGGTCTCTTTACTACGAAGGGAGACTCTCCATTGAAGGTGAGTTCTTATGATTTTCTTAAGTCTAATCAAAGATTAACAAGGGCTTTTTCTCGTTCAGTTGGTCCGCACCTTTTGTTTAATGAAGCAATTAGTCAGGGCTTTTTGGTGGATAGCTTTGCTTACTCCAGTATGCTGATAAGATTGTTGTTAGATGATCCGACAAGTCCTGATATCGCGAATTATTTTAAAATCACATATGAAGGGTATCCCTCGGTCAGAGTGTACGAAGTAATTTAATCTTTTTTACAAAAACAATTGAAGTTTAAAGTCTATAAGTGTATGTTATTAACGTGTTTTGTGGTAAACCTCTGAAAACATTGTGCTTTCAGGGGGTTTGTTAATTTTAAAAATAAGGAGATCTTTTCATTATGAAAAAGATTACAGCTATTTTTACAGTATTGTTGATGTTGGCTGCTTCTAGCGCCTTCGCAGCAATTACAGTAGAAGCTCCTGCGGGTCTGGTAAACGCTTCAAAGTATTTTACAGGATTTACTTTCAATGCAACAGCGAAAATCGCTGTTTCTAACCAAACCATGATGGTCTACAATAGTACCACTGATGGTTTCTACTCCAACGGTACTCAGACTTCAGTTAACCAGTTCAGCATTGCCAGTGATGGCCATAATGATCTGTACGGTAACTGCACATTCAGTGTCTACAATGGTACTGACTGGGTGACCAAATGGACAAATGGTTCTGTTCCTACTGATAATTTAGGTGCAGGTGGTACTGGTGCAGGAACTTTCTCTTGGGCTGCAAACCAGGTTTACGGTAACATCCAGGGTGTCCTAGCAATGGGTCCTCAGGGTAACGGTACCAACGCTACTACTTACTTTACATACACTTCAGGCCAATCTTTCATGGTTGGTATTGCTAACGCTACTATAAACGCTACAGGTATGCAGGTGGCACAGAGCAGCCGATCCAACGGTACTCAGATGGCTATGCTTTACAACAACGGTTCCATTGATGGATCAGTTTGGGACAACACTTGGGATTATTATGCATTCGGTGTTGACGCAGATACCGCTCAGCCTGGTTTTATTGCAGGACAGGTTAAACTTGGTTCTGCAGGCGTAGCAAATAACGTGCAGGCTAAACTCACAGCTGTTGAAGGTGGCGCTCGTTCATTTTTGACTTCTTGGACAAATTACAACGCTACTACTTATAGCAATAAAAACTTGATTAGTATTCAGAGAGCTGACTCTCAGACTCTTCTTACTAATGGTACTGTAAATGCTGATCGTAACCTTATTACTGGTTACATTCTTGATGACGATGCCTCTGGTATTAACCAGCAGGGTGATAGGCTTTTCGTTGTAATGATCAAAGCAGGAAGCACTCTTTCTACAAATGATCTTACCAACAGAGCTTTCAAGTTGGTTTATGCTGGTACCTCCAACACAGTTGATTATGTTGGTAACGCTACCATGGGTATGATGGCTTTCTCTGCTGATGCGAACCTCAAGCTTGATGGTGACATCACTAGAATGAACCCAACTCCTACTGGCGCAAATTCTTTGAATCTCAGAACAGTTGATATGTCTGGCTATACTGTTGCTTTGGCAGACACTACTCAGTTTGGTCCAACTCAGTCTAACATGACTATTTATAATGCTGGCGGCGTTGCTGTAGGTTCATTCTACGGTAAGCAGTCTGCTGACAAGACCATGACTGTTGGTATCTACGAATCCTTAGGAACTCAGGAAACAGGATATTCTCTTGCATTCCTTATGCCTAACCCAGCTGTAACAGCTGTTGTTGGTTATGCTGCTGCTGGTTACCAGAGTAATGCTTCAGTAACAGCTCTTGTTACTCCTGCTGTTGCAAACACAACTGCATATTCACAGGTTGCACTTCGTGCACAGTGGTCTGGTCTTCCTTCTAACTTCACTCCTTTGACTGATGTTAAGAACGTTAAAGGTAACTTGCCTGCGACTTCAAAAGCTGGCTCTGCTTTCACTTTCCAGATGAAGTTCACTGGAATCGGTGACAAAATTAACAATCTTAAACTCTACAAGCTCTTCCCAACTGCTGCAGCAACTGTGCGTGGATTCAGCTACGCAAATTCTGCTACTCCTTCAGTTGACGGTGCATGGTGGATTTCAAATGCTGTAGCTGACGGTTACCTGAATAAGGAATCCGTTCTTGCTCCTAACGTTGAATACTACCTCAACTATGTTGTAAAAGATAACGGCAGCTTTGACGCTAACGGAACTGCATACGGTATTAATGACCCAATCGTTCTTGGTAGCGTACCTACTTCCTCCTCTTCTAGCTCCTCCGGTTGTGTATTCAACCCAGCAGCTGGTTTCGGTCTGGAATGGTTGTTGCTGATGCTCGCTCCTATGGTTGCTATCGTTCGTAGCCGCTTCAAAAAATAATTTGAAGTAAGCTTGAACAGCTAGCAGGTCCATTGGATCTACAGCTTATATTAGGGGGCCAACTGCAAAGTTGGCTCCCTTTTTTATAGATGATAAAAGATTAAAAAAAGTCGACTCATATTCATATCTATTGAAATGATATGGATGGAAGTTTGCTGGTTATTTATATTAATGTGTTAGGAATGTAAGTTTTTAAAAAATTTTATGAGGTTTCTCTCGATGTTAGGAAGCGACCAAATGAGTGATAGATCCTACCTGCAATACTTGCTTGCATTGATTCTTTTTGCTTTCTACTCGTATTTGTCGATGTTTGGTACGGCGTATTTTGGGGATTTTGGTTTTACTGTAACTAATTATAAATATTTTATATCGAACCCAGACAGTGTATATTTCTGGTTTGCAAACTGGGTGACTTTGGCGGCAGGATGGAGTGTTGAAGCGTTGTTTTCCCAGTATGGGATGAAAATTTTTATTATTGCCTGTGCTGCCATATACTCAGTTAATTTTTTACTAGCAGATGCAATTGTTAAGCTTTGTTTTGGTAAGAAATATACTGTTGTGGTTTTTTTAACTTCCTTATTCGTGCTTACAGGGTCTTCAGGGTATATAAATAGGTATTCGTTAACAGCTTTGTTTTTGAATATTCTCCTTTTTTTTCTTGCAAAATATTTATTTCAGGGTAAACGCGAATATTTGATTCTTGCCGGTTTTGTCGGAGGGGTTCTTTGCTTCGTGCGAATTCCTAATTTGGCAGTGATTAGTCTTTGTGTGGTCTTTTTTTTGGGTAATGATTTTAAAAAAGGAATTACGGACGCGTTATTTTTTATTGTTTCGTGGGTAGTAGGTTGTTGTGTCGTACTATTAGCAATCAAACTTGTTGGCCATTATGAATATTTTATACTTGGATTAAAAGTTCTGATTGCGAAAGGGAAAGGGGTAACAGAAAATCATAATCTCTTTACTATGATCGAAAGACTGTTAAAGGATACTTTATCCGCAGTTGCTTTGGGAGGTCCTTTTGCAATAGCCACTTTTGCTGTTTATTCTACTCTGAAAGGATCTACCCGTCTTGGTTTAAAAAAAATATTGACAGTGGCTGGTTTCATTGTCCTTGCGACGTTAATAGCTTATCTGGCTCACCGCTGGCTTGATCTTCGTTTTTGGCATCGATACCTTTTCACTGGGTATATTCTGATTTCAGGTGTCGTCTTATTAAGTATTACAAAAAATATTTCTTTCAGAATATTTATTGCAGCTCTCTTGATTGTTTCTTTTGTTCCAATGGTCGGTTCAGCAAATGGTCTGACTCGTAATATTGGTGGACTCTGGGTGTTGATACCCGTTGTTATTTGTAAGTTTTTAATCCCAATATTAAGTGAAGAAAATAACTTTCAAGTTAGATATAGAAAACTTGTTGCTGGAAGTATCCTGACCCTTGGCATTTTGTTGTGGGGAATCAGAATTTATCCTCACTTATTATATGTTGCGCAGTGTGATGTGTACGATAGTAAGTATACTAAGCAGTATGATACTGAAGAAAATGTGGGCAAATGTCAGGATGAGCTTGATAAAATAGGAAAGTTTACAAGTGTAGGCGATTCAATGATTACATATGAACAGTCAAGTATGCTTTATTATTTACTGGATACTGTCCCATATTTGCACTCTCCTGAACCCATTTTTTGGGGACCGCAGTTGCAAGGAGTCATAGACCAAGTCGTTGGTGAAAATTTAAATCTTCCAATTGTAGTTGAATCTGTAATTGATTTGAAGATTCTTGGGCATGAAAAAAATAAAGAAACAATGCATACTTTTTTGAGTAAAAATAAGTACAAATTAGTTTGGAGTAATGAGAATTTTACAGTTTATTTGCCTAAGTAATTTTGGACGTGAACGACCCTATAGATGACGTATACGACTCGAGAGGTTCAGGTTAGCTCATGCAGGAGAAACGTTAGGAACTGAAACATGCCGACATCGGTTATGTTTCACCGGAACAATTTGAGCAGGAATATTACCGTAAACAAAAGTTAGCTGCCTAACCTAAAACGGGTTATCCGTTATTTATGTAGCGTTTCACCCAGCCAAAAGGAATCATGATATTAAATGAATAACAGAAAGAATATTAAAAGGTATAGAGGAAGCGTAAATCGCGAAGATAGAGAGAAGCGTAATAAGCATAAGTCCGCTGTTTTTTGGATGACAGGCCTTTCTGGCTCCGGTAAGTCAACAATAGCTCATGCCGTAGAGAAAAAGCTCTTTGATATGGGGATATTGGTTTATGTTTTTGATGGAGATAATGTTCGTCATGGGGTATGTGATGATCTTGATTTTTCTCAGGAAGATAGAACCGAAAATATTAGGCGCATTTCAGAGGTTGCAAAGCTTTTTGTAGATCTTGGAAGTGTATGCTTTTGTGCTTTTATAACTCCTTTAGAGTCAGATCGTAGTATTGCTCGAAATTTGTTGGGTGATGACTTTAAAGAGATTCATGTCGACTGTTCACTTGAAAAGTGTGAGAAGCGGGACACAAAGGGGTACTATGCTAAGGCAAGAGCAGGTTCTATTCAAAGTTATACTGGAATTAGTGCTCCATATAACCCTCCAAAATTCCCAGACTTGCTCGTTAATACAGATACAGAGGTTTTGTCTGAATCTGTCGATAAAGTAATTAGTTTTGTTTTGAATTGCATTCAACCTGCGATGGATTAGCTATTGCGATGCAACAGTTTTAATTATTGAGATAAAAGACGAATGGTTGTCTTTTGAAATTTGATCATATTTGGTATGATTTTAATTAAAAGCTTGTTTATATTTGTTCACAATTTATCTAATCATATTTCTAATCTGTTTTGGCAGAAAAGAGGAATCACAAATTTATATGTTTTTAAATTTGTTTTTGAGTTTGTTGTTTTTAAGTGTCTAGTTTTAAAGTGTTAATGATGTTTAAAAACCGCTGCTCGAAGTGTAAATCAGCGTTTTATGATTGATATTGTGCTTGTTCTGTTGACAAGTTGTTCAATTTTACCTAACAAACTTGTCTAGGAAATAGGTGTGTTTTATACTTTGTCGGACATTAAAAATAGAAGAACTCAGCTAAGATGTTAAAAAAGACATACCAATATTTGTTTATGTTAGCATATCGTTATTATGGCCCTTTGAGAAAAAGAAAAGCCTCTATGATGATGAAAAGTAAACAATCTAGCGGTTTTAATTTGCCCGTTGATGTTGGTGGCATATCAAATAGAAAACTATTTCAGGCTCTCGAGCGGGCAGGAGTTCAAGCCGGAGGCACTCTTTTTATAAGAACGTCGCTTTCCGCAGCAAGTGCTTTTGAAGGTGGTGTGGTTGGGTATTTGAATGCTTTAAAGGAATACCTTACACCTTCTGGTAATCTTGTGATGTCATCCTATACATTTAGTAAAAGTCCATTGATGACCCTTGCCGATAACCCTTTGTTTGCCCCCGAATCTTCAATTGACCAGCTTAATCTTGTAAGTGAGTTTTTTAGACGGCAGAGCGATGTTTATCGCAGTATTCACCCTACTCACTCGGTATCAGCTTGGGGAAAAGACGCTCAGTGGATTACAAAAGATCATCATACCTCAAGTTTTTGCTACGCAGAAGTGTCGCCTTTTGCAAAATTGTATGCCCTTGATGCGAACGAAGTCTCCATTGGGGTTTTTCCAACTTCTCTTTCATATCATTATATTGAACAGTATCTTCCTGTGGGGCAGCCGGGGTTTCGTGATTTACCTTGCCCTGTAATGTGTCGGATCGTGGTTGATGGTAATGAGCGCACGATGCCTTTCAATGTTACAGATACATTCACCAGTATTTTGAGAATCTCTGAAACATTTGAAGGGACAAATGCTGAGCCTATTTCTTATAAAATTTCAGATAACCTTGATATGTATATTCATAATCTGAACAAGCAGCTTGGAGCCTTAAAGGATATTGTTAAAGAGAAAGGAAGTATTCACTATGTGACCAGTCCTTGTAAGGATCTGTTCTTGAGAAAAATAATTAAGCCGATGGTTTTAAATGCCGTTTTTAATAAAAAAGACGGAGTTCTTTATCCTGTTAAGGAGCCATCCAAATGATTATCCTGATCGGAGCTTCCAGTGATATAGGCAAGCAATTGCTCCCTATGCTGCTTGAGAATGATGAAGTATTAGGCACAACAAGAAATAGTGATAAACTCTCAGAATTTCTGGAGTGTAAAAATTTCACCTGTGCAGAACTTGATCTTATGGACAAAAATTCTATCAATTCCTTCTGTGAAATAATTAAAAACCTTAAGGGCAATATAACCCTGATCAACTTGTCTTCCATCTCAATAGATAAACTCTTCCTCGGCTATTCTTCCGAAGAATGGGACGCGGTGCTCAATATTAATCTCACAGGCGGGATTAAAATTTTACAAACAGCTATTCCTGTAATGATGCGTACAGGCTGGGGACGAATAATCAATGTCTCCTCAGTTGTTGCGCAAAGTTGTGTGGTAGGTGCAGCCGCATACTCCGCAAGCAAAGCAGCAGTAACAGCCATGACAAGATCCCTTGCCCACGAATACGGCAGATTCGGTATTACAGCCAACTCACTGGTCCTAGGATATTTCGACACAGGTCTAATTCATTCTCTTGATGAGACTAGACAGACAGCCGTTTTGGAACGAATTCCGTCAAAGCAATTCGGATCTTGCAAAGACATCTATTACGCTATTGAACATATTATAAAGTCAGGCTATCTAAACGGCTCGGAAATTACTATTGACGGGGGTTTAATGTGAGAACTTTTGAATACGAAGAGACCATTGTGGACGTACATGAGGGGTCCTTCTTTCCTACTGAGACATCCAAGCTTATTATAAAATATCTCAAGGAGCAGAAAGATCTTTACGGCTCGTCTCTGCTCGATCTTGGTTGCGGCTGCGGCATCGTCAGCCTTGTTCTTAAAAGGTTGGGCTTTAGCGGACCAGTCCACGCCTCTGACATTTCTGAATCAGCTGTTGCAAACGCTTTAGAAAATTTCAAAAAATATGACCTTGAAATGACCGGAAAAGCCGGCTCAATGTTTGATCCATGGAAATCCATGTCCTTTGATCTCATTGTTGACGATGTTTCAGGCATTGCTGAATCCATAGCAAAAATTTCACCGTGGTTCGGAACATCAATCAGCTGTGATTCCGGCAGCGATGGCACTGAACTTACAACGCAGATAATCCGCAACAGCCCCAGTTATCTAAAGGACGGCGGAAGACTTATTTTTCCTATTCTAACTCTTTCTAACTATCCAAAAATCATTGATGCGGCTGAAGAAATTTTCGAAGAGGTTAAGCTAGTTAACAAACAAAGCTTTCAATTCCCTCTTGATCTGGCTGCAAAACATAAAGACGTTTTAGAAAAAGCTATTGAAACAAAAGACATTATCGTCGACTACAAATTCGGCATGTATATATGGGAAACCCGTATTTACGAAGCCTCATCGCCCAGAAAATAAGGAGAATTAATTATGAATAAAGCAAAAGTACTTACACTCATTCAGGAAGCACTCGACCAGAAAAAAGCTGTCACAATGGCAGATTCCTCACAGACACTGGAAGCATGGGACAGCCTTGCACAGCTCCAGATTCTCATGCGTATTGATCAGGAAACCGACGGAAAAGCCGCAAATATCCCTGAGCTCGCTATCGCTCTTTCGGTACAGGCAATCATCGAAACTCTCGATTCTCATGGATTAATTGATGCCTAATTTAATTCATAGAGTTGAATATTACCTTCCGGAAAACACTATCGACTGCATGCTGCTCGATAAAGAAAAACCGGATTGGAATATTTCTGACACCCTGCCGAAGACAGGGGTAAGGTTTCTCCATCATACCGATGAAGAGGAAACAACTCTTGATATGGCCTTTAAAGCCGCATCCAAAGCTCTTGAAGGGCTTAAAGACTTGCCGGATACGTTAATCGTCTGCACGCAAACACCGGACACCCTGCTCCCGCATTGTTCCGCCATGCTTCAGGATAAGCTCGGATTAGATCGCTCGACAAAATGCTTTGATCTGAGTCTTGGATGCAGTGGTTACGGGTATGGGCTTGCAACGGGATACAGCTATCTCCGGTCTGGAATCTCAAAAAGAGTTTTACTGGTTACGGTTGATAATTATTCAAAAGTAATCAACCCCGAGAATAAAAAAGCTTTTCTTCTTTTTTCTGACGGAGCCAGTGCAACCATTCTCGACAGTCCGGATGAAGACCCCGTCTTTCATTTCGGAACAGACGGCAGCAGAAGCCAAGCTATTGTCTGCAAAAATTCAGGCATCAGCGTTGTCACCGGGGAATCGGCAAATCAGCCTATTCAAAAACCGAGCTTCGAAATGGATGGATACGGCGTATTTCTTTTTACGCTCGGAACCATTCCGTCCGAAATTTCAAAATTGATAAAAAAAGCTGATCTTACAATGGATGATATAGATTTATTTGTCTTACATCAGGCAAGCAGATACGTTCTCGAATCCATCGGCAAAAAGCTGAATATACCTGAAGAAAAACTTATTATAGATCTCGAAGAAGTGGGCAACACAACTTCTTCGTCAATCCCCATTGCTCTTAAGCGAGCAGAAGAAGCAGGCAGGCTTAAAAAGGGAAATAAGATCTTAACCTTCGGCTTCGGCATAGGACTCAGCTGGAGCGGTGCTGTTTTTAACTATTAAAACAAGGTTGTATCGGCATGAAAAAAATCCCTTTAATTAAGCCATATATTAGCTTCGAAGATGTAAAAACAGATTTTGAAGCAATTTTTGATTCGGGCTGGTTCACAAAAGGGCACTATATCGCTGACTTTAAAAAAGAAATGACGGAATATACCTCAGCTAAGTATAGTTTTCCAACAACATCCGCAACAACAGCTCTATACGCATGCCTTAAATTGATGGGCATCACAGCTGGTGACGAAGTCATCGTCTCTGATTTTTCATTTCCTGCAACAGTAAATGTCGTTGAAGAAATTGGTGCAAAACCTATTTTTGCGGATGTTTCTCTCGACACATATAACATGCTACCCGCTGAATTAGAGAATAAAATATCTTCTAAAACTAAAGCGGTCATTTTTGTAGACGCCTTTGGTAACCTCTCTGGATTAGATAAAATCAAAAAAATCTGCGAAAAAAACTCCCTTCCCTTAATCGAAGACGCAGCCTGTGCCATAGGAAGCTCCTTAAATGGGATCAAAAGTGGCAATATTTCAGACCTCACCTGCTTCAGTTTTCACCCGAGAAAGCTACTAACTTGCGGAGAAGGTGGCGCGATTATAACAAATAATCCAAACTACGCAGAAAAGTTAGAAATATTACTCAACCATGGTGCCTCTGTGCAAGACGGTAAATTTGATTTCGTTGAAGCAGGCTATAATTTTAGAATGACAGAATTGCAGGCTGCGATGGGAATTTCACAACTTAAGAAACTTGATTCCATTGTAGAGTCTCGTAACGCTATAAAAGAAAGTTATAACTCGGAACTTATTCAACTTGGTTTTATTCCTCAACTCGCCGAAGAAGGAATCACCCACAATATTCAATCCTTAGTGTACAGAGTTCCAGAAGGCTGCCACAGAGACAATCTAATCAAATATCTAGCTGCGGACAAGATAGAAACGACTATCGGCACATACTGTTTAAGTGGGCTGACATATTACTCAAAAAAATATGATTCTATATGCCCAAATTCAAAATATTTACAAGACAATTGCTTAACTGTTCCATGCTATGAAAAAGTTGATGTTCAAACCGTGTGTAATAAAATAAAACTTTTCCTCGGCAGAGACTCTAAATAGTATTTTAATACAACCACAACACAACTATAGGCAACCTTGATGTATAATTTTACTCCCAAACTCTTTCGTAGCGAAGGACCTGGAATTCCAGATTTATCTTTACTAAAAAGCTGTGGAACAAATGTCATAATTGAAGACGGAGTCCGTATCTTTCACCCTGAAAAGATTTCATTAGGGGACAATGTATATATCGGACACGATACCATCTTGAAAGGATACTACTCAACAGACATTGTTATTGGCAGCAATGTTTGGATAGGGCAACAATGCTTTATTATTGGAGCAGGAGGTCTAACTATAGGTGACTATGTTGGAATTGGACCACAAGTAAAAATTCACCCCTGTGAGCATGAACTAGAGCCCATTGAGATTCCGACTACTTTTAGAAAACTTTTCTTTGACCCAATCACTATTGAAGAAGATGTAAATATAGGGATAGGTGCCATGATTATGCATGGTGTCACATTGCGTAAAGGCTCCCTTGTCGGAGCGAATGCTGTAGTAAAAAAGAATTTCCCAGAATATTCTGTAATTGCAGGAGTTCCTGCAAAGTTGCTCAGAAATAGGAAAGGTTAATATGCCTGATCTGTCAGTACCTCAATACTGTATTACTCTCGATACGGATTGGGCTTCAGATGTTGCGGTTGAATATACAATTGAGCTCATAAACGGGTTTGGTATAAAGCCTACCGTTTTTGCTACTAATGCTAGTGAAGTGGTTAGTAAATACGCATCTGAAGGCAAGATTGAAGTTGGCTTGCACCCAAACTTTTTGCCTAATTCAACTCACGGCGATGACTATTTAACGGTTATAGACACGCTTTTTGAAATGTTTCCAGAGGCCAATACATTCAGAGCCCATGCTTATTTTGAGAACTCGTTAATCTCTAGAGAGTTTTATAAGCGTGGAATTAAGTATGATGCGAACCTTTGTCTCTATCTGCAGGAAGGTTTAACTCCCTTACGGCATGAGTCGGGGCTTTTGAGATTCCCTACATTTTTAGAGGATGGTGTTCATTTGTTTTACTACAAAAACAAATGCCTGTCTGACAATGTTAAAAAATTATTCTTTACAGATGGCTTAAAAATATTGAATTTTCATCCGACATCTATCTTTTTTAATATTGGAACGTTGGATGTGTACGATAAATACAAGAGCTTGAAAGATATAACTAGTGAGCATTTGAACCTTGCATGTGATGGATATGGGGCTAAAACTTTGCTTACCGAGACTATTAATCTTATTAAGGCAAAAGGGTGGGACTTTTACTCTCTAAATGAACTGTACCAAAATTATAAACATATTTTGTTGAATAGTTAAGTTACACTGGAGGATACCTCATGATGCCAACAATTCTTGAAATTGAGAGTAAATTACAGCAATCACAAAGTTTAAATTTTAAAAAGTATAATATATCCATATTAAGAAATATTACTATCGAGGGGCTTTCTGATTATTTGCAATATCTCGGGTTAGATCATCATGTTAAATGCAATGTTGCTTTTAACGATTTTGACAATACTTTTGTTGATGCTGTTGAAGGAAACGCTGACCTTCTTAATGTAGATACAGATTGTGTTATTGTTGCACATTTTCTTGATAAAATGTCTTGGGACCTTGCCCGAAACTTTACTAGTTTGTCCGAAGATCAGCAACAGTCTGAAATTGATAGGATTAAGTTTTTTTTCCAAGAGGTGGTCCAAGGAATAAAAAAGCAAACGAGTGCTCATATTTTATTTTTTTCGATCGGTAGCCCTAGAAATCCTGCATTCGGTTCTATTGATTTTCAAACTTCAAATGGCCAGACACAATGTATTAAAGTTTTAAACGAATGTCTTAAAGATATTTCAAAAGAGTTCAATTCCGTAAGTATTATCGATATAGATAGAATAATCCGTTGTCTTGGGGAAAATTCATTTTATGATGATAGATTTTGGCACATTGGACAGGCTCCTTACTCAAAGTCAGCTCTTTATGAGGTAGCTAAATCAGCATATGACTTTATAAGACCGACTTTGGGGTTGAATAAAAAATGCTTAGTTCTTGACTGTGACAACACGCTTTGGGGGGGGATTATTGGTGAAGATGGGTTGTCCGGAATAGCAATAGGGAGAACCTACCCTGGCTCTGCTTTTTATGAGTTTCAACAAGAAATTATAAATCTGTATAACAGAGGAATTATTTTAGCATTATGCAGTAAGAATAATTCTGATGATGTTTGGGAAGTTTTTCAAAAGCATCCAGATATGCTTTTAAGAGAAAAACATATTGCGGCAGCGGAAATTAATTGGGCGGATAAAGCAACCAACATTCGGAATCTTGCCAGAAAATTAAATATTGGTGTGGATAGCTTTGTTTTTATGGACGATAGCGACTTTGAAATAAATTTAATAAAATCCTCAATTCCAGAAGTTCACTGCATACAGGTTGATAAAAACAGACCTGAGACGCATTTGCAAAAACTTACGGAGTGCCGCCTCTTTGATGTAAATTCTTTCTCAAATGAAGATATGCAGCGCGGAAAAATGTATAAAGCAAACGCATCGCGGGAGAAGTTGAAAAGCAGCTCCTCCAGTCTGAATGATTATTATGCGATGCTTGAAATGAATGTATCTATTTTAATTTGTGATGAGATTTCACTTCCCCGGGTTGCGCAGCAAACCCAAAAAACAAATCAGTTCAATTTGACGACAAAAAGATATACCGAAGAGAACATCAATTTTTTTATTAATTCTTCTGACCATGACGTTATCACTTTACAGTTGGATGATAAGTTTGGTTCATCTGGAATAGTAGGAACAGCCATACTGTCCTATGAGGACGATAGTGCCCTTATTGATAGTCTTTTGCTTTCCTGTAGGGTTTTAGGACGTGGAGTAGAACATGTTTTTATTAATGAAATTATGCGCTGGGCTAAGTCGTTGGGTAAAGCCAAAATCAAAGGTAGTTACATTAGAACACCCAAAAATTCACAAGTTGAAAATTTTTATGGAAATGTAGGTTTTACTGAAGTGAGTGAGTCGTCTGATGAATCTTCTAAGTCGTATATATTTGATTTGCATAATAAAATTTCAGATAATCCAAAATACTTTGCAAATGTAAAAGTATCAATGAGGTAAAGTATGTTTGATAAAGTTAAAACCGTTCTTTCACAAATGACTGGATGTCCTGTTGATAAAATTCAAAAAGATACTGCAATTAAGAGTCTCGAAGGGTGGGATTCCTTAAAGCATATCAAAATTGTTCTGGCAATTGAAGAAGCCTTTGATACGGTTTTTACTGGCTCTGAAATTGAAAAGTTGACTGACGTTAAGTCCATTCTTGAAACGTTACAGCAAAGAGGGTAATCCATGAGACTCTCTGAAATAGGCAAAGTTTTCGGATTCGCAGCAACTCATGATCACGAAATTGAAAATCTTAAATTGTTATTTCAAGAAAAGAAAAACTCTCTTATTTTTGCTAGCGATTGCAGCATGATTGAGGGTCTTGTTAAGGATACCAACGTAAACGCGATCATTGCTCCCATTGGCTGTAAAAAAGTTAAAGGTTCAAATGTTGTAATAATTCCTGCTAAAAATCCCGCTGATTTGTTTTACGAAATTCATGAGTACCTTTTGAAGGAGACGGATTTTTATTATTCTGAATGCATAAACAAAATTAGTCCAAAAGCCCAAATTAGTCCTAATGCATCTATTGCTGCATATAATGTGACGATTGAAGAGGGAGTAGTGATTGGTGACTTTGTGCGTATTGAGTCTAATGTCCATATTGGTGCTGGATGCATAATTAAGCCAGGGGTCCACATTGGTGGGGACGGCCTATGCGCTGTGGGAGATTACGGTCATAAAAAAACAGTATCTCATGCTGGGTCTGTTTTCATAGGCAGTAATACGGTTGTTGGTTCTAATGCCATTATTGAAAGAGGACTGTTTAAAGATATTACCCATGTCGGTGACAGTACAATCATTGGGGCGCTTGTAGTTATTTCTCACAATTCAAGGGTCGGGAAGAATTGTGTTATCGCTAGTAATGCGATTGTTTGTGGATCTGTAATAGTTCATGACAATGTTACAATAGATCCTAATGCAACAATTGCTCCTACAGTGGTTGTACATGAAAAAAGCCGAGTTGGGATCGGAACTGTTGTTTTGGAAGATGTTCCTGAAGGAAGGCATGTTATAGGTAGATCTTGCGGTCACATACCGGTCTTAAAATGACCACTACATTGTTTGGGGCTTGCTCATGAGAATTGCGCACATTGGTAACTTGGCTAATATAGGTTTTTTACATTGCTGCTTTTTAAGAAAAGCAGGGGTTGACGCACATCTATACGTAAATGAGAATGTTAAAATATGTCCGCTTCCTTATAGTTCCTTAAATTTTTCTATTGATGAGGACTGGATTCATCGTTATCCCCGAAAGAACATTTTATCCATGATTGTCAATCAAGTTCCCTTGGCTTTAGAGCTTTCAAAATACGACTTGGTTCACTCTTGGACTTGTTCTTTGCTTCCTGCTGCAGAAGAAATGCTCAAGTTGAGAAACAAAAATTATATTGCTTCAGCAACAGGCAGTGACTTGCGGGAAGCTGCAACTACACGCACTTTTAATGGTGTAAGGGTCCGAAGACATTTTAAAAAAGCAAGCTATGTTTATCATGTTTTTGATCCGTTAACGAACAGTGTGGTCGAAAAATTAGATATAAAAGAATGTGGATTATTGAAAATCCCTGTAGGCGCTACAACTGCAAAAGAATATGATATAAATCCCGATCGTAAGACAGTTTTCTTTTTGCCTAGCAGGCTTCATTATACATCTTCTTCCAAGTCTGAAGCTGTGTTTAAAAATAACAACAGATTTTTAAATGCATATGCCCGTTATATCCACTCAGGAGGAAATGCACGCCTAATAATGCTTAAAAGGGGTGCTGATTACAGGAAGGCGGTACGTGTTATTGAAGACTTGGGTATAATTGAAAATGTTTCTTGGTTAGATGAGATGTCACCAAAGGCGTTGGCAGCTTTTTTTTATAAGTGTGATGTCGTTGTTGATCAGTTTAATGATCTGCCATATCCCGCGCCTGGAGGAGGCATAGCTATTGAGGCTATGGCTCATGGGACTCCTGTAATGATTGGCAGTAATGCGGAACTCAGTAATAAGTTTTATGGTTCTGTTGCTCCCAATTTGTCGTGCTCTACTGAAGATGAAATTTATGAAAGAATCCTTGAATGTGAAGACAAAAAATATTTGCGAAATGTAGGTCAAGCCTGTAAAGAGTGGATCAACAAGCATCATGGTTGGGAGCTTGTTACAAGCGATTTAATTAAAAAATATAAAGAATACCTTTAATAGGAGAATATCAATGAACGAAAAACAAATGCTTGATTCAGTTGCACATAATTATTTGAATCCTACCACATCCCGAGATACGGATAAAAATATACTAGATCTTATTGCTAAGCATGTTCTTAAGAATATGCCCTCTGAGAAAGATAGAATTATTGAAATGGGCATAGGGGACAACGTTTGGACTAAATATATTTTGGACAAGTTTAACAAGTCTACAATTATTGATGCTTCAGAAGATTTGATTGATGCGGTTAGGCCTACATATAAAAATGTTGAGTTCGTTAATTCATATTTCGAGAACTATAGTCCAGAGAATAAGTATGATCAGGTTGTCTGCTCTTTTGTTCTAGAGCATGTTATTGATCCGGTTGAAACATTGCAGAAAGTACGTACTTGGATTCATGATGAGTCTGTTGTTCACATTCTTGTGCCCAATGCAGACTCGATACATAGGCAGCATGCTGTAAAAATGAACCTTGCAGAAAATTCTTTTGATCTTGGGCCTGCTGATAAAAAAATTCATCATCGCCGAGTTTATACGCTGGAGCATTTACGCGGAGATATAGAAAAGGCTGGGTTAAAAGTTGTTAGTGAAGAGGGATTGTTTTTGAAAACTTTGCCTAATTCCTTTCTTTCTCAATTAAGTCCTGAACAACTTAAAGGTTTTTTTGACTTAGCTTTTGATTTTCCAGTAAAGAATGGCGCAGCCCTTTACTTAACTGCTAAGAAGTAGTTTTCAGTGCTTGCGGATTATCTGCTTAAGACTGCATGTTTGTTTTGTTGTATATAAAGTTGTTCTGAAATTATGAGCTTTGTTTTGAGGTTGACTAAATATAATTGTGAATTGATATAGTACAGTTTAATTTTAAACAATAATAAATATATATAAGAGAATGATAGCATGTTCATTGATAAAACAGCACATGTAGAAGACAGTGCTATTATAGGTGAGGGAACTTGCATCTGGCAACAGGTGCAGGTTAGGGCTAATGCAGTTATTGGGTCTGACTGTATCATTGGTAAAGGTGCATTCATTGATTTTGGTGCAGAAATAGGAAACAAAGTTAAAGTACAGAATTATGCAAATGTTTTTAGAGGGGTTAAGATTGATGATGGTGTTATGATAGGCCCTTCTGTTTGTTTTACCAATGATATGTTTCCCCGAGCCGTTGATCAAGACGGAGCCTTGCTGGATATTGGCGACTGGGAGTGTTTTAAGACTCACGTTAAAACAGGTGCTGGCATCGGTGCCGGCTCGGTTATCGTATGTAATAATACTATAGGGAAATGGGCCATCGTTGGAGCAGGCAGCGTTGTTACGAAAGATGTTCCTGATTATGGTCTTGTTTATGGAAATCCTGCGCGGTTAAGAGGTTACGTCTGTTCATGTGGCAATAAATTGGATCTTCTTCCGACCACGGATTCTAATGTTGAAGCGGTTTGCTCTGCTTGTAGCATGACTGTGGTTATCAATAGCCAGTCTCCTCAGGATTAACAATGTTTACCTATGATAAATATAGGGACTTTTTGTCGCTGATAAAGAAGACGTCAGAAACATATCTTTTTATGGATTTTGACTGGAACTCTAACGGGTTGATCTTAAGGCATGATATCGATCTTTCAATTGATTATTGTTTTAAATTAGTTAAAGCCGAAAAAGAGGTAGGAGTACTTTCAACTAATTTTATATTAATGACTTCTCCCTTCTATAATCCTCTTGCGGCAGAGAATGCTTCAATGCTTCAGGAAATGTCTGAATGGGGATTCGAAATTGGACTCCATTTCGATCCTACTTGCTACCCTGATGTAAGTTCGGATGAGCTACAGAAATATGCAGAGGAAGAGGCAGCAGGTCTGAGTCGTATCGTTGGCAAAGATGTTAAGTCCATTAGTTTGCATTGTCCTTCGGTACATGGTCAATTCCCTATGTTTGATGGGTTTATAAATGCCTATGATCCTGAATTCTTTTCTAATGAAAATTATATTTCCGACTCTTGCATGTCATTCAGAGGAAAAAATCCAGTTGAGTGGTTAAATCTTTCGCAGACAAAAGCTGTGCAGATGTTGTTGCACCCTCTTCACTATCAGAGTGAATCAGCTAATTATGTTCCTGTTTTTGAAGGATATATTAATCAACAGATTTCTACTATCAACACACATTTTTCGGCCAATTTTTCCTACAGGAAAGACATTGGAGAGCTTCCTAATTACAGTGTAGCTCACTTGCAGTCATGAAAAAAATAGCAATTCTTAACACCTTATCCTCTGGAGTAGACATTTTCAATGTTGTTTCTGACAAGTTGAATGTTTCTGCAATTATCGGGCTTTCCAGTTCGGTAAAAAAAGATGGAGTTTCTGGGTACATTGACCAGGAAAGTCTTTGTAAAGAAAGTGGAGTGGAACTAATTGAAATTTTTGATTACTCCTTGTCTGCCGCTGAAGACAAGGAAAAGCTGCTTGGATATGATATAGATATTTTGCTTGTTGCTGGGTGGCAACGCCTGATCCCAGACTGGTTGATTGATCATTGTAAAATATGTGCAGTGGGTGTGCATGGAAGTCCTTATGGAATTACTGAAGGGCGTGGTCGATCTCCGCAAAACTGGGCTTTGATTTTGGGAAAAGAAGAGTTCAGTCTTTCAATCTTCGAAATCACTCCTGGTATTGATGATGGGGCTATTATTAAAAGCTGCACTTTTGAAATATCACCATTTGATACAATTTCATCCATGCAGCATAAGGTCGCAAGACTTACTGCAAAAATGTTTATTGACTCTGTTTTGGATGGAGCAATCAGTTCTCGCCATTTTGCTGAGCAGGAAGGGGAAGCAAAATACTTACCTATGAGGCGACCTGAGGACGGTGAAATTGACTGGAATTTGTCTTCAGTTGCAATTTGTGATTTTATCAAGGCTCTTTCGCATCCCTATCCGGGGGCCTATTCTTATTGCGGTGAAATCAAAACAATTTTCTATGCCGCTGTTCCTTTTTCGTGTTCTGAAGAATATTCCTGTCCTGCAGGAACGGTTATACAAATTTTTACAAATGCTGATTTGCTCGTTAAGACCGGTGATGGGGCTGTTTTGGTTGTCGATTACATCGTCAGTGAGGCTCAACTATCCGCATTAAACACAAAAGTTTTTAGCTCAGCAAATTCAGCTGAACAGTACAAAAGGATTATTTCTAGGCATAAAGAAAAACATCCTGACTTAGACTTAGCCTCAGACATTTTGTCTTTAGCAAAATAACTTTAAACTTTTTAAGGATATAATCATGAAAGTAGCTGTAATTGGAACAGGTTCAATGGGTCAGAACCATGTTCGTTTATACTCAGATATACCCAATTGTGAATTAGTCGGCATAGCCGATCAAAATATCGAACAGACCGCAAAACTTTGCTCTTTATATGGTGGCCGAGCATATTCTGACTATCGGGATCTTATAGAAAAAGAAAAACCAGATGCTGTGACCATTGCTCTCCCTACTTTTTTGCACAAACAAGCGACTATGGATTGTTTGGATGCAGGAATAAACGTTCTAGTCGAAAAACCTATCGCAAAAACAGTTGAAGAAGCAAAAGAAATGATTGCTGAAGCAAAACGTGTTGGTAAGGTTCTTCAAGTTGGACATATCGAACGTTTTAACCCTGCCATTCAACAGCTAAAAGACCGGATAGCTGATGGACATCTTGGCAAAATTTTTACTATTCATTCACGTAGACAATCTCCTTACCCAGGAAGAATAACGGATGTGGGAGTTGCTAGTGATTTAGCTACTCATGAACTTGATATGATGCGAAATATTTCTCAATCTGAAGTAACGACTATGACTGCTGAAGTTTCAAAAGTCATGAATACTGATAATGAGGATATTGTCTTTGGCCTTCTTCGTTTCGATAACGGAATTCTTGGAATTCTTGATGTGAATTGGGTAACACCAACTAAAGTGCGCAAAATAACTGTTACAGGCGAAAATGGTATGTTTAAGGTGGATTATCTAAACCAAACTCTTTCTTTTTATTCTAACTTTGCTGCTGAGCAAAATGAAACAAAGAGCGAGTGGTTTAGAACAAAATTTGGAGTTTCAGAAGGCGATTACACAAGCTTCAGAGTTGAGAAGAAAGAACCTCTACGTGTTGAAATTGAGGCCTTTTTACAGTGTTGTCGTGACAATGATACGCCTCTTGTCACCGGTGAAGACGGTCTTGAATCGCTCGCATTAGCTCTTAAAATTGTTGAGTGCGGCAATAATTGTAAGTGCAGAAGGTAATATTTATGCGTCCTGAGATTAAAGGAAGTACTGTTCTGGTTACAGGTGGTGCCGGTTTTATCGGAAGCCATCTTGTTGATCGGTTGCTTGATATGGAAGCTAAAGAGGTTGTTATCATAGATAACCTTTTTCTCGGATCTGAGGATAATCTTCGCGAGGCCATTTCAAGAGGAGCAATTCTTTATAGAGACGATGCAGAGTTCAGTACTTCTCTCGAGTACATTTTTGAACGCCATTCTATTGATATTGTGTTCAACTGTGCCACTAAGGCTCTCAATTATTCTTTCATGAATCCATCAAATTCATTTGAGACAAATACGAAAGTAGTTCTGAATTTGCTTGAACTTCAACGCAAAAAAGTATTTTCAACTCTTTGTCATTTCTCAACGTCTGAAGTTTATGGAACGGCTGTCTACGAACCTATGGATGAAAAACATCCACGCAATCCAACGACCCTTTACGCGGCAGGAAAAGCTGCAGCTGATTTAGCTGTTGAAACGTATGTGCGCATGTATGATTTAGATGCTTTTATTATAAGGCCTTTTAATAATTATGGCCCTCGTCAAAATCATAAGGGTGAACTGGCCGGGGTGATTCCTCTTACTGTATACAGGGTGCTAAACGATATTCCGCTTGAAATCCATGGCGACGGCAATCAAAGTCGTGATTTCATTTATGTAACTGATACTGTCGAAGCAATACTCGCTGTCTATGGAAAGCTAGAGAAAGGTGAGTCTGTTAATATTTCGACCCATAATCAGGTTTGCATCAAAGAGGTAATTGAAACCATCGCAGATGCGATGGGTTATCAGGGTGAAATTTTACGAAAGCCAGCAAGAGGGTCAGACGTATACTGTCATAATGCCAGTAATGATAAGCTGATGGGCATGATTTCCTATAACCTTACTCCTTTTTCTGAAGGTTTGAAGAAGTCGATTGACTGGTATGTAGAGGTTATTAAGGGGTAGTCACTCCTTTTGTTTAGTATCTATTCAGATTTGTTAAGAAAAAAAATGTCGTTATATCTGATAAAGACTATGCGACTTAAGGTGAAATATGAAAATATCGTTTGGTAAAAAGAAGTCAGTTTTTATTCGCCGTTTTGGTAATATGGAGAAGCTCTCTTATCTTCTGACTGGACAGCATGTATTTTCAAAGCTTTTAAATATTGGTCTTTCTAAGTTAATGAGTAATTTTAAGTGGGCAGGATTTCTCCCATATTACCCTACTCAGATTTCAATTGAACCTACTATAGCCTGTAATTATAGGTGTCTAAGTTGTCCCCACGGAATGCCTTTAGAGGATAGAAAACAAGTTTTTCATCGTGATAAGTTTATGAGTCTTGAAAAGTATAAAAAAGTGATAGATTCAATTTGTGGAAAAACGTGGTATCTTTCTCTCACAGGCATTGGCGAAAGTTTTTTGCATCCAGAAATTTTTGAAATGATAGAGTATGCAGCCAACAAGGGAATGTTTGTTACGATTGAAACTAATGCTTCTGTCATGGATCCGGTAAGAGTAGCAGGTTTGCCTATACAATCTGTGCACCTTGCCTTGGACTGCATGAGTCAGGAATCATATGGCGAATACCGTATAGGTGGGCAAATTGATGTTGTTCGTGACAATATTATTGCTCTTTGCGAAGAAATTGAAAAATCAAATTCGGGTATGAAACTTCTTATCCGGTACCTCATAAACAAGTATACCGAAGATGAATTTGAAGAAGCAAAGTCTCTGGTTTCCAAGTATGACTTTGTAACTCTGTACAAAGGTAATTTTATAATTCCGCCGCCTGACTTTGAAACATTCAAAGTTAAACCTCAAGCCACAAGTGTGGAAAATTATGAGAAGTGGAAGCCTGTAAAGGATAGTAATTATGATAATTACCAATTAGATCCTACTACAGGGCTTATGCGAGATCGTTCTTATTTTAATGAGTTTACCGGTGGGTGTCCTGGGGTATACTCTGGAGCTTATATTAATTCTGATGGTGAAATGTTTCCCTGTTGTGTAGCTGCACCGTTTACTCCCAAGGAATTGAGCTACGGAAACGTGTTTGAGGATGATTTCGGAGCTGTCTGGAATGGTAAGAAGGCAAGGACCTTTAGACGAAAGTATAAGGCCGCTGCCGGTAATTATGGTTATTGCAGTGAGTGTTCGAGCAGTAAAATATAGTTAAATATTATATTGTGCCGTTCTAATATAGATTGATGGTTTTAGATTATTACCATTGGGCTGTGAGCTTAACCTCACAGTCCTTTTTATGGGTGATGTTTGGAGTAATCATGTGCAAACTAAGGTGCGGTCTTTTTGAGTTTTATATTTCGAGATATTCTTGCAGCATTTATTTACTTCGGTGTAAGTTTTTTAATATGTGAAAAATCTTGTTTTACGATTCCATTTGTCCTTTCAGCCATAGCGTTTTGGTAGCAATCATTACCGCCCGTCATAGAAGGTATTATTCCTGCTTTTTTGAGTTTATGTAATCCTCTCTTATAACAATCCCAGGGAAGTTAAGTCATTTGATAATCCCCTGAAATTTTTTCTTCCGATTAGTATTGAAGGATGAGAAATGTGCTGAGGTTGACTTGTTAATTTTTATAGTCCAAATTGATTAAGTTTTATATAAGAGGGTAATCTTGCTGACTAATGGCTTTCATGGTCATGCGCTTGTCTATGAGATTATGAAGTGGGCGTGGGCTGATCTGTAATCTGATTACAGTGGATATATATCAAAGGGAACAGTATCGATGAATGATGGTAATAATTCAAATGAAGGCAGGAAAAGACTTATTTCTTTGGTTTTTCCTGTTTTTAATGAAGCAGAAAATATTCCTGTACTTTTAAAAGAGGTTCGACGAGCCATTGAGTGTATCTCCAAGCGATATGAGTTTGAATTCATTTTTACTGACAATTGTAGTTCTGATGAGACATTCAAGCTTCTCGCTGAAGAAGCAAAGAGAGATAGGCGTATTCGGGTTTTTCGGTTTTCAAGAAATTTCGGTTTCCAGCGTTCAATTCTGACAGGCTTCTATAAAGCCCGTGGAGATGCTGCGATTCAACTTGATGCGGATTTGCAGGACCCTCCCTCAATGATACCGCAGATGATTGAGAAGTGGGAAGAAGGTTACGACGTTGTTTACGGGATTAGGGTTAAAAGGGATGAGTCCTGGCTTTTGGAAAAAACCCGTAAGCTGTATTATCATATTGTCCATGTTGCCAGTGAACAGCCATTACCGCGTAATGCAGGAGATTTTCGTCTTATCTCACACCGGGTTCTGACTGTCTTAAGATCATTACATAATGGAACCCCGTATTTGAGGGGAACAATTGGTGAGATCGGTTTTAGGCAGTGTGGTATTGAGTATGATCGAGCTCAACGCAGTGCCGGTGAGAGTAAATTCAAATTGCGGGCCTTAATGAACTTTGCTTTGGATGGCATTTTTCATCAATCAGTTCTTCCATTACGTATCTCTGCTTATTTTGGTTTTTTTCTTTTTGCATTAACTTCCGGGGGTGCTTTATACTATCTTATCCGGTATGCCGCAGCCTCCTCTGATTGGCCTCCTGGGTTTGCAACTTTGGTCCTGCTTCTTTTGGTTACACTTATGACCAACGCTGTTTTTTTTGCAATAATTGGAGAGTATATTGGTAGACTTTACAAATCTACCAAAGGGTTCCCGATAACAATTATTGATGTAAGCATAGATCCTTACTGTGAAAATGGGGCAAAATGTTCGGCTGAATCAAGGGCAGTAAATATTATTGATCCAAATTTCGGGAAAAGTGATTTATGAATGTAGTAACAGGTATGCATAGAAGTGGTACCTCCTTTATTTGTCAGGTTTTAAACTCTTTGGGTGCAGATTTCGGAGAGAGTGAGAAACTTTTCAGGGCAGATAAATTTAACGCGAAAGGTTACTACGAAAATATTGATTTTGTAGATGTTAATAATAAAATGGTGCTGGGATTGGGCACTGATTTTGCTAACTGGCAAAAAGAAAGTAACTCAAAACCTTTAATCCGGATGTTTAGAAATATTATTTCTGGAAAATTTAAATATTTGTTTCAGCCCAGTCTTAATAAAATTAATTCACGAGCTGACAGTCTAAGTGAGAAAATGGATCTTTTAGGACAGGAATATTTTGATCTCTGGGTTAAGGATCCCAGATTTTGTTTGACTCTTAGGTCCTGGCGCAAATTCACATCTGTAAATAAGGTCGTATTCTGTTTTCGTAACCCTTCGGGAGTGGCTTTTTCTTTGAAAAAAAGGGAACATCTTCCGTTGTCAGTCGGGTATTCTTTCTGGAATTATCATACATTGAATTTTTTTCGTGAGCTTCCTCCCGGGACGAAGGTTCTTCTGGTAAATTTTGATTATTTTTTTCATGAGCAGCATCAGGAAGAAGCTTTTCGTAGGATAGGCAGGTTTGTCGGACTGGATGAGGATGATAAAAGAATTGCCGAGTTGCCTTCAATTTTGGATATTCGGCTGTGGAATAAGCAAAAAGCCCTTCCGGACATGCCTGCAAAGTCTGAAGCAGCCTACAAAGCTCTGCTGTCACTTTATAGCAACTCTGAATCGGCTACAATGTTCGATGAAGGTTTACGTGAATTTTCTCTTTTACGAGAACTTTAGCGGCAAACGGGAATATTGTGAGAGGAGATGTTGTCTAACTTTGCGGTAAAAAAAGATGTGATCCGATTTCTTGTTAAAATACTGTCAATCTTGTTTATTGTCTGGTTGTGCTTTGCCTTTCGTAGTAAACTGCCCTCGGCTGAAGTCTGGAGATCTGTTTATTCTCAAGAGTTTCGCAGCGCTGGTTTTCATTTTATACTTTTGTTTTCTTTGGCTCTTTTCCTTCGCAGTATTCGTTTTGGGATACTTTTCCATCTCTGCGCATTTGTCAGCTTAGCAAGGTCAATTCTCCTTTTTCCATGGATATTTACCGTAGGTGCATTCACCCCTTTTCGACTTGGTGAAGGAGTCCGTTTGCTGTGGGTAAACAGGTTTGGAGGGAGCAAGTCACTGGCTTTGGTATATTTTTTTGCAGAGAGGTTCTCTGATCTGCTTTGCCTGCTTATAATCTTGCTGGTGGGCAGTTATCGTTTTTTAAGTTTATCAGAGTACTCCGCAGAAATTTTTTGCTTTATGCTGGCAGTTGTGCTCGCCGTATATTTAATTATTTGGAAATGGCACGATTTTATGGCGGAGTTGGCATATTCTCGTTTTGAAGGGCGATTTGGTAAAGTTCTTGGTGATTTTCTGACCGGATTCAATTACATGAATAATTTCCCCTTGCACATGAGTGTCCTGTTGCTGACCATTGCTATCTGGGTTATTATGATTACTGCTTTTTTTTGCATGTTTAATGCAACTTTGAGGCTCGATGAAACCCTTCCAGCTGCGGCTTTGACGTTGGCGTCTGTTAATTTGGCGGGGTTGTTCTCATTTATTCCGGGAAACACAGGCAGCTACCATTTGGCTGCCTTGGGTTCTTTGAGTGCTTTCGGGGTGCAGGTAGAAATTGGAATTGTGACTATCACAGTCATGCACGGATTGAATATTTTGACTACGTTTTTCTGGGGAGTGTTAAGTAGGTTAGCCATGTTCTTCATGGTCAATCAGAGTATTGACTCGGCACATGACTGATTGCTCTGCGTAAAGGAGCGGACATTTTATGACTATCCTAATATCGACCTTGCTGGTATTAGCTGTAGTGTATTTCAATGTGATTAAAGCTACAGATGGCTGGTAAAGCCAGTGCCTTTTGTTTTTGTGTTCTAATCATTACATAACCTGCTGGCTGCCAAGCGATATGGGTTATAAATTATATTGTAAGTAGGAAAACTTATGAAGACAGTATTGCTAGCTGGTGGATATGGTACAAGAATATCTGAAGAGAGTGCCACTCGTCCTAAGCCTATGGTGGAGATCGGTGGGAGGCCTATTCTTTGGCATATCATGGAGATGTATGCATCGCATGGTTATAATGATTTTGTTGTTGCTTGCGGCTACAAGTCTGCATATATCAAACAGTATTTTTCCAGTGTTACCCAGCAATTAAATAATCTGAGCATTAACCTTGGGACCGGGGTGATTGAAACTATCGGTAAACATGCTCCGGACTGGAAGGTTACGTTAATGGATACCGGTTTGAATACAATGACAGGAGGCAGGCTTCGTCGTCTGGCCCCTTATTTGGATTCAACTTTCATGGTTACTTATGGGGATGGTGTAAGTAATGTTGATATCACTAAGCTGGTAGAGTTTCACAAGTCTCATGGCAAGCTGGCCACAGTGACTGCTGTGCGTCCTCCTGCTCGCTTCGGAAGTCTTATTCTCGATGATAGCAAGGTTAAGTGTTTTTCAGAGAAAAACCCGGTTTCTGAAGGCTGGATCAATGGGGGATTTTTTGTTCTTGAGCCCGAAGTATTGGATTATATTAGTGGTGATGAAGTTCCTTTCGAAACAGATCCGTTGAGCAATTTATCAAAGGACGGACAGTTGATGGCTTATCTGCACGATGGTTTTTGGAAGTGTATGGATACATTACGTGATAAGGTTCAGTTAGAACAAATGTGGCAGAAAGGAGATGCACCATGGATGCTGCGATAGAAAGTCTTAACTCGGCACCTTGGTATGCAGGAAAGCGTGTCCTAGTTACCGGACATACAGGGTTTTGCGGTTCGTGGTTGAGTCAGTGGCTAATCCGTGAAGGGGCGTTTGTCACTGGGGTGGCGTTGGAGAATGACAGTCCTCATGCTCTTTACAAGGTCCTCGGTCTGACTGGAAAAATGGATTCAACTTTGGGAGATATCCGGGACCGTGGGGTAATTGCGGATGTTTTTCAAAGAAGTCGCCCGGATATTGTTTTCCATTTGGCAGCTCAACCCCTAGTGAAGCTTTCATATGAAGATCCAGAGGAAACTTTTGAAAGTAATGTCCTGGGGACATTGAATATTTTGCGGGCAGCGCACAAGGTTGGCACGGTAAAGTCCTTTGTGAATATAACAAGTGACAAAGCGTATCAAAATAATGAGTGGTGTTGGGGATATCGCGAAAATGACCGTATCGGCGGGCATGATCCGTACAGTTGTTCCAAGGCGTGTGCAGATTTGTTGGCAACTTCTTTTCACCTTTCTTACTGTCAGAGTGATTCGGCAATGAGCTTGGGAACTGCCCGTGCTGGTAATATCATAGGTGGCGGGGACTGGGCACAGGACCGAATTATCCCTGATATCTGCCGGGCTGCTATTGAAAAAAAACCGGTGGTTTTGCGAAATCCTCAGGGTGTGAGGCCCTGGCAACATGTGCTGGAACCCCTGCGGGGATACATGGCTCTTGGAAAGGCTTTGTATGAAGGCAGATTCAAGGGAGAGGCCTTTAACTTTGGCCCTGGAAGGGAAAGCTCGTGTACTGTGGATGAGTTGACCAAAGCTATGCATCGGTTGATTGGAGGAAGCATTGAATATAATGTTTCACCGGCGGCAGTGCATGAAGCAGGGCTTTTGACTCTTGATATTGCAAAATCAATTTCCAGATTGGGCTGGAAGCCTGTTTTAAAGATCGAAGAGTCGTTACAATTAACCGCAGAGTTTTATTTGGCGCAAATGGATTCTCCTGAAAAGGTTCCGTCTATGCTGGATAGTCAAATTGAATATTACTGCAACAGGTTGTCTGAGTGATGAACTTTCTTGTTACTGGTGCAACCGGCATGATTGGGAGAAGGGTTGTCCGCATTCTTGTTGAATCCGGAGACAAAGTGATAGCTCCGATAAGAAGTGTCAGGAAGGCTCAAGACTGTTTTAATGATTTAGGTGACGGCATTTTATTCGTTGACTGGAATACTGAAAATATTTCTAATCTTTTGAAGGATGTTGAGGATCTGCATGTGATTCATTTGGCGGCTCCGGGGGTGATTCCTGGTGAGCGTAATTGGGATAATTTAATTGAAGGGGCAGTATCTCTTAGTGTTCAGACAGTTCTAGCTTTGAAAAATGCATCTACAAAATGTTTTATTCATACTGGGAGCTGCCTTGAATATGGACCTTCCGCAACGATGACAACTATACCTGAAACACATTGTCTTGACGGGCTTTGCGATTATGGGGCCGCTAAAGCTGCTTCTTACCTCTGTGCTAAGGCTGCAGCAAGTAAGGTTGGTATCCGGTTTATATGCGCAAGGCTTTTCGGTGTTTACGGCGAAGAAGAAGCTCCGGGGCGGCTAATACCTTATCTTGTGAGTAAGCTCAGAAACGGTGAAGAAGTTGATTTGACTCTCGGCGAGCAAGTGCGTGATTTTCTTTACGTAGACGATGCTGCGAAGGCTTTGATTGAACTTGCCCGTAATGCAGAATGCCTTGAACATAGTGTTTATAATGTTTGTTCTGGAGCAGGAATTCAAATTTGTGATATGGCACTTAAAATTTCTAAGGCCGTAGGCGCAGATAATAGTTTGCTCAAATTCGGAGCACGTCCATACCGAGAAGATGAGCCTATGTATATAGTTGGTGATAATAAGCGCTTGCAGGATTCTTTGGTTTGGAGTCAGTCCTTTAGCATTGACGAAGGACTCAGGCAAACCGTAACCAGACTTCTTCAGAAGTAGTTGAACATTTATTTGAGCTGTTTCTAGGCAGTATTCATAATTATAGTATTAGTTTTTTAATCAGGCTGTTGTCGTTAAAATAAATCACAGTACCGGATTGTTTCTATTCCAGTTTTTTTCAAACACGAAATAATTCTTTCCAACTTATTATTTTCAACTATATCATATGGATCAAAGTAGTGAGTCAGGAATAAGCAGTGTTCACTGACGACTTTTATGGTTTTTTTGAATTCGTCCACAAACAGGTCATCATCACCCAGAAAGGGATTGTCTTTGCGTAACATGTTCCATGAATCAAAAATAGCTAATGGGAAGTTGAGACTGCATCCAGTGGGTATTTCTGTTATTCCATGAGAGTGAATGGAAGGCGCACCGAATCCCTTATAGCCGCAAGCGGCGGTAGAACTGCTGTACTTGTATCCGAGTTCTGCAAGTATGGGATAGACTGATTCAGTATGCAGATTGCCGTAATGGGGCGTTCTGAAGCCGATAGGGTCTATTCCTAAAATGTTATGGTAAATCTCGTGGGCTTTTTCGATTTCATCTTTTTGTTCTGCGTAGGTCAGTTTGTTAAAATACCTGTCCGGCGCCCAGTGTGGATTATCCGGATGGGTGTACGAGTGGTTAATAATTTCATGTCCATCGTCTACAGCTCTTTTGTGGATGTCAGGATATTTCTCAACGAACTTACCTATAACAGCAAATCCTGCCTGAATGTCGTGCTTTTTCAGTGTATCAAGCAGGTACGGAAATGCATCAATATCCTTTTCAAAGTCGAAATCAAACGTGAGGGCGTAGGCCGCGGTGCCAAGCGGATTTTTTTGTTTACTCATGAATTTGAGAAAAAAATCAGCCGGTGCGGTTTTGTGGATAACAGTTCTCGCTAAAAAGGCTGCATAGCGATTTTGGTAAGTCCTTAAGAGTGGCCCCCAAATCATTTTAAGGCTCCAGATTCATAGAGTTCTATTTCATCATCAAGAGCTTTTGCCATGATTTTTCCAATTCCTTTACCAAGTTCGAATTCTTCTGGAGTCTCAAATTGCGGGTGTTTGTATGTTGCCTGATGCATTGCAGCAATAAAGTTAATTTGTTCAGCTTCCTTGCTCTTAATTTTTTCCAGAGCATCCCATACTTCACGAGGGCTGTTTGCTTTAACGGTATTTCCGCAAATATTGAAATATGGTTTTCCAAGGCAGATAACAGGAACTCCGGTTGCAATGCTTTCTAGTCCAGGGCTTGTGCCGGTTGCCACTATAACTGCCTCGCTTCTGGTTATCAGGTTGCGAGTAGGAAAAGAGGGTGGAAGCAATACTACATTAGGTAGTAAGTTAAGTTCTTTGTAGAAGCGGGGACCTCTGTTGCCATAGCAGGCAGGATGTTCTTTCACCGCAACTGTATATCCATATTTTCCGTGTATTGCGATTTGTTCAATCAGATATTCCTGATCCGCAAACTCTGGAACTTGAGAGCACATGGATGCTTCTGGTGTAAGTTGTAAAAAATATGAGACAATTTTAGTGTCAGGAAGATTTTTTGAAAAGTATTTCGCTGACAAGATTCTGTTTTTCAACTTAATTGTTGCCGGAAGAAAAGATTCTCCGTTAAAAACTCTTTTTATTTTATTGCATATTTTTGCAACAGGAACTCGATTGATGATTTTCCCCAGATTTGTATGGTAATCGTCATATTTCGTCTTAGGTTTTTCATGTTTGTACTGCGCAACTGTTTTTTCAGCCCAGAGCAGAGATTCTTTGGACAGTTCACACGAGGTTAATGTGTGTTCAATTCTTGGACTTCTTCTGTACTGTCCTGTTGCAATTCTGAGGCGGAGTTCGCCTCCGAGTGATTCGACACTGTGTTCAAAAGCTTTTTTGATCATTCCTTGTTGTGCCATAGCATTGATAATCATTGAGTCAATTAAATCTAAAGTTTCATAGAACGCATATTTTATACTGTATTTATTTATTATTTCAGAAATGAAATTGTAATCTAAGTAGAGTCTTTGAGGAATGTGTTCATTTGGAAAAGCATGGACGTGAGCCGCCCCGTATCTGCTTACGAATTTTCTGTATAACAGATAGTTCACATTAAACTCATAGCAGTTTATTTCTAATTCTTTTTCTATTTTTTTGATGGATTCAAGCTGTGATGGGGTTACATTTTTACATGCAGCTTTAAGTTCTTCAATGCTTAAGGAAGACTCAATGCTGATATTGTCAATTTTAGAATAGATCTCATGATTAATTTGATTTGTAATAACAACAACATGATATTTGTCTTTGAGGATGTTGATTGTATCTATGAACATTGGATCACGTCTGCCACGGCTCAAAAATAGAATTGCTGGTTTGGTCATAGATCAAAGTCCTGCTTTCGGAATATTATGTTAATATGCGGATTGGTATTCCGGCATTTTTGATTTGAGAACGAGTTTGCATGGGGTTTTCATCTTTCATGCAAAAGTAAGTTCCGGCCGAAACCGCAGAAGCGTTTCCTGCAATAAAACCATCAATGAAGTGCTGAGCAAGTCCGCAGCCTCCCGAAGTGATTACGGGGATTGATACAGCGTCAGAAATATTTTTAGTCAACTCAATATCAAGCCCTTTGCGCGATCCATCGCGACTGATGGAAGTAATGAGAATTTCTCCCGCTCCTAAGTTTTGTCCTTGAATAGCCCACTCAACTGGATCGAGACCTGTATTAACGGTTCCGCCGCGTGTCCAGACTTCGTACTTTCCCGCAGAGTTGGTCTTTGTATCGATGCTCAAGACCACGCATTGATCACCAAACATTCGGGCTGAATTAGTTATAAATTCAGGATTATCAACTGCAACCGTGTTGATGCTGACTTTATCTGCTCCATTTGAAAGCAGAACTCTGATGTCTTCAAGGGTTCTTATTCCTCCACCTAGGGTGAAAGGCATGAAGATTTCTTCAGCGGCAGTTCTGGCAACTTTTGCCAGTCTTTCAATTCCTTGCTTGCCTGCTCTTATATCTATGAAAATAAGTTCGTCAGCAGCCTGTGCTTCATAAATTTTAGCTTGTGAAACAGGATCGCCGATTTCTAATGTTTTATCAAAGCCGACCGTGATAACCAGAACCATCTGCTCAGGATTAAATGAGCTTGGCATCATTTGCAGCTTAGGTATCAATCTTTTTTTCAGCATATATTTAAGGAGTCCATTCCAAGAAGTTTTCTAATACTTTTAATCCGTATTCCTGACTTTTCTCGGGGTGGAATTGTGTTGCGAAAATATTGTCCTTTCTAACTGCAGCAGTGACTTTTCCGCCATATTCACAATAAGCGTCCACGTCTTTTTCGTGATCGCAACGCATGAAGAAAGAGTGGACGAAGTAAAAGTCCGGATTAAGAGGAAGCCCTTTAAACAAAGGGCTGTTCTTTTTAAATGTCAGTGAGTTCCAGCCGACGTGAGGGATTCTCAGGCTTGCATCGGAAGGGGCAAGTTTTATAATGTCAGCATCAAGCCAGCCAAGCCCGTTGCATTTGTCATGCTCTTCACTTGATCTGGCTAAAGCCTGCATACCTAGACATATCCCTAGAAAAGGCTTCTTTTCATTGAAAACAGCCTGTTCAAGGGTTGGAATAAGTCCTGATTTTTTGAGATTGGACATCATGTCTCCGAAGGCTCCAACGCCGGGGAGTATGATTCTCTCAACGTCTTTCAGGCTGTCCGGAGATTCACAGATGATGACATCTTCACCGCACATTTCTACCGCATTGAAGACTGAGAGCAGGTTGCCCATTCCATAGTCTACGATTCCGATCATTTTTAGTCCTGTGTGTGACGTTTACGCCAGCGGGCCATTTGTTCGGAAGCATATTCTTTAGGCATTTCACCGGCTTTGGACCATGAATCGAAGTCGGAAGTTTTCTTTCCGGGCTTGTCGCTTGCTGGATCGTGTTTGTATGGAGAAACGCCGTGACTAAGAGCCACTTCATAAAATTCTGCTTCACTCAGTCCGATGTGAGTCAGGAAAAGTTCAAGAGACGGTGGTTTATAGCCTTCGTACTTACGAACAATTTCCATTGCTTCTTCACGAGAGATACGGTTGTTTCGAACATCAATAGTCGCAAGGTGTGATGGGCGGGTGTAGCCACGTTTAATAAATTTTATGTAATCGCGAACGCCCTGAAGGTAACACTCAATTTTTTCATATCCGTATCCCGGCGGAACGTTCTCAACCTCATCACCCTGCCAGCCAAGATCGTCAGAGATAAGCTTAGAGTTGGCTTTAACATCCCACGGGATATACGAGCCGAGACAGACGGATCTGTATTTTAGTTTTCTAAGTTCTTTGAGAGGAGGATAAGTATAAGGTTTGAGATCACGTTTATCCACGGCTCCGTTAAGTCTAACGTACATATCTTCGGCTGATATTCCGAGATTTACAAAACGGTTGAATCTTTTCTCATCAACTTCTTCAGCCTGATCGTAGCTGTAGTAAGCTGTGTATTCTGCTGATGGTTCGCCCCAGAAAATAAGAGGAATTTTCTTTTCGAGAGCTATCCACATAGGATAGGCGAAGATTCCTGTATGGCAGTGCCAGCAAAAGTCACCCTTGTCGAAAAAGCTCTGAAGCATAAGTTTCTGCACTATGCGCCAGTTTGGAGTGAAGGTTAGCACATCAACACCCAGTTCACGGATGGTCTTCATAGTGTTTTCATGAAGATTAGGGCGCAGGAAACCATGGTCAAAGCGGACAACAAGTGGTTTTAATCCGTATTCTTTAACTAGATAGTGGAGTGTATATGTGCTGTCTTTGCCGCCGCTGAATGGTACGAGGCAATCGTAATCACCCTGACCTTTGTATGTAGAAACCAGTTCATCCAGATCTTTTTTTCTGGAAGTCCAGTCTATTTTTTCTTCTTTGAATTCGTTCTGGCGACAAATATTGCAAACACCTTTTTCATCAAAGTGTATGGTCTCATGAGTTTCAGGGAGTACACATTGGGTACAGCGTTTAAGTTCGGTCATTTTTTTTCTCCGTTAGTTAGTGGAGTTGAATGTCAGGAAAGTTTATCCCAGCTTATGGGAGTTCCTAACCGTATGTCGTTAAGGGCTTTTTTGCCCATGATTTCTTCAAAGTGGCGAGTGTGCAATCCGTAACCGGGGCGTACACATTTAATATTATCAGCAGAGAGAGACTCACCTTTGAGAATATCTTTGCATGCAAAAATAGATTTTCTAAAAACCCTTCCGGCTTTTTCTTTTTCGGTTATCTGGTATTGCACTTTTCCCAGAGCTTTTTCAGCATTACGTATTGAAACTACCATTGCTTTCAGCTCTTCAGCTTCAAGAGAGAAAGAACTGTCAGGTCCGCCGTCTGCTCTGGATTTTATGAAGTGTTTTTCAATAACACAGGCCCCTAAAGCCACAGCTGTTATTGGTATTTCAATTCCGAGTGAATGATCGGACAGGCCGCATGGAACTCCAAATGTCTCCTGCATATTCATAATAGTATGCAGATTCATGGACTCAGGAGGAGCCGGATAGGCACTGGTGCATTTCAATAAAATCAGATCCGTTCCGCCCGCTTGGCGAAATGCGCTTACAGCTTCATCAATTTCCGAAAGAGTTCCCATGCCTGTGGACATGATTACAGGCTTACCTGTTGCGGCCACTTTTTTGATTAAAGGAATGTCTACAAGTTCAAAAGAGGCAATTTTGTAAACAGGTACGTCCATTTCTTCTAAAAAGTCGACAGCCGAGTCATCGAACGGAGTCGAGAAAAAATCAAGTCCAAGATCATCCGCAATCTTTTTAAGTTTGGGTTGCCACTCCCATGGGGTGTAGGCTTTACCGTAAAGAGAATGGAGTGTTTGTCCTTCCCATATGGTTCCCTTGCCTATTTTGAAAAATTCATTGTCACAGTCCAGTGTGATGGTATCCGGCGTGTAGGTCTGTATTTTAATCGCATCTACGCCGCATTCCTTGGCAATATTAATCAATTCAACCGCGGCATCAAAGTTCTGGTTATGATTGGCGGACATTTCGGCAATTATATATGTCGGATGTCCGGTCCCGATGGTCCGGTTGTTTATTATTACTTGTGACATCTTATCCTTACTCCTCAGGCATACCTGTGAATTTCATGACCACGCTTTCAGATCCGTTTACGGCAATTTTCCCGGTAATTATATAGCCTGCTTTCTGGAAAGATTTAATTGATGCAATATTATCTTCCTTAGCTTTGGCTATGATCTGTTTAGGTTCTTTTTCTTTTATGAGTCTTAAAGATGCGCTTCTGATAAGTTTTGCGCCGGCACCTTTACCTCTGCAATTTTTTGACACAAGTACGTGAGCTTCGTAGTTTTTGCCGATATTTTCGAAGCGAATCTGTCCGATATTCTGCCCTGATCCATTTTCAGCAATCAGGTATATAAACTCTTCGTCAGCTAAACGTGATGTGAACCATGCGTCGTGTTCTTCGGGCTTAATGGGAGCCTGATTATATGACCATTTTCTGGTTTCGGGATCATTTATCCATTCAAATATTTGGTCCCGGTCTTCGTATGTAGCAGGACGAAGGATGACAGCTTCCTGCATGGCAGAAATAATTCTTTGAACGCCGTTTCCGTCAATTAATTTTTTTGCGGATTCGGCAAGAAGTTTCATTCGGGCGGGAGCATCTAAAAGTTTTTTTATAGTTTCAGAAACAGTAGATTCTTTAAGTTCGTCTGCATTTCCAAGATTGATAGCCGCATCTGCTTTTGCCAGTCCGTTTGAAAGTTCTTTTTGGTTTTCAGCTGTAACTATAACTATCATCGGAACTGACATAGCACACATTTCCCAACAGGAACTGCCTCCTGCCGTGATTGCCAAATCACTTTTTGAAATTTGTGAGGACATATTTTTTACGTCCACAAGGACATCCACATCCAGTGAGCTGTTATCAACGAACTCAGTGATGGATTTTACGTGCGGGTTGGCAGGTCCAAGGATTGCCGACACTTTCAGGTCTGGTCTTTTCAGGGCTTCAATGGCTCGCAGAGTGGAAAGTGTTACGTTTCCTGCATCAGCTCCACCCATTGTGATTATTATACGAGTTTTTTGCTCATCCAGGGAATGACTTGTGTCATTTCTGAATTCATCTCTGAGCATTGCGTAGCTTGTCCCGGCAAGGATGCGAGTTTCTTCGTTCGTTTTGTAGCTAATATTTTCTGCACCAATGTTCTGGTTCAGAATCATGCCTGCACAGTATTCATTAATATGGTGATAGTCATCAATTACCAACAGGCGAGGAAAATTTTTCCAGATTTGTTTTTGATGGCCGGTCGTCAGGCTATAGTTATCAAGAACAATCCAGCTTCCTGTAACTGTTTTTTGAGCGTAATCGAGCACTGCTGAAATTACTGAATCAGTTGAACTGTCGGCTGAAAAAGAAATATGTTTCAGGCCGAAATCTTTAATTCTTTCGAGTAGTGACTTTCCCTCAATCCTTCCGATCAGAATTGCCGAACCTCCGCAATGAATCCATTCCTGTGCAAGAGCAAGGCATCTCATAACATGGCCTACTCCAATGGATGGGCCTGCATCAGCTTGGATGATCAAGGACTTGCCGGAAAGATTAATCAGGCTATTTTGCGTCATAGGACTTTTTTTCATCAGCCAAAGATTTAACTAACCCTTCGTTGCGGGCTATGTGTGCGTTGGTCGCAAGCATCTCGGGGTTGTTTTGTAATAACTCAATTACATCCTGCATTTTAAACAGCGGATTACGGAGATAGAGGTGCTCAAGTATAATCTTGATTAGCTCAAAATCTTCCCTGTTGTCCACGGTCCAGCGCAGGTGAGAATTATCTGTGGAGTTTTTCCACGATCCTATTTTGAAGTCATCGGGGTTGTCTTTGACATAAAGAGTCACATGCTCACGCTGAGACGGGCGAGTTGCTTTAGCATGCACCTCTTCAAGAGCTTTCATGCTTATTATCTCGGCATCAAGCCCGTCCGGCAAAGTCGGTTCAAGACAATTGAGGGCGTAGTCATATCCTCCGGCGAAATAAAAGTCTGCCAATTCATCAAGCAGGTCGGGATCGATGAGAGGGCAATCTCCAGTCAATCTCATGAGATGCTTGCCGCCGTATTGCTGGGCTGTTTTGAAAAATCTGTCCAGCACATCGTCTTCGGAACCACGGAAAACCTCAACGCCGAGCTTGTTTCCAAGCTCAGCGGTGGGATCATCCTCTTTATTGACAGTTGTGGCCAGCACGATAGATTCCACGCAAGAAGCTCTTTGCACCCTTTCAATCATATATTGAAGAAGAGGTTTTTCGAGAACAGGCATAAGAATTTTTCCCGGCAGGCGGGAAGATGTCATGCGTGCTTGTATGATGGCTGTGATTTTCATGGTTTTGCCTAGGTGAGCCTTTTGAAGCCGGAGCCGGAGGGGCGACCTTCCATTAGGGATTTAACCGTGTCATTTTTACAGGCATCTGCGATTGTGCTGAAGCTTTCGTCTACCGCTTCAAGATAGCGGCTGACATCCTCAAGGGTGTGCGCCAGCATCGGGTAGTAAATTGTAGAAGCCAGAAATCCTTTGTCGCGCATCAATTGGACAAAAAGAGATTTGACTGAAAGAGGCTCTTCCGTTTCAAAAGAGAAGTGGCTTAAAGGGTATATACCCCCTACATGTACGGGGATTCCGTTTTTATCGGCAACAGCCTGCCAGCCTTCCTGTACTTTTTGTCCAAACTCTAAAAGGTGTTCGTGTGCATTAGTTCTTCGGAATTTAGCGATAGTTGCCAATGCTGCGGTCGGACCTATTTTCTCAGTCCAGTTGGTGCTGCTGACGAAAGTTTTTTGAGCAGCTTCCATCACTTCACGTCTACCTATGATGGCAGCCATGCAATAGCCGTTACCCATAGCTTTAGAAAAAACAGCCATGTCAGGTTCACAGCCCAGTTTTAAATGGCCTCCACCTGCGCAAATTCTAAAGCCTGCAGAAATTTCATCAAATATGAAAACAGCCCCGGTTTTGCGGGCTAATTCTTTTATCCGTTGTAGAAATCCGGGATCAGGGTCGATGTTTCTGATTGGTTCCATTACAACGGCGGCAATTTCGCTACCGTGCTCAGCGATAATTTTTTCCAGTTCTTCAGGCTTGTTGTACCCGAATGGAAGAGCTGTTCCCGCTAACTGTGAAGGGACTCCGCTTGGATCCAGACCGGGGATGAGATGTTCACCCAGTGCGTTGTCGGTTCCGACGTTTGCAGCAAGATACCAGTCGTGCCAGCCGTGGTAACCGCAGAATGCGATTTTATCACGTCCGGTTGAGGCGCGAGCAATACGCACCGCGACAGTCATAGCTTCTCCGCCTGTGCGGGCGTATCTGGCCATGTCTGCCCAGGGGTGCAGTTCGCAAAGAACTTCTGCCAGTTCGATTTCTTCCGGGCAGTTGAGCGAAGATGCGACTCCGTTGGAAATAGCTTTAATTACGGCTCCATCAACGTCTGGGTCGTTGTATCCCAATACACACGCTCCGATTCCTGAGATACTCATGTCGGTGTATTCGTTACCGTCGAGATCCCATATTTTAGAGCCGGACGCTTTGCTGTAGTAAGCAGGCCATACACCCATGGAAAACATGTCCGGACGTTTAGACAACAATTGTGTCATACCGGGGATACGTTTTTTTGCCTTTTCCTGAGCTGCCAGCGACAAAGAGAATTTACTATTCATTTTCGTAGTTCGGATTAATAAGTCCTAGTTTGATGCAGTTTACGAAATTACCATTATGCCGAAAGTGGTCCTTGAGTGTTCCTTCAATTACAAAACCATTTTTTTCAAAAGTTCTTATTGAAGCAGAATTACAGGCGTAAGCGCCTGAAGTCAGCTTATGGATTTGCAATTGATTAAAAGCGTAGTGAACAACTAAACCTATGGCTTCCGATGCGTATCCTTTACCCCAACAGTCCCTTTGTCCAATCAGAATTCCTATCTCTGCAAAAGAATGGAGGGCGTTGATCGGTCCGAGCCTGATATTACCTACATGGCGATTCCCTTGTTTTTCGCAAATCGCAAAAAGAATATTGGCGGGGTCGCTGATCATGCTGGTGACAAAAGACGCAATGGATTCCAAGGTTTGTTCTGAAAAGCGGGATTCAAGAAAAGTCGTTATTTCTTTATCATTCATCCAACGGAGGTATTCTTCATTTACATCCGCCGGAGTTATCGGGCGAAGGTAGAGATTCTTCCCGTTGATGCGATTTTTATTTGTTTTATCCAGAGTAATCATGGCAGCAGTCTTTTATTTCCAGAGCACAGGGTTAATGACTTTTTCAGGCACAGAATCAAAAATATGTCTGACTTGATTAACAAGGTCCTCAGGTCCGTCTCCGAGCCATGCTTCCATGTTTTCAGTAATTTGTTCAGGAAGTTCAGCCCCGACAAGTATTTTTGCATGTGGATATGCCTGAGCGGCGTATTTTAGAGCGAGTTCGTGGATGCTCAGGCCGTTATCACTTGCCAGCTTTGTAACAGCCTGAATGAAGGGACTTGCAAAGATCATATGCTTTGGAAGGTTTTCCAGAGGCATAAAAAAGAGTCCCTGCAAGAAGACGCTGCGGACATAAAGAGTTTTTCCAAGCTGTGCCGCTTTTTCAAAAACTCCTGCCCGCTCAAATCGACGATCAAGAATGTTTGATGGAACTTGAATAATGTCTATGCCCTCAGTGTTCAATGCCTGAAGAGCCTTTTCCGTTGAGTATACTGAGACTCCGATGTATTCGGCTAATCCGTCAGCTTGGACTTTTTGTAGTTGTTCGCCAAGTCCTTCGTCCCACTCAGAAAGCTGGTCTTCTTTATGGAGCATGAATCCATAAAAGGACTTAATTTTAAGCCGCTCCAAGGATTCCCGTATTAATAGTTCAACAGTTCCTTTGCCCAGAAGGGATTGTTCAGGAGAAGGTTTACTTATAATTTTTGCTTTATCGGACAGGCCGAGGTTCTGTAGACTCTTACCGAGAATAATCTCGCTTTCGCCATAGATCTGAGCCGTATCAAATTCTCTTATGCCGCCTTGCCAGGCTTTGGATACGATTTCATCGGCAAGAGACTGATTCGGTTTTCCGGAAGTATTGGCAATTCCGTAGCTCATACCGAGTTGTACGGTGCCGAGTACAAGTCTGTTTGAATCAGTTAGGGAGGACATTTTTTAGAAGACTCCACTAGTTGATGCAGACTTAATTATGTCAACGACATGGTGCACATCAGAGTCTTCCATTGTCGGGAACATCGGTAATGAAATTATTCCCTTGTATGCTTCTTCTGCAACAGGGCACATGCCTTCGTGAGTACCGAAAGTCTTCTGGTAATACGGATGTAAATGGACAGGAATATAATGCACCTGAACTCCAAGTCCGTTTTCACGAAGATGGTCAAACAATGCCTTGCGCTTAGATGTGCAGTCAGAACCTTTCAGCCTGATTACGTACAGATGATAAGCGTGATTGGCTCCGGGTCTAAGGCCCAAAGGTGCTAATTCTTTTATTCCCGCAAATTCGGCAGCATAGAGAGCGGCTATTTCCCGTCTTCTTTCTACCCATTGTTCAAGCTTTTCAAGTTGACTTAGTCCCAGCGCACACTGGAAATCTGTGAGTCTGTAGTTGAACCCGAGGTCTTCCATTTCATAGAACCAGCCGTCCCGCTGTCTGAAATCAGCAGTGATTCCATGATTGCGGAAAATGCGCATACGTCTGTCATATTCAGGATTATCGGTAACGGCCATTCCGCCTTCGCCCGTGGTCATGTGTTTGACCGGGTGAAAGCTGTAAAGTGAAATGTCCGCAAGAGAGCCGACCATTTTACCGTTCAGGTTGCCTCCAATGCTATGACAGGCATCGGCGGCAAGGAATAGACCGTGTTTATCTGCAATGGTTCTAAGCGCGTCATAGTCGCAGGGCTGACCAGCATAATCTACGGCAATAATCCCCTTGGTCTTCGGGGTTATGAGCTGTTCAACTTTTTCAGGAGAGAGCAGCAGCGTATCCGGATCAACGTCGGCGAACACAGGAGTTGCGCCCATATATGCAACGCAGTTTGCCGAAGCAGCAAAGGTCATAGGAGGAACAATAACTTCGTCCCCCTCTTTGACTTCAAAGGCATACATAGCGGCGTGCAGAGCGGCTGTTCCGCTGTTCACAGCAACGCCATGCGCAACATTGGAGAGCTTGGCAATAGCCTGTTCGAACTCAGAGACCTTGGGGCCGGTGGTGAGCCAGCCGGAAGTGAGGGCGTCAGCAACAGCTTTCAAGTCGTGTTCGTCTATAGACTGACGTCCATAGGGTATTTTTTTGGGGTTACCCATAATTTTTCTCTATTTTTCAATCTGAAGGGTGGAGATCATTTCTAAAAGATTTTCGCCATTGATCCATTCAGTGTTTTTATCAGAACTGTATATAAATTCTTCTTCAACCGGTTTTCCACCGATCTGGTCATATTTATTTCTCATGAACTCTGAATCAGGTTTAATTACATAGTAGTTTCCAAATTCTGCGGTATTTCTGGAGTCATCTGCGGAGATCATTACTTCATGAAGTTTTTCGCCGGGGCGGATTCCGATATGTTTAATTTCGCAATCAGGGCCCATTGCTTTGGCAAGATCTACCATGTTCATGCTGGGGATTTTCTGAACAAAAATTTCTCCGCCTACCATTCTTTCAAACCCATCAAGAACAAAGTTTACGGATTGTTCAAGAGTTATCCAGAAACGGGTCATGCGGGGGTCTGTTATGGTCAGGACTCCGGTTTCTTTCTGTTTAAGGAATAAAGGAATAACACTTCCGCGACTTCCGACAACGTTGCCGTAACGAACAACACTGAACAGGGTTTCGCCGTCGCCTGCGTAGAGATTACCTGCTACAAAAAGCTTATCTGAACAAAGCTTTGTAGCTCCGTATAGATTTGCGGGGCTTACGGCTTTATCTGTGCTGAGTGCGATAACTTTTTTAACACCTGTATCAATGGCGGTGTTGATGATGTTTTGTGCACCGAGAACGTTGGTCTTGATTGCTTCAAAGGGATTGTATTCCGATGCGGGAACCTGCTTCATGGCAGCGGCATGAATGACGTAGTCTACTCCTTTGAATGCGCGCTGTAGTCTTTCTTTATCCCTTACGTCGCCGATAAAATAACGCATACATGGAAATTCTTTAGTGGAAAATTTGCGTTCCATTTCATATTGTTTAAATTCGTCACGGCTGTATATAATGACTCTTTTAGGAGAGAACTTCTTTAAAAGCATTTCAGTACATTTATGCCCGAAAGATCCAGTTCCGCCAGTGATCAGAATACTTTTATTATTAAACATTATTGCTCCTTAAGAAATAGGGTTCTATGTTGTGACAAGGCTGATGCCTTTATTGTCGATTTTATATACTTTGTCGCACTGCTTTATTGTCGAAAGCCTGTGCGCGATTATTATCAGAGTTTTATCTTCACTGACTTTGAAAATACGTTGCATAATCTTTCCTTCAGTCTCTTTATCCAACGCCGATGTTGCTTCATCCAGAACCAAAATGTCAGGCTCTCCGTATAAGGCTCTGGCAATGGCTATTCGTTGTTTCTGTCCTCCGGATAGCTGTGCCCCGTTTTCACCCACCTGAGTATTGATTCCGTTGTGCTTATTTAGGAACGTGGTCAATTCAGCCTTATCCAGCGCGTTTATAACTTTTTCTTCATCATATGTGCGTCCAAAGGTCACATTTTGCGCCACGGTTGAGTCGAATAAGTAGATGGATTGCGGGATATACCCAATTTTCTCTCGCCATGAAAGAAGATTTTTCTCTGTCAGAGGGATATCATCTGCTGCAAATTTTCCGGAAAAGGAGGTGTACATCCCGATAATAATATCGGCTAAAGTGCTTTTGCCTGCGCCGCTTTCACCTATGAATGCAATCTTTTCACCTTTTTTAATGGTGAGATTAATATTTTCCAGTATGACGTTTTCATCATATTTGAATGACAGGTTGTTCAGTGTAATATTCTTATTATATGTGAGAGGTGCAGACCCTAGTTTATGTGTGTCTATCTGGTAGTCCGCAAGCACGAGTTCCAGTGTTTTATTGTAGTAGATCATGTTGTTGTAGCCGCTTAGGATTCTGTTCACAGAAGGAAGTAACCGGTACATTGCCAGAGCATAAAGCGAGAGGATCGGAATAATTTGTTGCACTTCCATATTATAGTGGATGGCACAGATAATGGCGGCAATGAGTAAAGAAAATCCGATGCATTCGAGGGAAAGGCGAGGGATTGTATTATAAGTGGCGTTCATTATTGTGGCATTTGTAAGTCCTCCGCCTGCCTTGTCCAGAGATTTGATAGTCGAATTTTCGCAGGAAAGAAGTTTGATGAACTTTAAATTTCCAAAGGATTCATTGATTACTCTGTAAAAAATTTGTTGAAATTCGTTACGTTTAAGTCCTTCTTTTTTAATCAATGTTGAGACTGTTTTGATTAAAAAAAGAACCATTATTCCTAGAAAGCCTGTAATTGCTAGAGTTATTTTGTAGTTTACAACTAAGAGAGTCGCGTACAGAAATGTCGTAACAAATATTTCTGAGATAACCAGCAGGAGGGAGTAGTAGTAAGCGCCTGCATATTGTGCTTCGGAAACAAGATTTTTGGTTAGGTCGGAAGTATTTCTCTTCATCATATCTTGATATTTGATATGCATGTAGTTGGAGAACAGCTTCGTTGAAATTGAACGGAATACGCCTTGAGAGAATTTTTGAATAAGGTAGGTGTATCCGAGATTCATGAATCCGCGCGCAAAGTAGAATCCGATAAGTGCTATGCCGAAGCAAAGGACAAAGGTTCTGGGTTCAGTAAAGTTCAGAAAGCTGTAAACATATCTGTAGTACTCATTTGAGTGTACGAGATTGAAATCGTTAGCAAGTGTAATAAACGGTAAAATTGCAGAAATTCCAACGGTTTCAATGCAGGAAATTACTATTGATACAAAGGCCAGCATAATCATTTTTTTGCGCTGTGATTCGCTTAATATGGCAATGATAGTTTTAAACATTATTTGTTTTTAACTCCTGCTGCCTTTTTATTCTTCAATCTTATAATCATTCATATACCAATCAACAGTCTTTTTAAGGCCGACTTCCAGTGGTACTTCAGGGTCATATTTTAGTATTTTGTAAGATTTTGAAATATCAGAGAGGCGGTCTTTTACTGCGTCCCAGTCGCGTCTTTCAATGAATACTATTTCAGAAGAAGAGTTGGTGTATTTAATGATCAGCTTTGCAAGATCAATGATCTGGGTGGGTTTTCCGGTTCCGCCGTTGAATACGTCACCATTTGTAACTTCAGATGTTGCTGCCAGAGTTAAAAGCTGAGCGGTGTTGCCGACAAAGGTGAAGTCTCTGGTTTCCGTACCGTCTCCGGTGATATTAAGAGGCTCGCCTTTCATTGCGCGCACAATGAAATTAGGAATGACGTTACGATATGCACCGTGCGGTTCATATGGGCCGTATGTGTTGAAAACCCTTATGGATACACAGGGTAGTGAATACATGGACGCATAATATTTTACGTACAGTTCGGCGGTGTATTTGTTGATGGCGTATGGGGTTTCATGCGGGTAGATATAGTCATCTTCGCGCATGATAGCCGCGTCTCCGTAGACGCATGAAGATGATGTGTAGACGAACTTTTTAAGTTCAGTATTTTCTTTACATATTTCAAGCAGGTTCATTGTTCCGATGATATTTGCCTGAACATCTTTGAACGGGTGATCCACTGAGTTCTGATTCGCAAAATGGGCTGCGAGATGAAAAACATAGTTCGGCTTGAATTCTTCCATCACGGACCGATATGATTCGATTTTACCGATATCGGAATTATGAAAAATAATGCGCTCATCGTCAGGAAGATAATTCTTATAACCTGAAGAAAGGTCGTCGAGAACCAGAATTTGTCCGACTTCACAGCGAAGCAGTCTTTCAATTAAATTCAGGCCGATTGCTCCGGCTCCACCAGTTACAAGAATTTTGGCATTATTCATCTATCAAAGCCTCACGTAATTTTTCGTAGTTATTATTCATGTCGTAGAACTCTTTGCAGCCCTCTTTGAGAGTGGAACCGTCGGTATTTCCGAGCCGTCTCAGCAGCGCTGCTATTGCCGTAACATCTGAACTGTCCGCAATGAGCAGGTCTTTTTGAATCTTTCTAATAATGTCGGTTGTTGTGGAAGAAAGCGGAGTGAGTGCCGCAACCGGCTTTCCTGCTCCGATATAATCCGCAAGCTTAGATGGGAAAAATGGTGAATTATTCAGAGGTGCATCGATTACCAGCAAAATGTCAGCATCGGAAAGCACCTGAATGGATTTCAAATATGGAATAGGATCAAAAATTTTAATCAGATCAGGACACTTCTCGTGAGCCAGCTCTCGTTCGTCATCTTTCATGCGTCCGTAAAAATGAAATTCCAGATTTTTAGGTTGAACCTGTTCAATAGCTTCAATAAGTGGAATGACTGAGCGCAGTCCGTAAATGTTTCCTGTATGAGCAACTATTTTTTTGCCACTGCCAGATTCTTTTCGGCTGTAAAGCTCGGGATCAAAGACATGAGGCAGAACTCTTATTTTTGAACTGTCGGCTTTAAGTCTGTTAACAAACATGTCGCGGGTTTTTTCAGAGGTAACGGTAATTTTGTCGACCTTTGAAATTATGCCTGATTCAAGACCTTTGTTGATCTTTCTCTGGAGTCCTGTTCTGTAGGATATGTATGGATTCATGGTCCATGGATCGGAAAAGTGTGCGGTCCAGTGGATTGTCTTAATAACCTTTTTTACCTCAAATCCAGCCAGATGGTTAACCAGAGGAGTTGAGTGTGTGTAAAGGTTTTCGATTTTAAATTCTGATATAATTTTAAGCGCAGCTTTTACGGCAGGAAATTTCCACCAGAGTTTGCGGTCGGTAATTTCAAGTCCGCCGCAAATGTAGTGCAGTGCTTTTTCCGCGGGCAGCTTATTAACCCTGTGGATGGTCAGGTTTTCGTGCTCGCGGTTAAGCGTCGGGTCAATGAATTCGAAATCAGGATTATCACAGGCGGTCAGCACATGAACGTTGTGCCCTTTCTGAGCCAAAGCAATAGCTCTGCGTTGAACCTGAATTGATTCCGGCGACAGAATCGGCGGGAAATCATATGCTATAAAAAGTATAGATTTTTTCATGAGTTTATACAGCGCTGCTTTTCATGAGCTTTTTATAAAGTTCTGCGTATTTATTTTCGGTCTCAGTGGGATTCCAATGCGTGTTCGAGTATTCTTTTGCAAGAGTTCCAAGTTCATGTCGTTTGTCTTGATCCATAAGAGAACTTAGGGCGTCGCTGTATCCTTTGACTGAATTTTCAACGAGAGTAACCCAGCCGTCTCCGTATTCAGGAACCTGACCTTTCGGAAGTTTGTTAACTATGATGGGCAGGCCGCTAAGTGAAGCTTCAAGCACTGTTTTAGGGATTCCATCATAATCACAATGAATGGCGAATGCGTCAAAATCAGGTGTTTTTTCACAGAGTTCGTCGTTAGTCATTCGAGGAATAAAAATTACTTTTCCCGGACCTTCAAGCGAGTTTGCCTGTTCTTCAAGTTGTGCGCGAAGTGGCCCCTCGCCCACAATTGTGAGTTCAGTATTACCGGCTATCGCCGCTTTGATCAGGTGCTCAGGGTTTTTGCCGGGAATAAGTCTCCCTACAGATAATACGCGCAGAGGTCCTGTTGATGAATAATCATTTTTTGATCTTATTTTGTCAGGATTAACGGCGTTGTAAATAGTTTTATGTGACGCGGATTTTCTGCGGTTCACATAAGGCAGCAGGGAGCGGTAGATAACTACAACTTCGTCAGCATTCTCGAGAGTGACATTCTCAACTGCCGCAGTGAAATGATAGTAAAGGAAATTTTTAAGCCCGAAGCTTGGATTGGTCCGATTTTCGTCAGGATGTGTATGCAGAGAAACCACGTAAGGTATTCCGAGTTCTCTTTTGATTTCTGAGGCGACGTAGCCGTTAATGTAGTTTCCGTAGCAGCGGATAAGGTCGGGCTTGATTTTTCTGGCGAGTTCAATCCCTTCAGACGCCCACTCTTTTAAAAGAGCGGGACGCCAGAAGAGAGATTTTAACAATAAGGATTTGCCGGTCTGAATATTATGAAAATGCAGTTTGGCGTTGCCCGCCATTTTCTGCAGATGCTGTGGGTTGGGGGTATCCCCGTTTGTCATAAGAATATGCACGTCATCGAAGACTTCGCCGGGATTATAGTACCGTGAAGTCATTTCTCCCTTACCTTCAAGGTGAGAGAGACGGTCAGTGATAATATTCAGAAGAACTTTGCCCATCAGATTGACCTTTCAGCTTACTCGCAGGGAGTCAGGCTGTTTTCACCTTTTTCTTCATATTTAGAATTACAGCGTACACATTCCAAAGAGCTTGGCAGAATTTCTCCGCATTCACATACCCATCCGGTCCTATGGGCTGGATTTCCGACCATGAGAGCATAGTCCGGTACGTTCTTGGTTACTACTGCGCCAGCCCCGATGAGGGCGTATCTGCCTATCTGATTTCCGCAGACAATTGTGCTGTTTGCGCCGAGAGTCGCACCCTTTTTAACAAGAGTTTCGCGAACTTCGTTCATACGGGCAACATGTGCGCGGGGATTGAATACATTGGTGAAAACCATGGAAGGCCCGCAGAAAACGTCGTCTTCAAGGGTTACGCCCTTGTATACGGATACGTTATTTTGAATTTTGCAACCGTTGCCGATTTTGACATTCGGTCCGGCAACAACGTTTTGGCCGAGATTGCAGTTTTCTCCGATAATTGTTCCGCCGAGAACGTGCGAAAAGTGCCAGATCTTGGTTCCGTTTCCGATTTCTACGCCTTTATCAACCACAGCCGTTTCGTGAACGTGTGCGGAAGGAGCATTGGAACCGGAGTTGAGAATGACTTCTCTGCTATGTTCGTTAAGTGATTTCTGACTGGCATTCAGAACTTTTAGAACCCGTAAACCTTCTTCGGCATCGGTTCTCGGATTCTCTCCGGATTTCATGCAGTCCAGAAAATGTTTGCACTCAAGGAACAGCGGTTCGGCCTGAGGAATCTCAACCCTTTCTGCTTCCGCCTTAGAAGGAACAGGAACATTGTTTTCCCATTCTACTTTGTGCGGATAAAGCAGGAGTTTGTCTTCCCATGCTAGAGTGTCGTCAAAAACAGCCATTTTCTTGTCACCGACTACAACCAGTTTTTGTTCTTTAAACGGGTGCAGCCATGATACGAAAATGTGAGCTTTTGCGCCGGAAGGGAATTCAAGGTGCGTGGTGGTTGTGTCTGCAATATGGTTGTGCAGAAAGTTTCCACCGGTTGCGATAATCTTTTCCGGTTCTTCACCCAGAAGGGAAAGAATCATGGAAATATCATGAGGGGCAAAAGACCATAGAATATTTTCTTCGCGTCTGATTTTACCCAGATTCAATCTGTTGGAGTAAATATAGTTTATGCGTCCAAGTTCGCCGGAACTGGCGAGCTCGCGCAGTTTTACAAATACGGGATGGAACTGAAGCAGATGTCCTACCATAAGGATAAGTTTTTTATCCTTGGCAAGAGCTATCAGTTCTTCGGCTTCACCTTCATTTAAAACAAGCGGCTTTTCCACATAAACATGTTTGCCTGCAAGCAGAGCTTCCTTGGCAAGTGTGAAATGTGTCTCGGCAGGAGTGGCAATAACAATACCATCAATGGCTTTGTTGTTAAGCACTTCTCCGTACGCGAGAACGGTTTCAACTGCAGGATACTGTTCTTTAAATCTTGCAAGAGTATCTTCATTGGTATCGCAGATTACTTTAAGAGCGCCTGTGCGATCGTAATTGCGGACCAGATTTTTACCCCAGTAACCGGAACCTATAACGGCAACCTTGAGTTCGCTCATCAGGTTTCTCCCTTAAGCGTTTTTAATGGCGTCTGCGATGTATTCCTGTGCGTCCCTTTCGAGGTAGGGGTGCATGGGGATCGCAAAAATGCGTTTTGCAGCGTCTTCACTTATTGGACAATCGCCCGCTTTGTAGCCGAGTTCTTTGAATGCGGTCTGCAAGTGCAGCGGAATTGGGTAATATACTGGAGAAGGAACACCCTTTTCTTTGAGTGCAGCCTGAATTCTGTCGCGGTGTGCGCTGTCTTTTGCAAGCGGACAATACTGCGCCCATGCGGAACGGTCACCTTCGGGAGTGCTTGGAGGAGTCAGCCCGTCGATATCTTTCAGAAGTTCAGCGTAAGTTGCTGCAACTTTATCGCGCAGTTCAATTTCTTCGGGGAAAATATCAAATTTCGCATGAAGAGCGGCAGCCTGAAGAGTATCCAGTCTACCGTTGATGCCGAGGCGGACATTGTCATATTTGTCTGGGCCCTGTCCGTGTACACGGTGGGAGCGCAGGCGTTCGATCAGTTTGTCGTCGTCTGTGAAGCACATGCCGCCGTCTCCGTAGCATCCGAGAGGCTTGGCAGGGAAGAAAGATGTGCAGGTGATGTCGCCGAGGGAACAAGATTTTCTACCCTTGTATTCTCCGCCGAAGCTCTGAGCTGCATCTTCAACAATGAAAAGGTCATGTTTGTCAGCGATAGCTTTGATTGCATCATAATCAGCAGGCAATCCGAAAATTCCTACGGTGATAATGCCTCTGGCAGTGAGCCCTTCAACTTTAGGAAGAGGATAGCCGTTGTCGCTTCCCTTGAGAGCTTCGATAGTCTTTTCGAGCTTTTCGGGGTCGATATTGAAAGTTACGGGGTCAATGTCCACGTATACCGGAGTGGCGCCCAGAAGAGCGATAGCTTCAGCTGTTGCAAAAAAAGTGAATGGTGTGGTGAACACTGCATCGCCGGGCTTTACGTCAAGAGCCATGAGCGCAAGAGTCAGTGCATCTGTTCCGGATGCACAACCCAGTCCGTGTTTTGCTCCGCAATATTCAGCTAGTCTTTTTTCAAGAGCTGGAATTTCGGGGCCCATAATATAGGCTCCGTGTTCCATAACTGCGTCCATGTTGCTGCGGACTTGTTTTTCAATGCGGGCATATTGTTTTTTAAGGTCGATAAAAGGAATATTCATGAGATTAATTCTCCATTTTTAAGCAGATTCTTAGATAGTTATTAGACAACCTTCCAATTAGGCCGTCGTAAATAAATATTACTTGTATTTGTAAACTCTTCCGTGCCGAGGACCATGAACCTGATTTTGCGCTGAATGGCTTCTTCAGCTTTGGCGCAAAGATCAACGATTCTGTCCGAGTCTATATCGTCGCCGATAATGAGGACGTCAATCAGTCCAGAGTCAATGCCTTTGGCGTAGTCGTCAAGAACATAGACTGAATCAACATCTCCGATAGTGGAGAGTATGTATTCGAGGATCTGGTCGATTCCGATATATTTGCGGACTATTGAACTTATTTCTGGAAAGAAGGGGTGAGAGGAGTTGGCGTTGTAGAATATGTAACGCCCTTCTTTTTTTTTGTTCAGGTATCCGGCGTCACTTAAGCCGTCCAGTTCTTCCTTCATTGCGTTGGGAGAAACATCAAACTCTGCAGCTAATTCACGCAAATAGGAGGAAACTCCCGGATTGAGGAATAACTTAAGTAGAAGTTTGATTCTGGTTTTTGATGTAAATAGTTCCTTTAACATGATGCTAGTTTGTTAGGTTATTCTGAACAAACTGTCAACGAAAGGAGCAATTTTTGTTTTAAAATTGATATGTTTTAATGTGTAATGCACTAAAATAATTTATTTAATTTTAAATGTAGTATTGTTTTTAAGATGTCAGCCTTCTTCATCGAACTCAGCAACTGTCTCATGAAGTATTACGCGGACTTTTTCCCCATCAAAATTATTAGCAGCTTCAGCCATTTTATCCAGTAAATTATTTAGTTCCGCAGCGTAGGCTTCGATATCATTTTCTTCGGCTTTGAGGACCATTATTTTTTCATGCTCGGTGCTGACGATATCTTCACCTTCGGTAATAAGCTCTTCATAGAGTTTTTCACCTTCACGCAATCCTGTGAATATAATTTCAATATCTTTGTCCGGTTTTTTACCGGAAAGTTTGATCAAGTCACGGGCCATGTCTGCAATTTTAACAGGCATTCCCATTTCAAGGATGAAAATTTCTCCGCCTTTGGCCATTACTCCGGCTTGCAATATAAGCTGCGCCGCTTCTGATATAGACATGAAGTAGCGGGTAACGTTCGGATGAGTAACTGTGACCGGCCCGCCTTTTTCAATCTGCCTGCGGAAAAGAGGCACAACTGAACCTGATGAACCTACAACATTTCCGAACCTGACAGCCATGAAGGTTGTTTTGGAATTGTGGAAAAGGCGCATGAGCAGTTCGGTGACTCTTTTGGATGCGCCCATAATATTTGTGGGTCTGACAGCTTTATCTGTGGAAACGATAACGAATCTGTCTACGCCGTGTTTATCTGCTGCGGTCATTACCTTTTTTGTGCCGCAAATATTATTATTAACGGCCTGCCAAGGATTACGTTCGACCATGGGGACGTGCTTATATGCAGCTGCGTGGAAAACAGTATGCGGTTTATGTTCACCGAAGGTACGGTCAAGCAGGCTTGAGTTTTGAACAGAACCGAGAACCGTCACATAATCATGAAATTTAAGTTCGTGATGCAGTTCCATCTGTATGGAATAAAGGTTGGCTTCACTTGCATCGATAAGAATCAGTTTTGCAGGGTTAAAACGCACCACCTGTCTGACCAGTTCAGAGCCTATTGAGCCTCCGCATCCTGTGACAAGAACAGTTTTGCCGGAAATATACTGACTGATACGGGTGGTATCGAGCTGAACCTGAGATCTGCCCAAGAGATCCTGATAGCTGACATCGCGCAAAGCTTTGATGCCTACTTTCCCGTTAATAATCTCATCCATACCGGGCAGTATTTTGTAAGGGAGTCCTGTGGTTTTACAGGCATCAATGATGCTGCGCATCTGGGAACCGGAAGCTTCGGCAATAGCGATGAGAATGTTGTTAACGCATCTGTTTTCAATAATGACAGGAAGATCTTCAAGTCCTCCCAGTACTGGAATGCCGTGGATTGTTCTGCCGCGCTTGCTGCGATCATTATCAATAAAACCGATTGGTTTAAATCTCAGTTGTCCGCTTCCCATTATTTCGCGGGCGACTTTTTCTCCGGCCCGTCCGGCTCCGATAATGAGAGCGTTGTGCCCATCAGCAGGGCACGAAGCTGGAGCGAATTGTAATGAATTGCCTTCATGATAGGAATAAAAAGCTCTGATGAGAACTCTTACACCTCCGGCCATGAAGATGGTAAGCATCCAGTCTATTATGAAAACTCCGCGGGAAAATCCGTCGAAGCCGAATTTATAAAGAACCAGCGTAACCAGAATCAGCGACTGAAGGAATGTTGCTTCAAGAATATGCCAGAGGTCACGCAGTCCTGTATAGCGCCACATTCCTCTATACAGTCCAAGCCCTAAAAAGACAGAAAATTTAATTATTACAGCATATTTTAAAAGTTCTAAAAACTGAATAGTTGCATACTTTGGAAGCATAAAATCAAAGCGGAAAAGGTATGCAGCGTAAAAAGCAAGAGCGAAAATACAAAGGTCCAGAATGACCATCATGTAAAAATTAGCATTACGCAGGTTGTTGATCATTCTTTATTTCCCGCAATTCCTTATGCTTTCAATTGTTCTGTCCAGATCGGTTTTGCTCATGGCTGTACCGGAAGGCAGACAGAGTCCCCGCGTAAATAAGTCTTCGCTGACTTTTCCGCCGAAGGATTTGCAATCTTTAAATAAAGGCTGCATGTGCATGGGCTTCCAGACTGGGCGGGATTCAATATTATTTTCTTCAAGAGCTATGCGAATCTGGTCAGGGCTTGCGCCGAATTTGTCTTCGTCAATTAACATGGCTGTCAGCCAGCGGTTGCATTTGCCGTAATCAGCTTCCGGCATAAATGATATTCCGGGACTGTTTTCGAGGGCTTTCTTATAGTAATCAAAAATTTCACGTTTGCGCTCAACTCTGTCTTTAAGCACTTCAAGTTGACCTCGTCCAATTGCCGCCACAACGTTGCTCATGCGGTAGTTATAGCCGAGTTCTTTATGCTCATAATGGGGCAGAGGCTCTTTTGCCTGCTGAGAAAGCCAGCGGGCTCGGTCAATGTATTCTTTATTATCAGAGGCTAACAAGCCGCCGCCGGATGTGGTGATAATCTTATTGCCGTTAAAGGAATAAGCAGCCATAAGCGCATGTTTTCCGGCATGCTTGCCTTTATACATCGCCCCGACAGATTCTGCGGCGTCTACAACCAGCGGAATACCATGCGGTTTCAAAATTTCCAGAATGCGGTCATAGTCAGCGCACTGTCCGTAAAGGTCAGTAGGAATAACCGCTTTGGGCTTTTTGCCTATAGAAATATAATAATCAACGGCTTGTGCTAAAAGGTCAGGGTCCATGTTCCATGATTTGTAATCCGAATCAATAAAACACGGCTCTGCTCCGAGAAATTTTACAGGAGTAACGCTTCCGATAAAAGTCAGCGAAGAAGCAAGAACCACATCGTCTTTTTCGACTCCCAGAATTCTGAGTGCAAGGTGGAGGGCCGCAGTTCCGCTGGAAAGAGCGGCACAATGCGCGAGCCCTGACATTTTAGAAAAATCCTGCTCAAATCCGTTAACCTGCGGACCGAGAGGGGCGATGAAATTGCTGTCAAAGGCCTGTTTTACGAAGTCTTGTTCGGTTCCGCCCATGTGGGGGGGAGAAAGATATATGCGATCTTTATTGCTTGCGGACAATGTTCAAGCTTCCTTTTTATATGAAAATTATAGTTAACAACGGGTCTGATATTATAATTCAGAGCTTAAGTACAGTCTAGGATTAATGTATTAAAACTAACCGTAATGATTGTTTAAATATGGTTGTTTTTTTGTTAAAATTTCAATCTTTTTGCAGGCATTCCGGCGGCTGTAACTCCGTCTGGTATTTTGCGGGTAGCAGTAGATCCTGCTCCGAGCATGGCCTTATTTCCAATGATTACCCGCGGAAGTACAGTTGCACCTATGCCGACCATTGATTCTTCACCGACCGTAACTTCACCGCCCAAGGTAGAACCGGGAGCGATGTGGGCATGAGGTCCGATCATATTATGATGTTCAATGGTGCTGTTGGTATTAATGATTGTATTGTCTTTTATTTCCGCCCCGGTATTAATCACCGCTCCGGCAAGAATCATACATCCGGCTCCAATTTTAACGGATGGAGATATGATTGCTGAAGGGTGAATCACCGTAAAGAGGTTTTCTCCTGCTTTGGTAAGTTCCTCGAAGATCCGTTTACGCAGCGCGTTATTACCAAGCGCAAGAACCACGCCGTCATGTTCTATTTTTGAAAGATATGAATTGCCGCCCGGGACAGGAATTCCAAGTACTTCAGTCCCGATTAAAGCAGGATTTTCATCCAAAAACGCAACAGGTTCAGCTTCTTTCATGAGCAGCAGAGCATCCGCCACAACCTGACCATGCCCGCCTGCGCCAATAATAATAATTTTTTTCATATATAACCTTTGCCGATAGAAAAATAAAAGTGGCAGGGAAGATAACTTTTTTGTTTATTAAAAATTAAAAATATTAAAAAGTTTTGGGAGTCTTGACCCCTTTTCCAAAAGGGTTCGAGCCGCCGGAGGCATATCTTAATTCTTTTTTCCTTTAAATTCCTCAGCGGTCGCGTGTCCGGTCTGGCTGATTCCTTCCCGTTTAAATACACGGGCTACGGTCATGAAAAGTATTTTTATGTCCAGCGGGATACTATAATTCTCAACGTACCAGACATCAAGTTTGAATTTGTCGTCCCATGAAATGGCGTTGCGGCCGTTAACCTGTGCCCATCCTGTGATGCCGGGCAGAACGTCGTGCCTTCTTGCCTGTTCGGGAGTGTAACGCTCAAGGTACTGCATAAGCAATGGTCGCGGTCCTACTAGGGACATGTCACCGAAGATCACATTTACAAGTTCCGGTAATTCATCAAGGGAGGACGAACGTAGAAAGCGTCCAAATTTGGTGAGTCTCTGCGAGTCCGGCAGTAGATTGCCGTCTTTGTCTTTTGCGTCAGACATGGTCTTGAATTTAAGTATATTAAAAGGGGTGCCATGCAGCCCCGGTCTTCTTTGTAAAAAGAATATTCCGCCGCCCATTTTGCGATGAATGACAATGGCAATAATTATTAGAACAGGGAAAAATATTATGAGGGCAGGAACAGCCACTGCAAGATCAAATGCTCTCTTAAGTGTCATATTTTAGAGTCCCATTGCTTTCATTATGGTCGAGTTGACCTTGTTAACATCATATTTTTCTGCGGCAAGATCACAGCTTTTTCCGCCCATAGTACGAATCAGTTCGGGGGTGGTGATAAATTTTTCCATAGCCGTTTCAAGGGCAGGAACATTTTTCACCGGAACCAGAAACCCATTACTACCGTCAACAACTGTCTCGCGGCAACCGGGAGTGTCGGTGGTGACAATCGCTCTGCCCGTTGACATTGCTTCCAGCACTGAACGGGGAGTTCCTTCTCTGTACGAAGGCAGTACATATACTGAACAGTTCTCCAGCTCATCGCGCACATCGTCAACAGGGCCGACGCATTCAACCCCGCCGGATTTCCATTTTTCGATTACCTGTTCACTGATGGAATCAGGGCCCGGGTCGTGAGGCCCGACAAGTCTGAATTGTGCCTGTGGATATTTTTTCTTCAGGTGTATTGAAGCATGTGCAAATTCGCGTACGCCTTTTTCTTTCAGTAATCTTGATATGCACAGAAATACAGGCGCATCATGTTTAACAGGCATGGTACAAAAATGATTAAGGTCAACGCCTGAACCGTTTGTGATAAAAGTCGGCTTATTTTTTTTGATTATCCCAAGCTTAATAAATAGATTCCGATCATCGGGGTTTTGAAACATAACACCGTTATTCATAGCGAGGCCGCAACGGTACATGTTTTTAACCAACTGGAAAAGCAGAGCGCGTTTGCCGCTTGTCTCACCGAAAGCATAGCCAAGCCCGGTTATCATAGAAAAAATTGAGGGGATTCCGGCCATCTTAGCTGCCAGAGAACCGTAAATTACAGGCTTGATTGTGTAAGATAACACTGCATCAGGCTTAATCTCACGTAAAATACGAAATAAAGAATAGACGGTGGCAGCATCTCGCACTGGGTTCATCCCCGTGCGTCTGATCGGGGCCGGAATATATTTAACGCCCATAGCAGCAAGCTTTTCGGGAACATCCGGGCTGTCTTGAGGCGCAATTCCATAAACTTCATGCCCTGCGCTTTTCATGGCGCGGAGCATGGAGCCTCTAAAATTTATAAGCGAAGGTCCATATCCACCGATGACAGCTACTTTCATGAAACATCCCAGTGATCCATCCATGACTGGAATACAAGGATATTCCAAATCCGGTAATGGTTATCTTTTTCGCCGCTCAGATGTTCGTGCCATGCTTTTTGTACAGTCCTGCCGTTGAAATATCCGTCATCCGCTAAACGTTCCGGTGATAGCAGATTGTCAGCCCATTCGCGCAGAGGTCCGCGCAGCCAGTTGTCGATCGGGATACCGAAGCCCATTTTGGGCCGTTCAATGAGATTTTTAGGAACATATTTGTGTAAAATTTTGCGTAGAGCATATTTACCCTGTCCGTTCTGCATTCTGAGGTGCATAGGCAGCCGCTGAGAAAATTCAACTATCTCATGATCAAGGAAAGGTGCCCTTGTTTCGAGGCTTACAGCCATTGCCGCGCGATCTACTTTGGTCAGAATGTCATCGGGCAGGTATGTAGCCGCGTCCATAAATTGCATCCATGCGGTAAGGTTTTTTGTGCTCGGCTGCATAGAATAGTTCTGAAACGGACTGACAATTTCCCGACCGCTCATGACGGTTGTTTCAGGGTTCAGCCAGTTTGACGTGAGGGCTGTGTAATAATCCGAAGCAGATTCTGCGTCCATGACATGCGCAAGCTTATGCAGTTTCTGTCCGGGCAGTCTCATGCGTAGTTTTTCCGGTATGATAGGTTCGAGCATATCAAAAAGTTCGTTCAGAGTTTCCGGTGATACTCTTAAGATGGCTTCTGCCATAATTGAACGCAATGATACTGGAAAATGTTCAAGCTTATTCCATAAGGAACAGCCCCTGAAATGGCGGTTGTAGCCTGCGAAAAGTTCGTCACCTCCATCGCCTGAAAGGGCAACGGTTACATGTTCGCGGGTCATGCGCGAAACAAGGTGTGTCGGGATTTGTGAGGCATCGGAAAAAGGTTGGTCCCATATTTGCGGAATCGAAGGGATAATTTCAAGCGCATCTTTGGGCGAGACATATAGCTCGGTGTGCTCTGTTCCGATATGCTGTGCTACCAGCTTTGCATCGTTCGCTTCATTATATGCTTCGTCGTCAAAACCGATGGTGAATGTTTTGACAGGCGAGAGCGCACACTGCTGCATTAGAGATACGATAAGTGATGAGTCAATTCCGCCTGAGAGAAAAGCTCCGAGCGGAACATCCGAGATCATTTCACGCTCGACAACTTTCAGGAGCAAATCTTCCAGAGTATCGATTATGTCGGAATCTGGAGCTGTGAATATTTTGCTTTCAGCTTCACGTGCAGAATCAAGAAGAGACCAATATTCCGCAGGTTCAGAAATGGTTCCGTCGTGAGATACGCTCAGCCATGTGCCGGGCATGAGGACGTGAACATTTTTAAAAATTGTGTGCGGAGCCGGGACGTAGTGGTAGCGCAGATATGATGAAAGAGAATTACGGTCGACTTTTTTTTCAAAGCCTTCGTAAGTCATGAGCGCTTTAAGCTCTGATCCGAAAAGAAAAGTATTGCCTTGAGTGGAGTAATAGAGCGGCTTTTCTCCCATGCGATCACGGGCGAGAAACAGTTTGCGTTCCTCACGATCCCAGAGAGCTATGGCAAACATGCCACTGAAAGATTTCAGGGCTTTTTCCAGTCCCCATTGTTCGACAGCTTCGAGCATTACCTCGGTGTCGGAATGGCCTCTCCAGCCTTGGAATGTTGATGTTTTTTCAAGTTCTTCGCGTAGATCGCGGTAACTGTAAATTTCACCATTGTAGGCGGTTACAAACCGGCCCGAACGGCTGGTCATGGGTTGAACGCCTTCTTCGGTCAGGTCGATAATCGCTAGACGGCGGTGATCAAGGGCTATGCCGGATTCCGGGTCTGCCCATTGTCCTGAACCGTCCGGCCCACGTGAGCGCTGTGCATACCCCATGCTTTTGGCCATTTGGAGTAGCTGTTCAGAATTCGTACTTTTGGAAAAATCAATAAGTCCGGCGATACCGCACATGCAGGGTTACCCTCTCGTGGTTTCCGCGAATTTGAGTCTGCCTTTACCAAGCAGATCATGGAGATGGATCATGCCTGAAATTTTTCCGTTCTCATCCACAACGGGAAGAACTGTAATTTCTTTAGCTTCCATCAAATCAAGCGCTTGTGCTGCTGACATGTCAGGCGTTACCCGCAACGGGTTTTTAGCCATAACTTCGGAAGCAGGTTCAGATGAATTCAGTTTGCCTGCACATACTAATCTGCGAACATCCCCGTCGGTGATAACTCCGGCCAGTTTATTTCCGGCTGAAGTGAGGGCAATAAGACCTAGTTTTCCCGTATCAAGGATGTTCAGAGCTTCGGATAGCAGACAGCTTTCAGGCGCAGAAGGAATATTATCAGTGTGCATCAGTTCGCTTATGCACAGAGTAAGTCTGCGTCCAAGTGTTCCGCCGGGATGGAATTTTTTAAAATCTATACTGTCAAAATCTTTGTGATCCATGAGGCAGACAGCCAGAGCATCACCTAGTGCCAAGGCGGCAGTGGTGCTTGCGGTGGGAGCCAGACCGTGGGAACAGGCTTCGCAGGGAACTTTCGCTTCGATGACAACATCGGAGAGGCGGGCCATTGTGGATTCGCCGTTGGAAGTAATGGAAATGATCTTTGTTTCAAAGGAACGGATTGCAGGGAGCAGGGAGTTCAGCTCGTCTGTTTCTCCGCTGTTGGAAATGGCTATAACCACGTCATCTGACCGGACCATGCCTAAATCACCATGTGCCGCTTCGACCGGATGCAGGAAAAAAGAAGGGGAGCCGGTGCTGGACATGGTGGCGGCAATTTTGCGGCCGACAAGACCTGATTTTCCAAGTCCTGTAATGATTACGCGTCCTTTGCATCCAGCCAGCATTTCGACAGCTTTAGCAAAGCCGAGCCCCAGATTTTTTCTAATGGAAGCGAGTCCTTTTTCTTCAATAGCAAGGACTTCACGTCCCCGATCAATGAAATCAGAAAGTTGTTTATCCGTCATTATTTGAAATTCCTATTTTACGAGGGTTGTCAGGTCGAAAATGGGACCCATGATTGCGACAACGATAAAAGCGATGAGCATACCTATAAACAGCAACAGCATTGGTTCAGCCAGCGCAACGACTCGTTTCATAAAGTTATCCACATCGCGTTCAAAAATGGTGCCCATGCGTTGTAGAAACTTACCGAGCTGGCCGGATTTCTGGCCCGCTGTGAGAGTGAGTATGTAGATGTCCGGGTAAATTTTTTGTTCTGCAAAAACAGAGCTTAAGGTCCGTCCAGTGGCGACTTCTTCTTTTGCTTCTGCAATTTTTTTCCTGAAAAAAGATGATTTTACGGCTTTGGCAGAGCTTTCCATTCCCTGAACAAGAGGAATTCCCGCATCAAGCTGGAAGCCTAGAATGCCTGAAAAACGGGCAAGAGTGCTTTTTTGAACCAGCGGCAGTTTCCAGAGCATGGCATCAACTTTTTCTCTGAATGCAGGCACAGTTTTATATGCGCTTATTAATGCGAAAATTATGCCGGCAGGAATAATCAGAGCCATGATTCCAAGGTCTCCAAGAGTGTTGCCAAGTGCAACGACGATCTTGGTGGAAGTCGGCAGCTCGCTTTTTGATGCTTGGAAAATTCCGGTAATTTTAGGGAGAACCGCGGAAAGAAGAAAATATACAGCGCCTAGGCCGATCATAAGAATTACGCATGGATAAACCATGGCAGTCATAAGTCTGCCGCTTACTTCGGCCCGTTCTTCTTCGTACTGGGCAATGTTTTCAAGGACATCACCGAGCTTGCCGACTGATTCGGCAACCTGAACCATCCCGACATAAACTGGAGGGAACAGTTTTGGATATTTATCCAGACAGGATGAAAAGCTTTCACCGGATTGAACTGCGTCTCTGATTTCCATCCATATCCGGCTGGCAAATCCGGAGGTCATACGGGACATCATATCAAGTGACTGTGCCAGAGCGGTTCCGCTTTGGATCAAAATTCCTAAGTAATAGAAGGATTCACCAAGTCGTATTTTTCCGCCGATTGTAAGTGACGAGGTAATTGATTTACTAGAGGAAGAATCCTTTTGGGTAGATTTTACCTGCTCCAGCCGCAAAGGCATAAGCCCTTTACTTTGCAGGGTGGCAAAAGCTTTGGATTGCGAGGAGGCCTCGACGAATCCTTTCTTCTTTTTACCTTCGTTCGTTACTGCTCTATATTGATAAGTCGGCATTCCTGCTTAAATTCCTACTTGAGTTCAACTACGAGTGACAGGATTTGGCCTTTACGTTCCACGTCAATATAAATAGCAGATGCTCCGGCCATTGAACCGTATACCTGAAGCAGTTTAGTTGGCCCGTTGATCATTTCTCCGTTGATGCGCATAAGGACATCACCATTTTCAAGACCGAGTTTACGGAGCATTGAATTCTGTTTGATATTCGTTATGCGGAACCCTTGAGTTTTGCCGTTTTTATTATTGGGTTTAAACAGAGCCTGACTTAGAAATGCGTTAGGATCTTCAAGTACTGCGGAAGCTTCATTTTTATCAATAGTAAGTTTATTAGTTTTACCGCGGACAAGTTTCAAGCTCTGAACCTGATCCCACATGGCAACTTTCTTTTCTTCACGTCCAAATTTCCAGAGTACATACTGAGGCTTAATCTCATCAAGAGTCCAGCCTTCGTAATCTTCTCCTTCACGCAGAATAACAGTCTCAGTTTTTATTCTGAACACAGCCATGTCCACTTCACCAGTAATTATGCCGACTAGAGCCCATGTGCTTGGGGTCACGGTGGCTTTTTTCTGGATTTCAGCAGGATTATCGAGGCTTAATATGTTGCGTTCAAGGATAATCGCTGAATCTTTTGAAATTTTATCGGCTGTAGAGGTCGTAAAAGATTCACCCAGAATAGGAGCTGTGGGTAAAGGCTTTGGAATGTATGACGAGACAAGGTATGCAACAGCAAGCCCGAAAGCAAGCGGCCATAGCCATGCCGGAAATTTAGTGTCTTTAAGCTCCATGTCCAGTGAATATCCTGTTCTTATGTAGATCGTAATTTTTTGTTCGAAAGAAACAGCTTAGTGCACGGGCACTATTCTTCATTTTCAGCGTAAGAATGGTAGTTGTTTTTAATCCACTTGTCCATACCCTTAGTGTCATGGTAAATGTCCAGTCTTATTAGCCTTTTTCTGGCGGTCTTGGCTGAGCTATAATAGAAAAGGCGTACTTTTCGTGACAATCTTGCACTGAATACGTTTTGAGTACCTTGAACCTTGTGGATATTCATACCCGGAGTGCCGGAGTCCTGCACATCAAAGCGTATAAGGGTTTCAATAACTTTTTTGAATAGTTTGAACTGGGTTGAATAAAGCTTTTCAAGGTCTGCAATAAAGCTCGGCATAGGCTGACTCTTCGTTAGAAGAGATTCAAGAATGTCCGAGACTTTTTCAAATCCCTTACCATCTGATTTTTCTCCTTTGGAAAGAGATTCAAGCCTGCGTTGTTCCGTCTGGAGTTCTTCAACTTCCTGCTCCAGAAGCTGATGGTATCCTTTGACCTCTTCCATTTCATCCATAAGGGTGCTGATTTTTTCTGCACTTTTTTTACTCTTGCCGAGATAAAAGTGAAGCATTCTGAGAAGATGATCCTCAGTAACCGGCTTGGGAATGAAAAAAGTGAAAACATCAGACTGAGCTTCGTCTGTTGCTTCTGCGTCCATTCCAGTCAACAAAATAACAGGAATATACGGATATTCTTCACGGATAAAGGGAAGTATATCAACTCCGCTTAATCCTGATCCTTCGAAGTGCACATCGAGCAGAATTACATCCGGTTCTTCTTCGGATTCTTTTAAGAATGCCAGAAAGGAAACAGGATCATAGAAAGATTCATGCTTTTCGAGAAGTCCGGCTTCGCGAAGAATTGAAACTGTGTATTCATGCAAGCGTGGGTCATCGTCCGCCAATACAAAGAAGAGTTGTTCCTGAACCGGGCTCATGCTGTTTCTCCTGCGGGAATAGCCCCGGCGGGTCCGAATGTCCCGAGGGGTATAAGTATGGATACTTCGAGTCCTTTTGAACCGAGAGCTTCAGTATTTGAGGCTGAGATGTCAAATCCCATGTTGTCTCCGAAAAATTTTACAAAAAGAGTTCCCTGTCCCATAGCTTTGCCTTGTCGTTTTGTTGAAGGGACAGCCCTTTTAAAAAGATCCTGCAATCCGTCTTCAGGAACGCCGCCGCCAGTATCCAGAACTCTTATCCTTGCGTTTTTACCTGCGATATCGGCTATTATGGCAAGTCGCGGAACATAGGCTTTGAATTCTTCGCTTCCCTTACGGAGCAGTTCTATCTGTCTAAGTTCCATTGCTGTCTGGCTGTTTCTTAAAAGATTTAGCAGTATTTCCCAAGTTTTGTAACGGTCAATGTAGATTTCTTCTACTCTTGTTTCCCAACCTTTGAAATTGAAAGCGGCATCCAGTTTTTTCTGGAATCTTTTTTTGTCACTATCAAGATTCTGTTTCAGCAGTTTTGCCAGTTCATCAAGTCCTATCAGTTGAGGTCTGAAGGATAATCTGTTTTCAAGTCCTCGTAAATGTTCCACGATGCTTTCTTCGAAAGGAGTGACTATCTGATTATACAGTTCTCGCTCTTTTACTTTGGGCAGATCATTAATTATAGTATGAATTTGAGATTTCCATGAATTCTGAAGGACCATTAATTCATCTTTTACCATGTTCGCCTGTACGATCATGTCGCCGGTAAGCTTTTCGGTGGCAACCATTAGTTCCAGTTGTCTGCGTTTTTGCTGCTCATCCCGGATGGATTTTTCTCGGGTTATTTTATCTATGTCCGCCGGAGATTTCCGCTTGGTCATAATAAACATAAAAATAATCGCCGTGACGTACAGTACCATAAAAGAACGGCTCAAAAATAATTTTGATGAAAAACTTCCTGTCATGTAAAGCAGGCGCGAAAAAATAAAGGCAAAAAAGATATTAAAAAAACCTACGTAAGTCATGGTTTCTCTGCCGCCGATACGCCATGAGAAATAAAGACTCGAAACCACCAAGACTATGCAGAAAATGTAATGGCGGATAGGGCTGTCTACCATCATGTCGAAAAAAATGTACGCAAATATATAGAAAACAGCGAGGATAGGCAGTCGCCATCCTCCATTTTTAGTAGGACTTAATAACCTTTCGCCTAAGTTGCGGATGGTTTTCCCGTAGCTGTGTTTTCCCTTTGATTCGGGATTATTTTTTTTGCTTCTCATGTGACCAGTCGGAGGTTATCCTTTTTTTAGTAAGCCTGATGGGTTCTTTTGCCGTAATACAGCTTTATGAGCAAGGAGGAGTTTTAGATCAGGCTTGACTTTTATAAGCACTCCTCTAGAACCGTTATCTAATATCTAATACCTGCTGTTTAATAGAAGTAAAGGATCGGCTGCTTAATATGAAAAAAATATCCATGCTGTTTTTGATAATGTCTTTCATGTTTCTTTTTTCGGGTTGTTTCGGCTCAGGAGGACCGTCTCCGGCTATTGATGAGCCTTCTCTCATTTCAAATGATAGCCTTGACGTTGCCCACCTTGTCGGGAACAGGCCTGCCACTCTTCCTGAATTGGTGCAGTACGCCGCGTCCCAGCAGTACTCTTCACTGGATAGTATTTATAACCGTCCTCCCGAAGGTATGACCGGAAATTACTTTGTCCAGCTGAGTGAAGGGCACGAAATTGTGCATCTTTCGGAAAATGTAACATTCCTTGTTCAAAAGGAAAATGTTCTTGCGGAAGGTTTTAAAAATGGACTTATCAGAATTTATGGGGGGCCGGGCTGTCCTTCGGTGCAAACTTCCTCTGAGCCGGTTAATGAAATTTCATGGTTTCCGGGTTCTGCAGTTTTGGCTGCAACCTCAGGGACTAACGGTTTTGTAGAAGTTTTTAAAGTTGATAATTGCTCACGAATTTTAGTGGCAGATGTTAACAGTACTATTGATAAATTTGCTATATCTCCCAAAGGTTCCTGGCTTGCTATTATTGATGAGGCCCGCAGACTTTGGGTAGGACCAGCCTCCGGTCCTTTCAATCAGATTCACCGGTTTATGCGTGAGCCGCTTATGCTTTCTTTTTCCGATGGAGAAGGAATTTTAATGGCAGTTGATGTAGTCGGTGAATTGAATATGTGGAGCCCTCTTAAGGGGGGGCAGATTTTCAGTAATAAAATAAAGGGCGGACCTTTTTCTTCCGTTAAAGCAGATGGTCCTTATTTAGATATGGTCACGGAAGCGGGAGGCCGGTTTCGCTGGGATGTCGGGCAACGCGCACGGTCTTCATATAACGAGAGCGAAGATAGTTTTTATTTAAAAAACGGTGTTGTGTCGTATCGTTCGCCTAGAAAACGGCTTTCAAGAAAAGTCTTTTTCGGTCCTGTTTCTATTGAAGTGTCTAGATCTCCTTCAGCCAAAGCTTTCCGGGTTAATGACATCGACGGTGAGATGCGTTATTACTCCTCCGTTACAGGAGAACCTCTTGAAGGTATTCAGGATCTTGCAGACTGGAAGAAAGTCAGTGTAGGTAGAAATTTCTCTTTTTCGGAAAGAGGTCGTTCTTTTGTTCTTGCGGAGCCTATTGCACAGCGAGAATTTCAACGGTTGTATTGTCGGTTCATACCAAGTAAAGGATATTTTCTATGGTGGGATAAAGCAGCAAGGCCTGATGATTATTTCAGGTCTCGTGGCATGCTCCCCCGCCGTGAAGGTCTTTCGGAACAATCTCCTCTTAAGTGGGAACCTCTTGAAGTTGGTAAAATAGATATTCGGGATATTCATTAATAGTTTCAACTTTTCATCTTTAGATTAGAGGCAAAAATGGAAGAAAGAAAAATTCGTATTTTAGAACGTCGGAAAAGTCAGCGTGGATTCAGTCTTATCGAGTTGATGATTGTTATCGTAATTTTAGGGCTTTTGGCATCCATGCTTGTTCCTAAAATTATGGACAGGCCGAATGAGGCAAGAGTTACCAAAGCCAAGATGGATATGAAAGCTCTGGATTCAGCCTTGAAGCTTTATAAGCTTGATACCGGCAGATATCCTTCCACTGAGCAGGGGCTTATGGCTCTGATTACCAAACCTGATACCCGTCCGATTCCCCGTAATTACCGTAAAGGCGGATATCTTGATTCTACCACCGCTCCTGTTGATCCTTGGGGATATGAATATATTTACAGAAGTCCGGGTGAAGATGATCGTGATTACGAAATTATTTCGCTTGGAGCTGATGGAATGGAAGGCGGCGAAGATTTTGACGCAGACATCAATAGCTGGGAATAGGTATTTGTACTCAGGATTCATACATGCCTAAGCATTCAAAGCGAAACCGCTCGGGCGGATTTACATTTATTGAACTGTTGATTGTTCTTATAATTGTGGGCATAGGCTGGTTTACGCTTATGCCCAATCTTGATCTTGCGGGTAACGGGGAAGAGGATACTCTGAACCTTGTTAACGCTTTTGTTTATAAAGCACGGACCGATGCTGTTGAAACTGATTCCAGACAGACCCTTTATATCGATTTTGAAAACGGTATTTTGAGATGGAAGGAAGAAGAAACAGCCCTTCCCGGCAGAGTAGTCAGCGGGCACCTGAATGAAGAACCACTCGGCGGAGAGGGTGTTGATTTTTCCATTTATCCGGAAGGATTCAGTGACGAGGTCAGGCTTGTTTTTGCCGATGGCGTGACTTTTGTTCTGGACCCTTTGTCTGTAAGGTTTTTGGAGATGTAATTTGCCGGATAAAAATGGTTTTTCACTCATAGAAATTATAGTGGCTTTGACTATTGCTGCAACTCTTTCCATTACATTTCTAGGAGTGCAACGGCAAAGCGCTTTGATGGCTCAAATTTCTAAAGATTCATGGAATGTATTGAATCTTTCTCAGGATATTCTCGCCCACAAGTACCCCGATGGTCTTGCTGTGGTTTCTTCAGGATGGATTCCATGGCCCGGTCCTCCCGAGGGGCATTTTAGAGTCGGACTTGAAACAATTTCCTCCATAGGTGTCGGTCATTATTTAATAGAGACCCAAAGCGGAGACTATACTATGGGCTGGAAAGTCTATCGGGTTTCTCACAGGAATCAGAACAACCGATGAGTACTCCTTTTGCAAAAATGGAGTATCCCGATATGCGACAGGGCGGTTTTTCGCTTATTGAAGTATTAATCGGTCTGATGCTTTCAGGGTTGCTGATGAGTATGGTGGCGATGGTTCTTGGTCAGTCCATAACCAATAATGAAGTCATACGCTCAAATGTCAGCCTTTCTTCCCGCATGTTCACTCTTCGGCGTATTCTGCACCGCGATCTGCAAAATAGAATGATCGGGGGGGGGATAGGGGTAAACGCTGACGGTTTCGAACTTGTTTCTACAAATAATTTTCTTGAGGATGGAGCTGTTGCAGTAGACGTTTTATGGGATTTTTCCGGAAACATGATTCGTAGATCTGAACGATCTGAAAAAATTGAATATGAAAATTCATTTCAACTGATGCGCGGTGTTACTTCTTGGACTCTGGAATTATTAGACGGAAAAAATGGTTCATGGATTTCTGCTGCTCAGTACAAGGCTAGGGCGTTAAGTGCAAAATCTTCAATAAAAGCTTTAAGATTAAATTTGGTGTTTGAAGATGGTCAGCGCATTTTGATTGTTGAAAGGATTCCCTATGCTTTTGAATAAAAGTAACGAAAAATCAAAAGGTGTTGTGCTGGTCCTTGTGCTGGTTATTTTTATGGCTCTTTCAGGACTCACATTGATGACCATCGAGGTCAGTTCGCGTGGCGCTGTGGCGGCTTCCCGGATGCGCGGTGAATATGAAGCTCATTTTGCTGCGGAAGAAATATTATATCTGGTTTATCAGCGGCTTCGAGATGACAAAACTCCGTTTTCAGATTCTTCCAAGGAATCTTGGGTCGGAGCATGGGAGTCGGATGGTTCTTCTTATATTGTAACTCCTTGTAATGCGAAAGTTAATCTTAACGAATTGTCAAAAGTTTCGGACCCCAAAAAGATTTTTTCTATTATGGAAAGAATTCTTCCCGGCGGGGTTGATACGAATAGATTGCTTGGAAGTTTGGGAAATTGGGTAGGCAAACGTGTTAATCCTGTGCTGCAAAAAATGGATAGGTTTTATTACGCCTCTCAGTATCCTTCATATGCCCCATCAAAAAGTGAACTTAAAACCCCGGAAGAAGTTCTGCTTGTCAGTGGCTGGCGAGAGTTTGACCCTACATGGATAGGGGACACTTTTACGGTGTGGGGCAGTGAAAAACTTAATATAAATTTTGTTTCGCGAGAGACATTACTTGCTTATATACCGAAGCTTGGGCTGAAGGTAGACAAAATTATTTATTGGCGTGACACGAGAGGTTTTACGGATTTAAGTCAGGTTCTTTCTGTCGCCGGAATTCAGTCAGACTCTAACCTTTATCGTGATATGCTGAGTTATCTGACTGTCAGATCAAGTTATTTTGAGGTTCTGGTGACTTCTGAAGTGACAGGATGTAAGGTGATTAAAAGGTATATTCTTTCAAGGCCGGAGAATTTTCAGGATCAGCTTCCGAAACTTGTTTTTCAAAATGATGTGTCGGTTACTTTTACGGATAATCGTTAGTTAATCATAAATTGCCAATTCAGCTGCTCTTTCTGACAAATAGACAAACAGCTTGCTTACGGGTATAGGACAGAGCCATAGATGGCCGCAATAAAACATATATATATACTCTCTTTTACAGGACAAGAGCATCAGTGGATGTTGTTTGACGGTGCGAAGCTTTCCGAATCGGGAGAGCCGGGGCCTAAGAACAAATATCCGGTTGTTGCGCTGTTGCCTGATCCTCTTTTCTTCTTTTTTAAGCCCAGTGGTGTAACTAAATCCCGTCATGCCAAGTCTGCAACTCTGATGCAGATGAATTATTCTTTTCCAGAACAGGATGGTGGCTTTAAAGTACTGCGTCCTTCCGGGGGAGCTGTGCTGGGTTATACATCCCATGACCTTCTCAGCCGGTTTATGGATCGGCACAGAGAGATTCTTTCCAAGGCGACAGTTCTGACTTCCGAATTTGCTGTTTGCTGGCGGGCTGCGGCGGCAGAAGGTTTGTCCGTATGGAGCTGGAAAGGTCAGAGCGGAATGCGTATTCTTGCTTCCGGAGATGCTCTTACATATTTTCGCGGTGGGGATGAAGAGTTCCGCAATCGTTTCGATCGTTTGAATCTTGATGGTAAACCTGAAGTAATAGAACTTGAAAAAGCCTGCAAAGTTTTGACTGAGAAAAAAATTCGCTGGGCTCGATTAAATCTTTACTCAGATGGAAGTTCCAAAGAAGATAAAAGTGCGATTATTGATTTTAAACCGTTTATTATTGCAGCCGTTCTTACAGGTTTAATAGGAATTTTGTTTATTGTCGGTCAGTATCACCGATGGCAGCTAAGTCAGGGGGCGGCCAAAGAGTGGCGTGGCAAGCTACAGGACGTTTATGTCTCAGCGTTAGGACCTGCTCCCGGATCAGATCCTTACGGAAAGATCCTTTTCAAGCTTGACCAGCTTAAAAGCGGTGGCGGTAACAAGGGCGTGGATGTTCTTGGACTGCTTGCCCTGATGAGTGAGAGTTCTCCCGTTGGGATTGAAATAGAAAGCATTAATCTCGGAGCTGATTCCGGTAATATTCGGGGAAAAGTCAGTACTTACGAAGAGCTTGACGGTATGATGGAGAAATTTACTGCGAGCGGTCAGTTCAATTTTGTTCTTGAGCAGGCTACCAACGTTGAAGGTGGTATTAATTTCAGCTTAAGGGCTGAATATAATCGTTGATTTTTTACTAGGGTATTTTTTTATGGAACTGGAAAGATTTTTTATCTGGCAGGATTGGCCTGCTGAAAAGCAAAAGTTATTCTTCGCTGCACTTGTTGCGGCGTTGGCCTTTGTGCTTTTTCTGATCTGGTCCGGTTTGCATGAAAGTCAGTTAAGCGCAGGGCGGACAACCCTTCAAAGTAAGCTGCAATATAGTAAAACGGTTCCTCTTGTTGAGCAGCTTAAAGCTGGAGAAGCTTCACGCGGAGCTCTTATTGACCGTGAACCGATGACCGCCGCTCAGCAGGTTGCCCGGGATTTGGGGCTTGATAACAGGTTGACTTCTATCAGGCCTCTTCAGGCCGGAAGTAGCTCCGGTGAAGGGGTACAGGTTGTTCTTGAAGCTTTGAACCTGCCTGAAGTGGTTTCTCTCATGCGGGATTTTAATGTCCGCGGTGGTTTGAAAGTTACTTCGTTTACAATTAATCATAGGCTGGACTCGCCGGATTTGGCAGATGTACAGATTATTCTTGTCAGGTAGGCCGTCCATATGAAGTTTATACCAAAATTTTCGATTAAAAAAGCATTCGGCAGATTTTTTCTATTTCTGTCCGGACTGATACTCGGCATTTTTTTGTTTATGCCTTGGGAAGTTGTCTGGTCTCAAATTTTCAAGCAGGTAGACGCAAAAGTTTCTCAAGCGACCATTCAGTGGGGAGATTTTGTCAGTGCCGGGCCATTGTCTTTTGAAGTAACCAATTTATATGTTACTACGAATAAAGGGCTTATTATTACTATTCCGCAGCTTGGTATGTATTTGGGACTTTCTCCCTTGGTTGAACTCAGAGTTAAAACCGGACCTGTTCTTTCTGCGAAGGTTTTTAAATCAAAGTCGCTTACTTTAAGCGGCGGGTTGAATCTTGGCAAAGTATTGAAGCTGGATGGTCTTGGCGGAATAGTTAAGATAACATCAGATGTAGGTTTTCCTGAGTGGGGCGCTCCTCCTAAAACAGGAAGTCTTGTCGTACGTTCAAACCAGATTGAAATTCCCGGCGGGCTTGTTGCCGAAGATGTAAATGTTAATGCTGTTCTTTCTGGAAATCAGTTTCAGTTGAATTCTTTTAGCAGCGGGATGCCGATACCTACAAAGGCTAAAGGCTCTGCTACTCTTAACTGGAAGAATTTGCAGGGATCGACTTACAATATTTCCGGCAGTGCCACTTTCGGTAACACCGAGCGTCAGTTTGCGAAATCCGGCAATCTTTCTAAGTATTTAAATTTCTAGCATTGATTATGCTTACCCCTCTTTCCAAAGAGATAAAATGATTCTTAATAATATTCTATCCTACGCAAAATGCGTTCTTCTTGAAGTACTAGAACCTGGCTCTATCGCGATTGATGCCACTGTCGGGAATGGGTATGACACGGTTTTTCTTGCTCAGCAGGTGGGACGTGAGGGACGCGTTTACGGTTTTGATGTGCAGGAAGACGCTATTGAGCAGACTCGTGAGAAGCTTAATGAGGAATGCCTGCCTAAGAATTGGAAGTTATTTCATACCGGGCATGAAAATATGCTGGATGTTATTCCTGCCAAATATCATGGCGAGGTCAGCGTTGTAGTCTTTAATCTCGGTTTTCTTCCGGGTAGCGACAAGAGTGTTGTTACTAAAGCTGAGACTACTTTAAAGGCTCTTGAATCTTCTTTGAAGATGCTTGCTGTCGGCGGGCTTGTTTGTATCGCTATTTATGCCGGACATCCCGGTGGTGAAGAAGAGGATGTTGCGGTCCGGGAATTTTGCAGCACCCTTGATTATCATTCAGTGCGGGTAATTCAGAGCGAAATGACGAATAAACCCGGATTTCCTATCAGGCTGCTGTTCTTGGCAAAGCTTAAGTAGTTCGCAGGTATATGAATTTAAAAAGGCCGGCAGAGATTTTCTCTGCCGGCCTTTCTTTTTGATTGTGCTTAATTAATGTCTGATCCGGTTGGCTAGTGGTAGAATTCATTAATAGAGTTTACGACACGCTCCGCTTGTTCGGCGGTCATGTGCGGTCCGATGGGCAATGATACAACTTCGCGATGGATAGCTTCACTGATCGGTAAGGATAAGTGTGCCATGTGCTTGTATGCACCTTGTTTGTGCGGCGGAGTTGGGTAGTGAATTCCTGTATGAATACCATTCTCTCTAAGGTGAGAGATTAGTCCTTCTCTACCTTCACAGCGTACGACAAAAAGATGCCATACCGGTTGTGCCCATTCAGCAACAACGGGTAGAATCAGCGGGGTGTCTTTCAGTCCCTGCAAATAAATATCCGCAATATTCCTTCTGCGCCAGTTCCAGTCGTCGAGGACATCAAGTTTAACGCGCAGAAAAGCTGCCTGTATTTCATCTAACCGGCTGTTGAATCCAAGAGATTCGTGTACGTATTTTTCAGATGAACCATAGTTCCCGATTGAGCTTATTTTTTTAGCAATGGTTGCGTCCGTGGTTGTAATGGCACCGCCGTCACCGAATGCTCCGAGATTTTTGCCCGGGTAGAAACTGAAAGCCGCGGCATGGCCGAGAGTTCCGCTCATTCTGCCTTTGTAGAAGGAGCCGTGGGCCTGCGCGGCATCTGTTACAACAAAAAGAGAATGCTCTTCAGCAAAAGCCATGATGGGGTCCATGTCTGCGGGTTGCCCGTAGAGATGAACAGGGATGATGGCTTTTGTGTTGGGAGTTAAGGCCTGCTCAAGATTTTCAGGGTCCATATTATAGGTGGCTTCAATAGGTTCTACCGGAATAATATTTGCCCCGGTGCGGGTAACTGCGAGCCATGTAGCAATAAATGTATTTGAGGGGACAAGAACATCGTCTCCGACTCCCACTCCTGCCGCTCTGAGTGTTAGTTCCAGCGCGTCCAAACCGTTTCCGGTACCAATGCAGTACTTGGCTCCGGTATAGTGCGCAAATTCTTCCTCAAAAGCTTTTACTTCAGCGCCTAATACATACCATCCTGATTCAAGAACTCGTTTGGCTGCAGCATCCATTTTGGCTGCAAGAGTTGTGTAGGTCCAGCCGACATCAAGAAATTTAATTTGATTCACGTTCGTTCACCGCCTTTAAGAAGTCTTCGTAAGTGTAGTAATAGTCAGTAGGGTCATAGTATTCCGAAGCCAGAACCAGACAAACGGATCCTGATGAAAAATTTTCAAGTTCGCGCCATGTCATTTTGGGAATATACAACCCGTAGTAGGAACGATTCAGCGAAAATGTCGTTTTGTTTTTTCCGTCATCAAGGACAACATCGAAGCTGCCTGATGCTGCAATGATATATTGCCTTAACTCTTTATGAGCATGCCCACCCCGGGACTCACCACCCGGAACATCATATAAATAGTACACCCTTTTGATATCAAAGGGAATATGTCGGCTGTTTTCAATGAAAGTCAGGTTGCCACGGTTATCTTCTATTTTGGGAAGATCTATAATGTGAGGTTTGTCTTCATTTATCATTTCTTATCCTTCAGTTCCAGTTCGGTTAGCCGGATATATTTTTGAAAGGTGTAAAAGAAGCCGTGAACAGCAATAATAAATCCGGCGCGGCCATCCAGAAATCCCATTTTAAGCAGGTATTGCTTGAAAAATTTACCGATCCCATGTCCTACAGCTCCGGCTAAAGATCCTCGTTTACCCCGGGAGTAAAGGTCTTCAGCTGCGTCCTGAGTATAGTAGTTTATTTTCTCAAGGTGCTGGTTGAAGTTTTCATATGGGTAATGAATTATATCTCCCGCAATATTTCCGGCTTTTGTTTTAGGTCGAAGTTCCTCATGCGGTCTGATGCCTCCGATAGTGATTCCTTCCGGTCTATATATGCGGAAAAGTTTATCGGGATACCAGCCGCTGTGGAGAATGAATCTGTTAAAGTACCATGATTTTCGAGCACAGTAAAAACCGTCTACATCTGCGGGATTATCAAGTTCTTTAATTATGTTTTTTGCAAGTTCCGGGGAAACTATTTCATCCTGATCAATGGTCACGACCCACGGAGTCGTAATTTGAGTGACCGCGAATCGATGTTGCTCAATAGCTCCGCTCCAGTCATTGTGAACTATGCGGGCATTATGTTTTTTGGCAATTTCCAGCGTGGAGTCTGAGGAGCCTGAATCAATAATCAGTAGTTCAGAACAAAAAGAAAGGCTTGTTAGAGCTTCATCTAACAGCCGTTCTCCATTATACGTCAGGACTAATCCTGTAATGCGGTTCATTTGAGCCTTTTCTTTGATGGTAATCACGAAATAAGTATTTTTAAATACAATTAATAACCGGAAAATAATTATTTGATTGTAGATAGGGGCGAAGAGAGAGTCAAGAGGGTGGTGATAAAGTGTAGCCTTTAGGTCATCTTAGGCTCAATGGCCTTGGTTATTTGCAATGCCCGGTTGGCTTTTACTCTTCCTGGAATTCCGTAGTATTTTAAAACTCCTTCAACTTCACATTCAATCATATCTTCTTCGTCAGTGTTGAGAAGCAGGAGATCGCCTTCTTCGAGGTTTACAAGTTGGCGGCCTGTGATTTTTGTTCTGCCGAGGCGGACAACTAATTCAACAGGAGTTTCAAGAAGTCTTTCTTTAAATCTGCTTACCCAGACATGGTCGATTTCAAGTCTTTCAGACTGGAATGACGCGTGGAGTTTTGAGCGGATAGGCTCAAGCGTTGAGTAAGGCAAGCATACGATAAGTGAGCCGATTGCGTTTTCAAGCTCAACTTCAAAAGTGATGACGATAACAACGTCAGAGGGCGGAACGATTGCTGCAAACTGCGGATTAACCTCGGAGCGGATAAGCTCAAGATGAACTTCATGAACAGGGCGCCATGAGTCCTCAAGATTTGAGAGAGCAATTTTAACAACCCGGTCAACAATGGCCTGTTCAATGGGAGTGAAGTCACGCCCCTCGACTTTCGGCTGTGAGCCTGAGCCTCCGAAAAAACTTTCCACAAGGGCAAAAACAAGGCGTGAATCAACAACCAGAATGGCATTACCGCGCAACGGGTCCATTTTAAAAATAGAAAGTGAGGTGGGGACAGGCAGTGAGCGCATGAAATCCCCGAATTTGGACATGTCGATAGATATGGGGTTGATATCAACCCTTTTGCGCATGGTATTGGCAAGATTGTTGGTTGCCAGACGAGCGAAACGGTCGTTGACAATTTCGAGCACGGGCATACGGCCGCGAATAATGCGGTCCTGATTCGCAAGGTCGAATGTAACTACGCCGGAATCATCATCCGGTATATCTTGCTCAGCTTCAACTTCTCCACCGGAGAGGCCTCTAAGCAGCGCATCGACTTCATCCTGTTGAAGGATTTTGCTCATTCTTATGCGATCCGTGTTTTAACGTTTTGTTCCGGGTGTTTCTGTCGAAACAGTTCCATTGCCATTCACCATATTAATTAACTGCTTTATACGACAAAGTAAATGAAAGCTACAGTCGGCATATCAGAAATGAGATGATATCTCAGGTGTTCTGAGTATATATCATATCGTATTATTTGATATAATCTTTAGGTGAAGCCGTAAACTATTATTATAGTTTGATATCCTTTACTTTGATATGCCAAGGCTCAAACCGGACTCCGAGCATATTCTCCCTCGGGTAGCGCAGTTTCAGGTAACCTTGTTCGCGGAGTTGCATACACGTTTCCGTTCTGGCGAATTTTATGCTGAAATTTGCCACGCCAAGTCCCGCTTCTCCGACATCAAAATCTCCTACGCCGTGAAAGGAGTATCCGGGGGGGGCAAGAGAACGCGAAGCCAGTGAGAGGTTGCCGTTATTTGCTGCTGCTTTTGAAAGAAAAAGTATGAATTGTTTCATGGTCCCTCTGACCCCGGAGGTCAGATAAACTTTTTTGCCAAGCAGCTTTTTTATTGATTTGTAGGTTTCATGCGGTTGACCCCGGTATAAAAAATTTCCGCTTCCCTGGATTTTGACGAGATCTTTTTTTGATACACGCGAGGTTATGTTGGAGATAGTTCTTTCCCCGTAGAAACCGTAATTGGAGGCATCGAAGCTGAATGTATAGTCTAAAAAAGATAGTTCTTTTTTGGTGAAGCTGCCGATAGATGAATTTTGGCGGGCATAAAGCAGCGCCTCGTCAAAGCTGAGTATACAGAAATTTCCGAAGCCGACAGTGCGCTGGATTCTTCGCAGTCTTTTGAGTGAGGATTTTAGCAGGGCAAGCTGGGTATTTATGAGGATAATGTCGCCCATATGCGGCAGGTCGAAATTTGCCATGCTGTGAAGATAATCTTTCAGGTCTTCATCATCTACAGTACGGACAGCTCCTGACGCACAGGCAATCGTCTGCGAACCACACAAGGTGGTTGCAGCAGCAACTGCGCAAAGCGTTTTAATAAACGTTCGTCTGTTCATGTCTTAACTGGTTTCAGTCCCGTTGTGAGTTTATGAACCCGTTGTTTTTTTATATTGTTATAACAGATTGGCCTTGGTGGGAAGCATTTGAAAAGGCCACCCACAAACATGGATGGCCTTTTAGTAGTCATTTTGGAAAAAACGGATTATTTTTGGCCGCGTTTTGTCCAAAGCTGCATTTCTTTCATTTTTTTGCGACGTTCACGCTGAAGCGATTTACATACAAGAGGAGTTTTCTTTTTCATGCCGTGTCTTTCCCGGTATTCGTCAGGTGTCAGGTCATGTGAAGAAAGGTGCTTTTTAGTTATGATCTTAAAAGACTTACCACATTCACAGCAGACAATAGTTTTTTCTTTAATAGACTTTTTGGGATCGCATGCAGGAGCGTCTTCTTTCGCTGGAAGTGTATTTTCAGCAATTGCCTGAATGCCGGCAGACAGTTTACGAACCATTGAAGTCATTTCTTCTTCATTCATGGTTCTGACGCTGGCTTGTGCTTTGACTATTTCCAAAGCTTCTTTAAGATAGTCTTCCACTGGATATCTCCTTTGGGGATTATTTTTATACTAACGACTATACTGGAAAGACAAGGGATAAAGTAGATTATAGATGCTGTCAAATGTATTACGTCTTTTTTAGAAACATGTTTTGTTATTTTTATGTATAACTGCAAAAAATTGCACTGTTTCAAACGATACGATCACGTGAACGGTCTTTTTATACATCTTTTAGTTAATTTTATATTCTTTATGCATAGAATATGTGTGGCGTAAAAAATTATAAGTTGATTGAAAGTTGTAAATTAAGGGTATATGTGGTCAAATTTAAAACTGTTATAACAATTTGTTTATGTATAATGGTATTAACGTTGAAATTTGTTGGAGTTTTAAAGAGAGAATGTGAGTACTTCCATATGGATGCCGTTTAACTCATAATCTGTGACAGTTATTCATTGCAGAAAATTGAAAATAGTGAATTTTCAGAATATAAATCAAGACAGAGCAGTCTGTTGTGTTTAAGATTATCAGGGTTGAAGTTTTTAAGTTCATGGAGAAATAGTGATTATGCCGGTAAAATTTTCTGACAGACGAGAGGATAATACTGACTCGTGAAAAATGCACTGATTACTGCTTTATGCATTCTTGTGTTTTCTTCTATTTCTACCGGATGTTTGTGGGTTATGGCAGGGGCTGTCGGGGTTGCTGTCGTAAGTGCAAATCTTGATGAGTATGAGCATTCAAAGACCAATAGTACCGGAGTAGAGGCTTTGAACGAACATCTTGCAGATCAAAAAGCTGTTGATGATGCTTTGGCAGGAGTTGAGTCTGAAAAGATTGAAGTAAAAGAAAATGTTACAGTTGATGATGTTCTGATAAAATATGAAGGTGAAATAAGAACTGATTGATTTGGATCAGTTTTTGGTTTGTCTTTACCTTGTTATAAACAGGAGAGATTTTATGTCCGAGAGCGCAAAAAATACAGTACTCGTAGTAGAAAGTAGTCATACACAGGTTCGGATTATTACAGAACATATCGAGAGCCTTACTCCGTTTGATACAATAACAGCTTCTTCTCTTGATCAGGTTGAAGAGATGCTTGAAAATAACGGAGAGGACATTTTTATTGCTGTACTGAATCTGAATATTAAAGGAGCTCCAGACGGTGAGGCTGTAGATTATGTTCTTTCCCGTAAGATTCCCTGCATTGTCTTAACTTCAACTTTTGATGAGAAAATACGTAACCGGTTCATTGAAAAGAATGTGCTTGATTATTTCAACAAGGGGAATCGTACTGACCTTGACGAAATGGTGGATTTAATAAGCAGAATTCATTCTAACCGCGATATCAAAGTCGTTGTTGCTGAAGATAACGGCACAGCCAGAAAGATTATGTGCAAGCTTTTGGAACGTCTTAATTTTAATGTTTTTGCAGCTGAAGACGGAGCCAAAGCTCTGGATATTATTCGTGCTAATCCCGATGTTAAGCTTTTGCTGACCGATTATGAAATGCCGGAACTTGATGGATTTGAACTGGTCACCGAGGTTCGTAAAACTCATTACAGGGATCAACTCGCCATTCTCGGAGTTTCTGCTCATGATTCGGGCGCGATTACAGCCAAATTCCTCAAACGCGGGGCTAATGATTTTCTTAAAAAACCGTTTGAAGTCGAAGAATTTTCATGGCGTGTCACAAATAATATTAATGAGTTGGAACGCATCTCTTCAATCAAAGATGCTTATAGCCGTGATCCTTTGACTGGATTTGGCAACCTGAATACTTTTATAGAGCAGGGGCGCGAGATTTTTGAAAATTACAGCAATCAGGAACGTACTCCGGTTCTGGCTGCATTCAACGTGGATAATATGCTGGAAATTAATTCCAGATTCGGATGGGACGCAGGGGCTGCTGCTCTGAAAAAGGCTGCGGCTAATTTGGAGCAACAATCACTCGGCTGGCTGCTTTCCGCCCGTTGGGATGGCGGATTTATTGTTTTAGCTGAGGACTCCGAGATTTTGAAAAATGATCTTGTAGCCGCGCAGGCCGGATTTGCAAAAACTGCAATTGGTTCCGTGGGCGAACGCTTCAAGGGAACCGCGTCTTTTGCTGTTTGCAAAAAGGGTGAAAAAGATCTTGATATCACTATGTCTAAAGTTGTTGCAGTTCTTGAAAAAATGCAGAGTATCGGAGTGGATTCTTACCGCTTTGTGTAAATCCAAATCATGTTAATTCTTAAATGCGCCGCCTGTCGGCGAAAGCTCTTGAAGTATTATAAAATTGGGCAAGGCGAAGTGCACCGCTGTCATAAAGAACGGATTAAAAAAGTGTGGAATCTGGAAGAAAGAGACGGGAAGATTTTCTGTTCCTGCGGTAATTCTTACGGAATAGACAGGGGTACTTATTACACTATGGATAAGAAGGCTTTTACTTATTCAGGGACCAAGACGAACAATTAACATCTTAGAGTGGTCATGAGTCTGATGGGGTGTGTGAAAAGTCCCAGTGCGTGAATTATATCTGAAGCAGCTATATCTGCTGAACGTGCGGCTGTCATCGACATACATTCCGGTCCTGATATTGCAATTCCCAGAGCCGCTTCTTTCAGCATAAGTGTGTCGTTGCGACCGTTTCCGATGCACGCACATTTTTCAACTCCCACCGAGTTTATGTAATCAAGCTTGGCTTTGTCTTCTTCCGTTCCGCTTATGATGTGTATTGATACAGGGAGTCCGAGCAGATTCTCTTCGCATTGGCCGAAAGTGTCGGCCGTCAGTACATGGACTTCAATATCCACAGAAAGTTCTTGTATTATTTTACCGATTCCGGGCAGCAGGTTGCCGTCAAGGGCGATTGTGCCGTTGTAGTCCAGAACGAGATGTTCAATATTAAGAGCGCCGAAGCCGGGAATATTAAGGCTAATCATGGTCAGTTCCTTCCTGTTCTCGAATTTTAATTCTTAATATCTAGAGACTGGCGTATCTTTCAATTTGTTTTTTGTATTCCAAAACACCCTTTACTATTCCGTCGGCAACGTAGGCAAGATATCTGTCGGACTTGAGTCTTGAAGCTTCTGTTTTATTGGTAAGATACCCAAGCTCTACAAGTACGGATGGCATTTTTGCGCCCATAAGAACATAGAAGGGAGCTTCACGTACACCTTGATCTTTTACAGACCATCTTCGACGAATATTTGCTAATGATTTCGTATGGATATTTTTAGCTAAGTCTTTGCTTTCTTTCATTTTAGAATTCAGCATAAGGTCTGTCAGAATCACTTGAAGATCGCTGATCCGTTTCGCCGAAATAGAGTTTTCACGAGCTGCTACGCGGACAGCATTACGGTTGCGTGCAAGGTTAAGAGTATAGGTTTCAAGGCCGTTTATTGCTGAATTGCGGTGCGCATTGCAATGGATGGATATAAACATATCCGCCTTTTTGATGTTGGCCATTGCCGTACGCTCTTCCAGAGGAATGAAGACGTCAGTTGTTCTGGTGTAGAGAACGTTAAATCCGGCTTTTTTTAATTTTGCAGCCAGAATTTTTGAAAAGCGCAGGTTTATATTTTTTTCTTTGATCCGGTTCGCACTTGCTCCGGGGTCTTTTCCGCCATGTCCCGGGTCGATCATGATGGTTTTAAAGGTGAGTCCCAGTTGCTCAAGCAGATCTCCGGCCATGGCTTTACTGTTTGCGGGAGGAGTGTACTTGGTTGTGGTTGTCCGTTTCTTTCTTTGTTTAGTTGATTTGTTTTGTCTAACAACTGCCCCTGCTTCGGGGGCCTGCACATCCACGACCAGCCTGAAAGGATTTTCCAGCGGGAAAATTTTATAATCCTGCATGGCATTGAAATCCAGTACAACGCGGGTTGTTCTCGGATCTTTCTGTGCGGAGCGGATGTCTTTTAAAATACCGTCGGCAACATCTGTGGCCTTATGTACATTTTTTCCAAGTATTGTGTTTTCCAGATCAATATAAAGTCTGTGCGGACGGTTAACACTCTGATTCGGATTTAAAAGCTGGTAACGAAAACGGACTTCATCGTCGAGGTCCAGAACCACGCGGGTGTATGAGTCACTGCTGGTATATCGGACTGATAAAAGCTTGGCGCGTCTGCTTGATGAATCCTTTACTACCGGAGCAGAGGTCGGAACTATGGTGCTCGAAGGTTTTGTACGCTTACTTCGTTTCTGCTGTTTAGGAGACATGCCCTTGCGGTCCATGGAATCAAGCCTTGCACGGGCTTTGGAATACATGTCAGATTTGGAGTGACGGTGAACTATTGTCAGATAATCGGAATAGGCGAGGTCTTTTTCATTTAATTTTCTAAGTCTTATTTCCGCTCTCCGGAAAAGGCTGTCATCGGTCCATGCATGGGATGGAAAGTTTGAGATCATGCGTCCGTAGTAATCAACTGATTTTCTGAAATCTTTTTTTAATCCGCTGTGATAACCTAATTCTTCATATGATCTGCCTAGATAATAGAGGGCTTTAGGAGCATATTTTCCACGGGGGGATCTTTTAAAAACATTTCTGAATTTTTTAGCGGATTTGTCCCATTCTGAGCGATATTGAGATTTTTTCTTGTCTTTTGAAAGAGCATGGAATTGTTTCCATGCAACGGTGAATTGATCTTTAATACTTGCCCCGAATGCGCTGGCAGGAGTCACCGAAACAAGAAGTCCGGCAAGGAAAAGGCCCATCACAAGGTTTTGAAAGAAAATTTTGCGCATATATTTTATGGGGTAATTGTTTTTTTTGTTAGTTATCTTAGAGGTTTTTGAAGCCTTAAAGATGGACCTGTTGGTTCTAAAAAAAGTTTAGACGTTTTCTTAATAAGCTTGCATCGGCTAAAAATCAACCATGTATATATTAAGGTAACAAAATAGGATTGCAGGCCGTGCTTTTTTATACTTTTTAGGGTAACTATGAAAACTGGACTGACAGCTGTTTTTATGTAATTGCCATGACTGTTGTCGGTGGAAATCGAACCAATCAAACACTCATTTTGGAGATAGGCGAATGGAAGCTCCCCAGAGAAATTTAGCTCTTGATCTTGTCCGCGTAACCGAAGCTGCTGCACTGGCTTCTGCCAGATGGCTTGGACGCGGCGATAAAAATGCCGGCGATCAGGCTGCTGTAGATGCTATGCGTCTCAGTTTTAACAGTCTTGCAATCAGCGGAACTGTTGTAATCGGTGAGGGAGAGAAAGATCATGCTCCCATGCTTTATAACGGCGAAAAATTAGGCGCGGGCGAAGGTCCGGGAATGGATGTCGCTGTTGATCCGGTAGAAGGAACCAACCTTCTTGCTTACGGTCGGCCTAATGCTATTTCAGTCGTCGGAGTTGCTCCTACAGGCATGATGCTTGATCCCGGACCGAGTTATTATATGCAGAAACTAGTTGTTCCAACTGCTGCGCGAAATATGGTTGATATTAACGCACCTGTTAAGGACAACCTTGCGAAGATAGCAAAGGCTCTCAATAAAGATGTTGATGATCTCGTTGTTTTTGTTCTTGAAAAACCACGCCATCACGGCCTTATTCAGGAAATTCGTGATGCCGGAGCCAGAATCCAGTTGCATACCGACGGTGATGTAGCCGGTGCACTTATGGTCGTTGATCCTCGTTGTCCCGTTGATGTAATGATGGGAACAGGCGGAACTCCTGAAGGTGTTCTTGCTGCATGTGCCATCAGAATTATGGGCGGAGAGATGTTCGCTAAATTCGATCCTCAGGACGAAAGCGAAAAAATTGCCATGGAAGAGAAGGGATATGACCTGCGTGATATTATGACTGTTAACGATCTTGTTAAGAGTGATGATATTTTCTTTTCCGCAACAGGTATTTCAGGTGGAACATTTTTGCGCGGAGTTCGTTACCTCGGGTACGGCGCAGAGACAACTTCACTTGTAATGCGCGGTAAAACAGGAACTGTCCGTCAGATTGAAGCTGTTCACACATGGGACAAACTCATGAAGATCAGTGCTGTTAAATACGATTAGCAGTTTGTTTTTTTAGCAGAAATATTGAAATGAAAAGTAAGCGGCCCTGATACAATAGTTTTCAGGGCCGTTTTTTTATTTTTTCCGAAGTTCTAAGATTCAGCTGCATCCAGCTTTTCGCGGATTATTCCTGAATCTTCAAGGCGGGTTTCAGTGTTGAGTTCTTTGCATTCACCGTGACAGGAAATCCCTTCGGACCTGATTTGCACGTATCCTGCGGAAAGAACTTTTGTGTATGGAATTTGTTCTCTGAATTCCAAAAAGCCGATACGGTTCGGGAATAGGATCGGAAGAGCTTCGCCCGAAAAGTCCTCAAACATGATGTATTTCATGGAATATCCTTTTTGCGGCACAGAGCCGGAATTTATTTATAATTATTTTGAGCGTATTCCCGGAATTCTTGTGAACTTAATTCATGAAATATTCCGGCAACGGTTGTTGCCCGCAATCTTGTAACATACTATAGCGATATATCTTCTAGATCAAGAACAGCCTGACAGCAATCCCGGAGTTCTGAGATGACAGACGAAAAAAAACCGCTTCCGCTCGATACCAACAGTCTTGCCGTTATGAGAACTTTGCTTGCAAATGAACGGACTTTTCTTGCGTGGTGCCGCACTGCGCTGGGTCTTCTGGGCTTTGGTTTCGTGCTTGAGAAAGCCGGTCTTTATTTGAAACATTTTGTTCCTGATGCTAATCCGCTGATGTCTCAAGATCTAGGTATGCTCAGTCTTTTTGCTTTGTTTTCAGGGATGCTTGTTCTTGTGGGCGCTGCGGTCAGATTTTTCAGCATTGAAAAGCAGATAGGTTCTAAGCTTGGTAGAATGACCCCTTTTCCTGAGGTGCTGGTTTTGTTTGCTGTTGCACTTGTCCTGATCATCAGTGTTTTTTCCGGAAAAGTGATATTTAATTAGAAATATAAAATTCAAAAAAAATAAAAATATACAACTCTTAATGAAAGATAATTATAAAAAAATAGCTTTGTGGCAAACTGCATTTCTTGGAGACGCCGTTCTTACATTGCCCTTTATCAAAGCTCTTTCACTGCGTTTTCCAGAAGCTGAAATTCACCTTTTTGTGCGTAAGGGCGTTGAGCCTCTTTTTGAATCACAAAAGGAGCTTACTGCTGTTCACGGTTTTGCCAAACGAGGCAATCAAAAAGGAATGGGAGCGGCTTTTCGTCTGGGCAGAGAGCTTGGTGCGCAAGGTTTTGATCTTTGGATTTCAGCACATACAAGTATGCGCTCCGCCATTGTCAGCCGAGCTACGGGGATTCCTGAACGCATAGGTTACGATCAGCCGTGGTTCAATCGTTTTGCTTATACTCACAGAGTTATGCGCAGATTCGATAAATTTGAGGAAGTGGAAAGGTTGATGGCGCTTGGTTTGCCTTTGGGGATTAGCGGCACTGCTCCTTCCTTCGAACTGAATTTGTCTGAATCTGCACTCGAAGACGCATCAGCTTTTTTTGATAAAATTTCGGATACTCCGGTAATAGGTTTTCACCCCGGCTCAACATGGGAAACAAAGAAATGGCCCGAGCAGAATTTTGCATCAACTATTGCAAAATCACTGGATGCCGGGTTTCGGGTAATCCTGTTTGGCGGTCCCGGGGAAGAGGATATTTGTTCCCGGATTGCAGAGCAGTCAGGCAACCCTTCTGAAATAATTAATCTTGCCGGAAAATTGAGTCTTCCTCAGCTTGCAACTTACATTAAAAATCTAGATGTATATATCACCAACGATTCCGGTCCTATGCACATTGCATGGGTTCAAAATGTTCCCCTTATTGCCCTTTTCGGACCGACTGTCCGCAGATTCGGATTTTTTCCCAGAGGTGAATACTCTTCTGTTCTTGAATCCGGTGAAGTGTTGGATTGCAGACCTTGCGGTCTTCATGGCGGTAGTAAATGTCCAAAAAATAATCACAAATGTATGACAGATATAAGTGTGGAAATGGTTTGGGAGGAACTGCTGAAAAAAGTGGAAATTCGGAGGTCTGGGTGTTGATCAGTAAAATTAAATGGATCACATTGCCGCTTGTTTTTATCCTCTTAGCTGTTCTTATGTGCGGCTGTAAGTTGCGATCCTTTTCTCGTAATGTTCAGACAGCTCCCGTTGTTCCGGTAAAGGTTTCTACTGCGGACCTGACGGAGAAAGATAAATGTATAATCGTTTACACTGATGAGTTTAAGCAGGCTGCTTTGCTTTTTTCATATCTGCATCGAGAATATGAAGGTGTGGACTCTATCCTTCTAAATGCCGGAACGGTGAATGGCACTGCTGAGTCTAGCAGGGCTGTTGTTGCTGACATTCAGAATGAAATTACAGAACTGAATAAGAACGGCTCGATCATGTCAGTTCTTATTTTAGGTAATAAATTTGTTATTCCTGTTTCAGAGTTTCAGACTGGAAATGGAACCTCTGTTTATTCTTCTGATTACGGTTATGGAGGTCTAGCTGATTCTCCTGAAAACGTTGTGCCTGTAGGTAGAATTCCTGCTCGAAACGCAGCCGAGGCTGTGATTGTGGCTCAGAAATATGAACGCTGGTACGTGGATCGTGCTTTTCGTCCTGCTTGGCCTGTTTCGTTTATAGGCGGAGAAGGTTTTTCAGAAAATTATTTGTCTGATCCTGAACTTTTGTTCTTCAGTTTACAAGAGGAAGGCATGGCCGGACCGGAAGCTATACGCTATCTCGGCGGAGCCGGTGGTTGCCAGCCGGAAAGGCTTAGTCAGAGCCTTGCTGAGGATGATGCTTCTGTTCAGTGGCTGGCTATTGAGTCTGTCGCTGACGGTTTCAAAATCGGGAACGGAACTTTGCCCACATCTGCTATTTTAAGTCTCGATTACAAACCGGGATTGCCTATTGTGCTTAATCCTTCCTGTGAACCTGCGAGGATTAATTCAGCTTCTATCACCCCTGCCGAGGCGATAGTACTTTCAAGGGGAGCCGGACTGGCTGTTATGACCGGGTGCGGTGATTCCGGTAAAATAACGGCTGAACTTGATGACGGGCGGATTTCACGCGTTGATTTTGACGGAACTTCACGGATTTTGATTGAGTTCCATAAGGCATATTTCAGTGGAAAGTATAGAATTGCTGAGGCTCTGTCAGAGGCTCGAGCTCAGTTTGTGCAGAACCGTCGTCGCGGAGAAAATCTGGGGCCGATATATGATCTGATTTTTTATGGTGATCCTGTAATGAGTCTGCCACTTCCAGTTCGCACGGAGTCTCCTGCGTATACGGGGTTAAAACTACTGACAAAGCCTGAATCTCCTAAGGGTGTAGCTGTTTTTTCCGCTAACTCTACTATCTCTTTCGCCATGGAAGAAGGTGGAATATATCCCGGAGTTCAGCTTAAAGTTGTGGACAGAAAGACGGGTAAAACTGTTTCCTCCATGAAAGTGCAGGAAGATGATATTTTTAATTTTTTATCAGACAGCGAAGGAAGTTATTTAATTTATTCCAGGCCGCTTGACGGGCCTCTCGCGTGGCAGTTTTTTGATATCCGCGTAAAAAATATCAGCAGTGCAAAATTAAAAAAAACCGTTACTCCAAATAAGTTTTCCAAAATTTCTCCTATTGTTAAGGCCGGCCTTGAACCTGTCCGTTACTCTGTGCAGGTCAGTTCGAACAGGCGTGAGTCTTCGGCTTTGAAAGTTAGAAGGAATCTGACAAAACGAGGGTACTCGGCATATGTTGTGACTGTTCCATCCTCCAATAAGAGACCATGGTATTGCGTGCGGTTCGGTGAATTTGATTCATGGGCAGCTGCGGTTGAAGCTTCCGCAGAGTATGAGAAAAAAGAACAGGCTGATGTGAAAATAGTAAGATGCCGTATGGGTAGCTGATTTATGTAATATATTGATTGACTGTTCAGTTATAAAGTTTATAGTTAATTCAGGGGTATGAGGGGGAAACTTTGAAACTTTCTATTTGATGCAGGCAATATTTTGGATAGTAAAAAATCAAAAAAGATTTGGTGCCTTACTGTGGCGTTGGGTGTTTTTGTTTTGATAGGTACCGGGTTGTTCTTTGTAAACAAGATGTCTATTGCCAAACCTGTTCTTAACGCTGGATATAAATTTTTTTTAGGGGCTTCAGCTAAAAGTTTAGATCTTAACAGTTCTGAAATTAATAAATTAAATCGCTGTTTTGTCTTAAACAAAAAGGTAGTAGATAAGGCAGTCCTGATTATTGTAAATGATGATGTTACGATCAACGGTTCAACAGGCATTATTGGGCAAGACACAAAACTTAAATATAAAGTTGTACTTGAGGGTAAAGAGGGAATGAAATTTACTCCGCAAATGCGTAGTTGTTCCCGCAAAAATCTGGTTGGCAAAATAGTATATAATTTTGAGCGGGGAGCTGAGGCCATAGCGCAATATATAGATAACCCGGCTTTTAAAAACAGAGCTGTTGAGATTTTGGATATGTAAAGAATCCTAATAAGCTTATGATATGTTTATCAAAAAAAAGTCCCTGAAGGAATATCCTTCAGGGACTTTTTTGTTTTTTGGGTCAGCTTATAATTATTTTGATTTTCTTCCGGATGCTTGAAATTCACCCAGAGGGATGTCGGTATTCTTGTCCGTTTCTTTGTTTTTAAAGTACTTGTTTGTTTCTGATACAACCACTGGAGTCAGCAGAAGCAGACCTATAAGGTTCGGGATAGCCATTAATCCGTTCAGCGTGTCTGAAATGTTCCAGACCAGACTGAGTTTGGCGATGGCCCCAATGCCTACAAAACATACAAAAACCACTCGGTATGGCAGTACAGCCTTGATTCCGAGTAGATATTCAATTGACTTTTCTCCATAGTAGCTCCAACCGAGAATGGTCGAATACGCGAACAGGATTAAGCCGATTGTTACAACGTGAGCACCGCCGGGCATACCCGCAGCAAAAGCTATGGTTGTTAATTCTGCTCCGGTTGCGCCGCCGGACCATGTTCCGGTCAGAATCAAAACGAGACCTGTCATTGTACAAACTACGATGGTATCGATGAAAGTCTGGGTCATGGAAACCAGAGCCTGTGTGATCGGGCTTTTGGTTTGTGCCGCCGCCGCCGCGATAGGGGCACTACCAAGACCTGATTCGTTTGAGAATACGCCTCGGGCAACTCCCATTCTGATACACATCATGATTGATGCCCCGGCAAATCCGCCGATAGCCGCAGTAGGATTAAAAGCCTGCTCAACTATGAAAATCAGAGCCGCTGGAACTTCCGCTATTTTGGTAATGATGATGTAGGATGCTCCGGCCATGTAAAACACAATCATTACCGGAACGAGTAATCCTGTTACTTTACCAATCTTTTTGATTCCGCCGAGAATAACTGCGGCAGTACAAACCATCAGAATGATACCGGTTATGGTCGGTGAAATATTGTAAGTGCTTTCCACTGCATCAGCTACGGAATTGGACTGTACCATATTGCCTATACCGAATGCAGCGACAGAGGCGCAGATAGCGAAGATAGTTCCAAGCCACGGCATTTTCAGCCCGGAGGAAATATAGTACATCGGGCCGCCACTCATTTCGCCATTTTCGTCCACAACTCTGTATTTTACCGCCAGAACAGCCTCTGCATACTTCGTGGCCATTCCCACAAGCCCGGTAACCCACATCCAGAACAGAGCTCCGGGACCACCCATGGCAATAGCGGTGGCTACTCCGGCGATGTTACCGGTTCCAACCGTTGCTGAAAGAGCGGTCATTAAGGCTTGAAAGTGGGTAATATCTCCCGGTTCATCGGAGTCTTCTTTCCGTTTAACAAGGGCAAGGTATAGAGCGTGCCACAACTTGCTAAATTGAATTCCGCGCAGTGAGTAGGTGAGCCAACAGCCTGTTCCAACAAGCAGAATCAACATTGGCGGGCCCCATGCGAACGCACCAATTTTACCAATTACGACATCCAGTGTACTCAAAAAATCCATAAGCGTATCCTTAGGCTTTTATCAGGAATAAAAGCCTTTTATGAAATTAATTAGAAACGTTTGCACGCTAAAATCTATTGCAGTATTTTTTCTACCGGGACGTGTTCAAGGTCAAAACTTTATCTAATTTATGTATGAACAGCAGTAGTCTACAAGGGTTTCAACCACCAGTTTGAATTTTGAGTCGGCGGGCACATTGAAACTTTCTCCGGCGGTGACTGTCTGCCAATTTTCTGTGCCGGGCAAGAGAACTTTCATGGTGCCCTGCAGGATTTCCATCACTTCCGCTTGATTTGTTCCGAATTCATATTCACCGGGAAGCATGATTCCTAAAGTTTTGAACGATCCGTCTGTGAAGGAGACTTTGCGGCTGGTAACCTTTCCGTCAAAATAAACATTGGCCATTTTTGTAACTGTTACATTTGAAAATTCAGACATGAGCTCCTCTTAGTCTTTATTTTGTTGAATTATATTACGGAAGAACCAAGGTGACAAGGTCGTAGTCAGTAACGCTTTCTATTTCAGCTTCAACCATCATTCCGGGAGCAAGTTCAACTCCGCCTTCAGGTGCGCTGATATAGGTGATTCCGTCCACTTCCGGGGCTTGGAACCAAACTCTTCCGGTAAATAGACCATCCCATTCTTCGTTCGGTTCCTCGACCAGAACCTGAATGGTTTCGCCAACTTTTTCTTCCAGAATTTCATGGCTTATGGAAGCCTGCATTTCCATCAAAATTTTACGTCTTTCTTCACGCAGCTCTTCAGGGAGTTGCTCCATCTCTCCGGCGGGTGTGCCTTCTTCGGCTTGATAGGCGAAAACTCCCAAGTTTTGGAATCTGGTTTCTTTCACAAACTTTAGAAGTTCTTTAAAATGTTCATCTGTTTCACCGGGATACCCGACTATAATACTGGTGCGCAGGACCGCATCAGGAATGTGTTTGCGAACCCTGTCGATCACTTTACGCGGATCACGGGCAAAGGGGCGGCCCATTGAAGATAGTATATCCGGATGAGCGTGCTGAATCGGTATATCGAAATACGGCAGAAAGGGTTTGCCGGCCTTAGCCAGAAATTCCAGCATCGAGTCGGTCAGTCCTGCCGGATAGAGGTACATAAGTCTCAGCCACTCAAGACCTTCAAGAGGCAGAAGCTGTTCAATCAGATATTTTAAATTTGCATCAGGGTTGCTTAAGTCTGATCCATAAGCGGTGGAATCCTGTCCGACTATGACTATTTCCGGCACGCCTTGTGCGAGAATTTGTTTTGCTTCGGTTATTAAGCCTGCAGGTTCACGGCTGACTTGAGGTCCACGAATCGAAGGAATTGTACAAAAGTTACATGAATGAGAACATCCTTCACTGATTTTAAGGTAAGCAAAAGCAGGTCCTGTACTAAGTGCTCTCTGATGTTCTTGTGGTAGTTCTCTTTTAAGGGCTTTGGCAGCAAGAGCAGGCCATGTATCCAGGTCAAATGTTGAAAGCCACAGATCCACTTCGGGCATCTCTTCTTCCAGTTTGCCATATCTGCTGACAAGACATCCGGCTACGGCAAGAATAGGTTTAGGAGTAATGTCTGCGATGGCATCAGCGGATTCTAGAATGGACTGTACGGATTCTTCGACCGCGGGCTGGATGAAGCCGCATGTATTTATAAGAACAAGATCGGATTCTTCCGGAGATTCGGCTGCGATCATGTTGTCACCCAAGGCTCCGAGCATTCTTTCGGTATCTACTCTGTTTTTTGGGCAACCAAGGCTGATGGTGAAAACTCTGATTTTTTTAATAGACATGAAATTTGTTCCATTTGAGAAAAATATTTTAGATTTGTAATGATTCGGCGGTAAATTGTCTGCTAACTTGTGTTTCGCAATGTTTACCCGATTCTTTTATATCTGCAAAGCTGGAAATACATCGTTTCTCGATTGTGCTTTTCTTCGAAAATAGTTTATTCTCAACACGGATTATCTATCTATTGAAATGGAGAGATTATGTTTGAAAGCCTATTGCGTGAAACTCATTGCGATTACATCGGGATTCTTGGAGATTCTGCGGTGATATCTTCACTTGTCCAGTTGTTGCGGGAGAGCAAAAGGGAAGAGGACGATATCAAGTTGATTGCAGGGGTTCTTGCCGATTACAAAGCAAATGGCGTCGCTGCTGATTTTGATATCCCTATATATGAACAGATTGAGGATATGCTTACGTCCCACCCTGAAATTACCATGGTTTTTGAACTTTCCGGTGACCACTCGCGGGTGAACACTCTTCGTAAAATTTTGCCTGCTCATATTTCTCTGGTGGAGCTTCCTGCTGCCCGGTTTTTCCTTAAACTTCAGGCCACTGACCGTCTGTGGGTCGCTTGCAAAGTAGATCTCATGCAGACTCAGGCTTTGTTTAAATGTGTGGTGGATCAACTTCCTGAAGAGATTATGATAATTGGGTCCACAGGAATGATAGTGGATTGTAATAAGCATTTTTCTGATTTGGTCGGGGAAGAGATAAGAAAAATACGGAATAAGAATCCTTTGAAATATTATGAATCGATCGCAACTGTTTGCCCTGTAAAGAACGGTGTTATTGATGTCGGGGCCATGGAAAAAGGCAAGCGCGGAGAACTGATGCTTTCGGAAGAAGACTCTGAAGGCAAAGTTAATTTTTTCAGAATTTATATTTATCCTATTTCAGATGAACAGGTCGGACGGGTTGTTCAGCTTGTTATTATGCGGAGAAATATAACTCAAAGAACTCTCATGGAACAACGATTGCGGCAGGCTGAACGTATGGCCACAGTTGGTGAACTTGCTGCATATGTTGCACATGAGATTCGTAATCCTCTTGTGGCTATGGGGGGATTCGCAAAAGTTTTAATGAAAAATATGAGCATAGACCATGACGGGCATGAAAAAATAGAGATAATTTTTGAAGAGGCCAAACGTCTGGAAACCCTTTTAAAAGATATATTGAGTTTTGTAAGGTCGCATGACACTGAAATAGCTGCTTTTAATGTCAATGACGAGGTTGAAGGTGCTATGCGTCTGCTGTCTTTGGAGTGTAAGCAGCAGGGAGTTGACGTTGAGTTTGATTTGGACTCGCATAATCCGGTTGGACAAGGGGCTGCGGAGCAGGTGAAGCAGTGTCTTATAAATCTGGTTATGAATGCGATGGAGGCCATGCCGGACGGCGGTCTGATCCGCGTTGCAACCGGAGTAACCGATGATCGGGTATGGCTGAAAGTGAGTGATGACGGCCCCGGAATTCCTGCCGCAAAGCGTGAGCGGGTTTTTGATCCTTTTTATTCTACTAAAATTAATGGAAATGGATTGGGGTTGTCGATGGTTAAAAAAATTATGGAAGACTTCGGCGGAGAAATTGAACTGGTAAGCCGTGAAGGTGAAGGAACAAGTGTTACTTTGTTTTTGCCTCCGCCTATGGCGGTTGCGTAAAAAACTGCTAGCGAGTATTAGTCTCTCATCATATTATTGATGAACTTAATGGTGCGGATTTTTTCATCCGTAGATTTAAATATATTGCATGGGAGACGGGTTTGAAAACAGTAGTGCTTGCCACCAGTAATAAGGGAAAGATAGCTGAATTTAAAGAGCTTCTTAAAGATTTCGAATTAGAAGTAAAGGGTCTTGATGAGTATCCTGAGATCGGTGAAATACCTGAACCGGGTGAAACTTTTCTGGAAAATGCTATAATCAAGGCGCAGACTGTCGCTAATATCACAGGGTTTATTGCTGTTGCTGACGATTCCGGCTTGGAAGTTGACGCTTTAGACGGCAGACCCGGTGTCTATTCCGCAAGATATAGCGGAGAGGATGCAACTCCCGCAAAAAATAACAGCAAGCTTCTTGATGAACTTAAAGGTGTGGAAGAAGCAAAGCGCACAGCCCGTTTTGTGTGTGTGATGGTTGCCGCCACTCCTGACAATATCCGTATACAAAGCCGTGGTGACTGGGACGGACGTATCGCTTTTGAACTTTCAGGCGATGAAGGTTTCGGTTATGATCCTTTGTTTTTTGATCCGGAACTCGGTTGCGTTGCTGCAAAAATGACTCGTGAAACCAAAAATTCACGTTCACACAGAGGGAAGGCTCTACGGGCACTTATGGCTCAGTGGCCGGAGTTTCAAAAGAAAGTTCACGGTTAGATAAAATTTTTTGATATTTGCCTACCGAATATAATAATCAGGAGACATTTATATATGTGTGGAATCATAGGATATGCCGGGCATCGTCCCGCAGTGCCTCTAATAGTTGAAGGACTGAGAAGACTTGAGTATCGCGGATATGATTCTGCGGGGGTTGCAACCGTACAGAATAAGGAAATTGATCTTGTTCGTGCAGAAGGAAAGCTTGCGGCTCTTGATGAAAAACTGTCTCATATCAATGTCACCAATTCCACTTTCGGAGTAGGGCATACCCGCTGGGCTACTCATGGCGTTCCTGTAGAAAAAAATGCTCATCCTCATCTTGATCATGATAAAAAAATAGCCATGATTCATAACGGGATTATTGAGAATTATCAGGAAATAAAGGCCGAGCTTGCTACTAAGGGATATGAATTCCGCTCTGATACAGATTCAGAAGTTCTGGTAAATCTTATTGCTGAGGGCCGTAAGCATACTAAAACTATGCTTAAAGCTATTTCATGGGCTCTTAATCAGGTTGAAGGGGCATATGCGATTGCTCTCGTCAGTGTGGATGAACCCGGAATAGTCTATGCCGCCCGTGTTTCCAGTCCTCTGGTAATGGGTGTCGGAGTTGGCGAAAATTTTGTTGCTTCCGATATTCCTGCATTTCTTCCGTATACCCGCGAAGTTGTTTTTATTGAGGACGGCGAGCTGGTCAAGATTACTTCATCTTCATGGGAAGTTTTCAGGGCAGACACTCTTGAGCCTGTTGAAAAAGAAGTTCGCACTATCAATTGGGATGTTCAGGCCGCACAGAAGGGCGGGCATAAACATTTCATGATCAAAGAAATTTTTGAGCAGCCTAAAGTCATTTCAGACTGTCTGGCCGGGCGTATAGATACGAATAACCGTGAAGTTATTCTGCCGGAAATCGCAGACATGACGCCACCCGAAAGGTTGCATATTATCGCTTGCGGAACTTCGTATCATGCCGGACTTTGGGGTAAATACCTCATAGAACAGTGGGCTAAAATTCCTGTGGATGTCGAAATCGCTTCGGAATTCCGTTACCGTGATCCTATTTTGAGCAAGGGAGGCCTCGCGCTCGCTATCAGTCAGTCCGGAGAAACGGCTGACACCTTGGCAGGGATTAAGCTTGCAAAGCAAAAGGGACTTCCGATTCTTGGTCTTTGTAATGTGGTCGGTTCCAGCGTTGCCCGTGAATCAGACTACATTATGTATACACAGGCCGGGCCTGAGATCAGCGTCGCTTCCACCAAGGCTATGTGCAGTCAGCTCACAGCATTGTTGTTGCTGGCTCTTTACTGGGGAAAGCGCAAAGGGACAATCGATGAGGAAACTTACAGCCGCGCCGTTAAAGATTTACGCAATCTTCCTTCAATTCTGGATGCAGAACTTCCCGCTATGCGCCTCAGGGCTAAGGAGCTTAGCCGCGAATATTCCGAAGCAAGCAGCTTTTTCTATCTGGGTCGCGGACAGTACTTCCCGCTTGCCCTTGAAGGCGCTTTAAAGCTTAAGGAAATTTCCTATATCCACGCAGAAGGTTACGCTGCCGGAGAAATGAAGCACGGTCCCATCGCGTTAATTGATTCTAATTTTCCGACCTTTGCTATGGCCTTGAAAGACGATCTTTTCCCCAAGGTTAAATCCAATCTGGTGGAAGTGCAGGCCAGAGGTGGAGAAATCATCGCTCTTACCAATCCCGGCGTAGAGCTTGATGTTGAGCACCGTTGGATTTTACCCGAAGTATGGGGGCCGTTAAACGCGTTTATGGCTCTTCCTGCTTTGCAGCTATTCGCATATGAAACAGCGGATTATCTGGGTAAGGATGTTGATCAGCCTAGAAACTTGGCCAAGAGCGTTACTGTTGAATAAAGTTAAATAAATCAAGTGTTTATCTTGTTTTCGGTTGGTGCTGAATTAAGGATTCCAAGCCGCTTCTGGAGTACTCAATAATGAGTAATCAGGAGCGGCTTTTTTATGGCAAAAAAAGTGGTGGCGATATCATCCAATTCTAGAGTGTAAGTCGTCGCATATGACGCAGGGGTACAGTTATTAGCGAACCTGTTTCTCTATTTGAGTATCAATCACATCTACTCCGTAGCGAGACATACGCTCTCCTGAATCTGTATAATGCTTGCGGATTGTTTTTTCGAGCTTGTTTGGCTTGCCGGATTTTATTGCTTCTAAAATAATCAGATGGCGATCATATACCTGTTGCGGAGAATAAAGGTTTATCCAGTGTTTATAGAGCAGGAATTTTGAAATTCCCTGACAGGAACGGCGGCATAGATCGATAAGTAGATCGTTATCAATGCGTGAAAATAGGATATTATGAAAAGTACTGTCGAGGGCAGTAAGAGATTCGGTTGGTTTTTTTGACTCAACGACAAGGTGCATCTCTTGCACAACTTTTTCAAGATTTGAGATGTCTTCGTCTGTATAAAACTCTAAAGCCTGTGATACGGCGGCAGCCTCAAGAACTGCTCCTGTAAAATAGCTGTCTACTATTTGTTTGGAGGTCAGGGCTGAGACATACTTTTCTTTCTGAGGTTCAGAATGGATCAGTCCTTCGCGTGCAAGAATTTGAAGGGCCTCACGGATGGGGGCACGACTGATTCCAAGCTTTTTTGCAAGCATAACTTCTTTAACAGGATCTCCCGGAGATAATTTTCCCTCAAGAATGCACTGTTTGATATATTCGGCGACTTGTTCACTATAAATTTGTTTTTTTATGCCGGACACGGGATATCCTGAGCTAAAGGGAGCATCTTTACTGTTAATAATAATATTAAAAATTGTATTCATATAGATATAGAAAAGTTTAAGAATTGTCGAGATTGTCTCGTTTTAATTGTTATTCATTTATTTTGTAAATAAAATCGTGCAGGTTCGTGCGAGTGACATTAAGAATTCAATTATTAATCTAAGTCAACAGAATTAATCAGAAACAAAAATTGCGGGACTTTCAGTGATGAAAGCCCCGCAAAGATTAAGATATATTAGCGCTTTTAATTAGCTGTGAGACTCGATATCTTCAAGCTGATCAAGACTTGTAGCAGCTATTTTACGATCAAGCTCTCCACCGAGAGCAGCCACGACAACACCAGCAGAGTTATCGCCGAAGATATTGGTAGTTGTGCGGAACATATCTAGGACTCTATCAATACCGGCTACGATGGCGATACCTTCGAGAGGAAGCCCAACCGATTCGAGAACTAGGGTCAGCATGATCAATCCGCCACCGGGGATACTGGCTGTTCCAATAGAAGCAAGAACCGCAGTAATAACAATGGTTGCCTGCTGGGTAAGGGTCAGTTCAATTCCAAACGCATTAGCCACAAACATTGCTGCAACTGATTGATAAAGAGCTGTTCCGTCCATATTTATGGTTAATGCCATAGGCATGGTAAAACCGAAAACCTTTTTAGGAACTCCTAACTGTTTCTGTGCGCGCATGGAAAAAGGAAACGCTGCTGCTGCGCTACAAGTAGACAGTCCAATCATTGCCGGTTCCATGACTTTTTTAAGGAAAGACACAGGGGAGATCCGGCCAATTAGCACGATGAGTCCTGTATAAGTGAACAAAACATGAATGGAACAAGCTATAAAAGTTGCCAAAATGAGCTTGCCCATGGGCAGGAGAATATCAAGACCGAATTTACCTGTAGTCCATGCAATCAGGGCAAAAACACCATAAGGTGCAAAGCTGATAACGATGTCAGAGATTTTAAACATAACCTCAGCAACACCTTCAAAGAACTTTTTAACAGGTTCTCCAGCTTTTCCTGTCATAGACAGACCCGCTCCGAAAAGAATTGCAAAGACAATAATTTGAAGGACGCGGCCTTTCGCAAGAGACTCCATCGGGTTGATTGGGAACATGTTCACAATCATTTGCATGGGGGCTATTGTTTCTGGACGTTTGATAGTGGCAATCTCACCAAGGGAAAGGCCGGTTCCGGGCTGTATAAAATTTGCAACAATAAGGCCGATGATCACGGCAATGGTGGTGGTTCCCATAAAATAAGCAAGAGTTCTTATTCCAAGCTTGCCGAGGTTGCGAACGTCTCCGGTACTGACAACACCTGTAATAAGAGTTGACAAAATTAAAGGCACAACAATCACCCGGAGGCAGCGAATAAAAATGTCACCTATTGGTTTAAGATAAGCAGCTTTCTCACCTAAAATAAGTCCGGTGATAATCCCTAGTATCAGACCTAATAATATTTTGTGGTACAGTTTCATATTCATCCTCCTGAAAAGTTAATTTGTGTCTATTTCATTAAAAGAGTCAATTTTACTCTTTATATAGAACCAAGGGTGGTTTTTGGTTTTTCAAAGCGTGTAAAGCAAAGACTTTGAATTTACAAAAGAAAGGCCCGCACTTTTAAAGTGCAGGCCAGTAAAAACTAATCCATAAAAGTATCAAGGTACGCGTAAAGCGCGGGAGAGCCGCCAGTATGCAGGAACAGCACATTGGCTCCTTCGGGAAAATGTCCTTTGCGGACGAGGTCGATAAGGCCGGCCATTGCTTTGCCGGAATAAACGGGATCAAGTAGAATCCCTTCGGTGGAAGCAAGTAGTTTGACAGCTTCAACCATGCTGTCGGTAGGCAGGGAATAACCGGGGCCGACATAGCTGTCGAAACAGGTTATTTCCTCAGCGGCAATGGAACCCTTAACGCCAACGCGTTCTGCGGTTTCCTGAGCCAGTTTGTGCACAATTCCTTCCTGAACATCTTTAGGACGGCTAACGTTGATACCGGATACGGGGATACCTGCGTTACAACCGACCATACCGACAACTACGCCGGCGTGGGTTCCGGCACTGCCGCTGGGAACAATCATGTGGTCAATGTTAAGACCCATTTCAAAAAGCTGCTGTAGAGTTTCTTCTGCGCAGGAAACATAACCCGTTGCACCGATTGTGTTGGAGGCTCCACCTGGAATGATGTAAGGCTTTTTACCTTCACCGGAAAGTTTTGCTTCCAGTTTTTTCATTTCACCCATCATGTCGGAGCCGCCGGGAACAACTGTTACACTTTTCACACCCATGAGCTGAAAAAGAAAATTATTACCGGAAGCCTGAGGAGAATAAGTTCCCTTTACGCGTTCTTCCAGAATAAGGTGACAATCCATACCTTCTTTTACAGCCCATGAAAGAGTCAGGCGGCAATGGTTGGACTGAACAGCTCCGCAGGTAATGATGGTATCTGAATCCTTTTCGAGAGCATCAGCTATACAGAAATCGAGCTTGCGAGTTTTGTTACCGCCGGCGCAACCGGGAAGCAGGTCATCACGTTTGATAAAGATGTTTACTTTGCCACCGAGTGCTTTAGAGAAAGCAGGAACTGCTTCGATAGGTGTTGCATCTGTTACATATCCACGTCTGGGAAATTTAGCGAGATTCATTAAACCCTCCATGTTAAGTTAAAATTATTTGAGATTAATAATAGCTTCCATTTCGATGTTTGCGTTCAGCGGAAAGGCTGCAATTTGAAAGGAACTGTAGGCAGTATTTACAGCCTGAAAATCACTGATAGAAATTTTTTGTAAGTAAGAGTTTTTTGCAGCAGGAACTTTCGTTGTTTCGATAGTCTTATTGTTACTCATCTCTTTTCCCCAAACGGGAAAGGTTAGTGAGGTTGGTTTTTGTTAAAATGACGATTGTATGAATGTCGACATTCGACACTGAGTGATTACTTTCTAACGGAGCTGAAGAATGATGTCAATCCCCTTGGGTGATTTTTCACATGAGTTGTGAAACAAATAAAAAATCTCTCCATATATGACAGAGTCATACAGGAGAGATTTTTTATTAATAAGATAAAGTCGTGATCTAATTTAAGGATCTAGGTATATTCTTAATTTAATAGTGATTTTTTGCGGGTCTGTTTGTTGTTTGAAAAGCGGGTTTCAAAGAAAGTTTTTTGCCGAACCCAATTTCTTTTTAAATTTATTAATAACTTTATTTGCAACGATAATAGTTGAGGTTGCTATATTTTTTTCATTTATGATTATTCCAAGTATGTTGAGAGCGTAGCCCTGTAGTTTTTAGCTCATAATTTTAGATTCAATGGTAACGGTTGAACCTGGAATCTCGGAATCAATGGCTTGCCGGATTGGTAGCAGGCGTTTTTCGATTTGTTCTATTGTGCGGTTAGGTAAAAAATTCAGGCTCAGTAGAATAAATAAGTCTTTACCGGATCTGCGGGCTTTGTAGCCGTTAAAGCCGTCATACTGATCAAAGTTTTTAGCTAGGATTTTCAGCAATTGATAGTGTTCTGGTTCGGGAATTGTTCGGTCAAGAATTTCCGGCAAACTTTCCCTGATCAATTCGTAAGCAATGTAAATCATATAAGTTACAAGAAAAATTGAACCGATTAAATCAACAATTCTAGCTGATCTTGGGTCCGGCAGCCATAGTGTAAGCATTAGAACACACAGAACAACGGCTGAGGATACTGTTTTGGCTATTCTGGCTGCAATCTGGGAGGAAATGATCATTGAGGCTTCTGTTCTGTTAGACCTGATGAATGATATGGAAAAGTAGTAATTGGCCATGAGATTTATGGTGGCGCTTAGTATTGTTAAGATCAGGCAGTTCATTGATATCGGCGCGCCGTCATTTGAAGAAAATATTTTTGAAAGGATGTACAGGCTGCTTAAAAGCAGGCCGAATGCAACCATTAGGTTTGTTATGCGTTCTATTTTACCGGTTCCGTATTCGAATTCATTGAATCTGCCCCTGTGTGCCCGTTTCAACACAGCGTAGGAAACATATTCAATGGTTAATAGAAGCATGAATCTGATGATTTCGGAGAGCGCTGTCATTGAGCCGGAAAGAAGCCCTGTTATGGTGAAAAAAGCCAGAATTATTGTATCGAGAACTATGGCCCAGAATACAGCTTTTTCTTTTTCCATCTGGTCGGGGGTTAGCGCACAATCCCGAAAACTCATCTTAGAAATACTCCGAAATATTGTTCCATGAGTCCTATCCCTTCAAATTCAGCATACGCTGTCCGGCCTACTCCACAAAATTTACCAACGTGATTGTAAAGATTTTCATCCTTGATCAGAACCAGTACCCGGCCATCACGGGAAGAGCGGGATTTGATGTCGGCGGCAAAAAGACTGGTGTGCCAGAGACCTGCTGATCCCATGACCCGGATGACCTTTCCTTCGATAAAATCGCTCCGGCCGAACAGACGGACTTTAACAGCTTGGCCGGGTTCAATCAGCTCAAGTGTTGCGTCGTCAATGGCGACTTCAACCATAAGGCGGCTTCTGTCAATGTACGAAAGGAGGCGGTCTCCTTTGGCTACTTCCATGCCGTTTTGTACATCAACCTCCCATACTACAGCGGTATCAGGCAGTTTGACGGAAGCTCTTGCAAATCTATTATTTCGGTCAGTTTCAGGTTTTTGCTGATAAGTTGTGCCTGTCGTGAAATCAGTTTCAGATTCACTCATTCTTCTTTTGCAGGCGAGAATATTTTGGTGCAGTTCATTAATTCTCCTTTGGACCTGAAGTGCTCCGTCAGACAGGTCGTTGGGCAGCATTCCCTGATTCACCATATTACGCCGATGTTTTAGTTGTTCAATTTCTAAAAGGGTTGTTCTGACTTGAGAATCAGCTTTTTGAAATTTAGATTCGACTTGGTCGGCATCTTCCTGTGTTGCTACAGAGGCAACAACAAGTTTGTTGATTCGGTTCCGACGGTGTATTGATTCCACTTTAGAAGCTTCTTCTCCGGTCAGGCGGGCTTTCAGGATTGCAAGGCTTTGGTTTATGTCTCTCTCGAGCCTGTTTATATATTTTGAAAGCTTGTTTTTATTATCTTCAAGTTGTTTGCCCAGTGACAGCAATTCTTTTTCCAGTGTTTCGTATTGTCCTGTTGCCCGTCTGTTTCCCAGTGTTAAAATCGTTTTGCCGGCAGAAGACATTCCCGGGGTAACAGTAATATTATTAACTACTCCATCTATAGGGGCCCGTACTTCATAGCGATAAGCTGTGACAACTCCGTTGCGGACAACAAACCGCTGCATATAATTGGCGATGGAGGGGAGCGGGAGTAATGCAATGACTAGCAGTACTATCCATGTAGTTGTTTTTTTACTGAAAAAGACCTTCATATATGTGAACTCCGACAGGATTAGGCTGTTTATTAGAGGACATTACTGTCGAAAGCTTTTTAAAGCACTATATTTTTAGCCCATTTTAAGAACGGTGGGGGGCTGTTGTGTCAGGCCTGAAGAAATCCATTTCCTGTTTAGTCAGGCGCAGGCATGGTTTTGTTTCTTCGGCATAGAGATTGAATATCATCACACGCATACTTATTCTGCACGATTTATTGTTTGTTGCCTGCATGGTGAAATGCCATTCATTTTCATCAAATTCATTGTCAAAGGATATGAAATTAGGGTGTGTCTTAATCATCTGCATTGCGAGGTTCAGCACTTCTGCAAATTCTTTTTGGTTTTTATTGAATATGATTAGCGTGGTTTTGCAGTCTTGCCATGACTCACAATTCAGAAGCTGATTAATGGTTTCCATGAATCTTTTTTTACAGCTCCATATCTTGCAAATACCGACAAAGACACTTTTCCCATTTTTTGAGATGGATATGGATGTTTTGCCTTCCTTCATGAAAATATCATTTTCCGTGTTGCCTTCAAACTGAGTGTTGAGGGTGGAAATGATGATGTCGCGTAACTCATTTTCATTGTGAACTCTGAAAACTCTGGGAGTTCTTTCGCAACTGCAACCAGTATGCCTGATCACTTTGATAATATTTATGAAATCATTTTCAGTTATACATGGTTCAGGTTTTATGTCGTTACGGTTGCCAAGGAGACAGCAAAGTTTTTTTCGCACGTTGATCGGGCTGAAGTCCGCAGATCTGTCCCTATGCTTCATGTTTATAATAGGGCGTTTTCTTAACATTTCCAGCTTTTGGAGCTTGGCTCTTCGTTCCGCTACAGCTTCCTCTGCTGTCTCACGGATTGCCTCTTTGTATCGTTGGATATCCATATCCTGCCAGTGGAGATATTTTTTGATCTCGCTTAGATTCTGCAGGAATTCAGATTTGACCTGATCATGGTCAGCATGCTGTGGGTGGATATAATCTTTGACGATCCTGCCCTTTTTCACTCTGAAAGCCGGACCACCGCCCACGTGGAAAACGGACGGCTGCAACTGCCAAAGCCGCTCATCCCCGGAGAAGGGAATTTCGATACGGACCTTGATACCATCGATAAAGCTTTGACGGTTTCTGCCGTCGGTGAATCTTAAAGAGTCGTCCGAAACGTCGATCTTGCATTTGATCGGGCAGTGTGCCTGTATAAGGTGTTCGTAAAGCTTTAACTGGTTCAGTGAATTTTTCATAACCAGCCGGGCGATAATTTTATCCGCAGGTGTGTTAAGAAAATTTTTCCCTTTAATGGCATCTACCTGAGACTTGATGCTGTTTATATTATTCTCGAGCATTGATGCCAGTTCATACTCGTTGAAAAGTTTGTTGTGATCGCGCTTATCCATTTCGGCCTCCGCATTTAGTCCACAATGAGCTGACACACTGTGTAGAAGCTTTAGGAACATGTTGTAATCACAGGTGATCAGCTTTGTTATTCAATTCTGTCCGGCATGAGGGCTGAAGTCCGATAATATTGTTGCCGGATAGCTGGTTGCTTAATTCATAGTGGATTCAGCAATATAAATTGGGCAAATTTTGCTCCTTATAATAAAAATATGCACGTGTTGTACCAGTGGTCAAGAGTTATGGTTGACAAAAAGTGACGTTTGGCTAAATTGCCAAATAGACAAGTAAGTAAATCATGAATATAGTGGTGATATTGTTGTTTTTGTCAAAAGGTGTTGCTCTTTAGTAATCTAAAAGGAGAATAAGTATGAAAATTCAAGTTATGGGACCGGGGTGTCCCAAATGTGTGAAGGCTGAAAAAATAGTTAAGGAAGCTGTGCTTGAAGCAGGGCTTGAAATTGAAGTGGTAAAGATTTCAGATTTTCAAGAAATTGCTTCTTTCGGTGTTTTTTCCACTCCTGCTGTTGCGATTGATGGAGAAGTGAAGATTGTCGGAAGAGTTCCGAGCAAGAATGACGTTCTTAGCTGGATAACTGGTTAATATTATTGGTAAGCCCTTGCGGGTGAGCAAAAGGGGATTTTGTATGAAAGTGATTCAGATCATAAAACATTTTTTTTCAGTTTTAATGCTCCTCAGTATAGTTGTCCCTGCGAGTGCTTTGGCAAATCCCACAGCCGAAGAGCTTATATCCGGAGCTCCTCAGGCGGTTCCCGTTAAAGGCATTGTTACAATGGTTGATATCGGGGCTAAAGCGTGTGTTCCCTGTAAAATGATGATTCCGGTTATCGAGTCTCTGTCGAAGGAATATGAGGGTAAAGCGGCTATTGTCTTTATTGATGTCTGGAAGAATCCCGGCGAAGCTTCCCAATTTGGTATAAGTACCATACCTACTCAGATCTTTTATGATAAAGACGGCAAAGAGAAAATGCGCCACACGGGCTACTTCAGTAAGGAAGAAATTGTAAAAGTGCTTAAAGGGCTGGGCGTAGAGTAACTGTATGGATCAGTTCTTTATCCTTATTAATGAATGGATGACTGGCGGCCTGGTTCTCGGGGCGGCGGGATGTTTTTTGTGGGGAATGGTGAGCGTGCTTTTCAGCCCCTGTCATCTTGCATCTATTCCGCTCATTGTCGGCTATGTCGCCGGTCAGAATAAATTAGTTGAGGGTAGGCTGGCCACTCTTTATGCAGTGGTTTTCACTGTGGGGTTGTTTATTACAATTGCAGTCATTGGCGTGATATGCGCTTTCCTCGGGCGTATGCTGGGTGATGTCGGCCCATATTGGACGGTTATAGTCGGATTTGTTCTTATCTGGGTTGCCTTGGACATGCTGGGTTTTTCGGGATGTTCTATCTCCGGGGGGCTCATGTCCAAATTAAAGGTTAAAGGAATGTCCGGAGCCTTTATTTTGGGACTTGCCTACGGCGTGCTGTCCGGTTCATGCACTTTTGGTTTTATTGCTCCTATTTTGGCTGTTATTACAGTGCAGGAGAAGATTTTTACCGGTATTGTTTTTATTGTTCTTTTTGGCATCGGGCACTGTATACCTATTGCTGTTGCCGGTGGATCTGCGGCTCTGGTTCAAAAAATGTTGTCCAGTAGTACATGGCAACGTGGCGGAACTTTATTTCGCCGTTTTGCGGGTGTTCTTATCGCAGGTATGGGTATCTATTTTATTGTTCAACCTTTTGTTAATATAAATTTTATGGACTGATGAAATTGTCCAGCCTTTGAAAAGGGCGAAACCGCATTTGTAAAAAGAAGGATTCTTAATGAGAAAACTTCTTTTTTTTATGAAAATATTGTTTGACTATCAAACTAATTCTATGCAAAGAATCTTGAAACACTGATTGTTTGACTATCAAACAAAAAAACAAAGGGATTCTTATGGAATTTGAAACAATATTTCTCGTCGCATTGCAAAGCAGTCTTTTTCTGGGACTCATTCATGGGATTAATCCGTGCGGTCATTCCTGGCTTATTCTTGCACCTTTTATTTATGGGGAAAAGAAGGGCGGGCGCGTTTTTTCTCTGACCTCTGCTTTTATTATGGGTACAACTCTTGCCTGTCTTGTTATCGGCTTTACTTTGGGGTCGATATCCTTGACGATCCCTGCTTCGCTAACTTACGTCGTAGATGTTATCACCGTTTGTGTTTTGGTCGCTCTGGGGGCTGTTTTGATTATTAAGCCGGAGTTGCTTCACAGCCATGACCATGATCATGAGCACAGTCATAATCACGATCATTCTCACGGGCACGCGCATGGTTGTCAGTGCGGAGATCATCACTCTGAATCAACGTCTGCAATCCGCAGTGTGACTTTCTGGGGACTGTTTTCTGTCGGCTTTTTTAATATGGTCGTGCCGTGTCCGACTGTTGCAATTATGTATTCGTATGCTCTTGATTCCGGCAGTGTTTTGAAGGGGACAGCAGTCTTTGCAAGCTATGCACTTGGAACCGCTATTGCGCTTTCCGTTGTGATTTATGCTATTTATAAAGCAGCCGGATTTGTCCGTACGTTGGAGCAGGGCTGGGTGGAACCTCTTGTTATGAGAACTGCGGGTGTAATGACAATAGCTTTTGGAATATACAGCTATACAACGATGTAATGAAATGGAGAGTCAGTGGCCCTTTTAAGCAAGCTTAATCACTCGGTTATAGAATTTTACGAAAAGTTGTCATCATGGGAGCATGATATCGTGCGCGGGAAGGGGGTAACCCTGCCTCAGATGCATATTCTTGAGGTGCTCGGCATTCATAAACCCAAACGGATGAAAGAGCTTGCGCAACTTATGGGCATAACCACTGGAACTCTGACTGTTCTCGTTGACAGGCTTGAAACTAAGGGATTTGTCTGTCGTAAACCTCATGACTCGGATCGCCGGTCAATTGTTGTTGAATTGACTGAATCTGGCGAAGCGATGTTTGCAGAACATGATCGGTTGCATTTACGTCTGATTGATGAGCTTACTTCTGAAATGTCAGATTCAGAGCGTGAAGTTTTGTTGAGCTGTCTGGAGAAAATGAATAAGTCTTTTTGAGTTATTTAAAATTGTTATAAATATTTTGTTATAAAAACAGATTGTTAAAAAGTTATGAACAAGAAACGAACAATTGTGGATAAGTTGTGTTCGTTGCCTTCTCATCCTTACTCTCCCAAGGGCTGAGAGGAAACTTTCGAGAAAATGTCTAGAAGTTCTTGACCCAATGCGAAGGTTTGTTAGAATCTCCTAAGTCGTGTTTGTACTTCAGCTGTCCGACAATCTCGGACCATTCTAGGGAACCCGGTTAGATTCCGGGGCGGTTCTGCCGCTGTATAATTTCTTCGTTAAGGAGAATTAAAAGCCAGCCCCCTGACTGAAGCCTGCCTGCCTTTTGCAGGTATTTTTCCCATTTCCGGTTGCCCGTGTTTTTGACACTTAGGGTCTCCGGTTCAAAGTCCTGCGGGATGTGCCTTCCGGGCCGCCTGCGCCACAAGCTCAGATCATAATCTCCATGCGGGAGCCCTGTATTTCGGCAGTTTTTAAACTGCGCTAATTCTTGTGCTTTGTACTGTGGGTGATTTTCTGTGCGGACAACCCCTTAACAGGTAATATTGATGCCAAAACAAATTTTAAAACGTGACGGAAGACTTGAATCCTGGTCAACATCCAGAATTTCCGAGGCAATTTTCAAGGCGCTTAAAGCCAGCGGAATCAAAGATCCGCTGTTAAGTAAGCGTCTTGGTAAAAAAGTTGAGCTGAAGCTCGCTGAGATGGACGTTCCTGAGCAGGAAACAGTTCAGGATATGGTTCAGTTGGTGCTGATGGAGAGTCGTCTTTATTCCGTTGCTGAACGTTATATAATCTATCGTGAAAAAAGACGTGAACTGCGTAAGCAGGACGAAGCTTATCTGGATATCACCGGAACTATCGAAAGTTATCTGGACCGTTCAGACTGGCGGGTGAATGAAAACTCCAATATGGGGCATTCCTTTCAGGGATTAATGCTGCATATGTCCGGGGCTGTTCAGGCTCGTTATTGTCTTGAAAAATATCCTGAAGAAATCAGACTTGCTCACGAACATGGCTATTTTCATATCCATGATCTTTCTTTCGGGCTTGCCGGTTATTGCGCCGGTTGGTCTCTGCGTGATCTTCTTATCGAAGGTTTCGGTCTTCATGGACGTTGCTCGTCTTCTCCGGCTAAACATTTTGATTCTGTTACCGGACAGATGGTCAATTTCCTTGGAACATTACAGAATGAATGGGCTGGAGCGCAGGCTTTTAACAACGTAGATACATATCTTGCTCCTTTCATCAGATATGATGGGATCGATTATGCCCGTGTTAAGCAGATTATTCAGAAATTGATTTTTAATCTGAATACAACCTCTCGCTGGGGTGGACAGAGTCCTTTCACAAACTTCACTTTTGATATGGTTCCTCCGAAACATATTGCCAGCGAACCGGTTATCATCGGCGGAGAATTTCAGGATACGACATATGGTGAATATGCCGTTGAAATGGAAATGATCAATAAAGCGTTTGTTGAAGTAATGCTCGAGGGTGATGCTGACGGACGTATTTTCTCTTTCCCTATTCCTACTTATAACGTGACTCCTGATTTCCCTTGGGAAACAGAAGTTGGCGAGCTCCTTTTGGAAATGACAGCCAAATATGGTGCGCCTTACTTCCAGAACTTTATCAACTCCGACCTGAATCCCGAAGATGTGCGCTCCATGTGCTGTCGTCTACAGATGGATGTCCGCGAAATCCGTAAAAAGACCGGTGGTCTTTTCGGAGCAGGCGACCTGACCGGTTCTATCGGTGTTGTTACTTTGAATCTTCCTAAGCTTGCTTATCTTGCTCAGGGTGAAGAAGACTTCCTTGATCTGGTTGCTGAGTATGCGACTCTTGCCAAGGATTCTCTGGAGTTCAAACGTAAACTTGTTTCCGCCAATTTTGAAAGCGGTATGTTCCCGTTCTCCCAGCATTACCTGAAGAACGGATTCAAAGGGCATTTCAGCACAATCGGTCTGATCGGTGGAGCTGAGGCGTGTCAAAATCTGCTTGGCAAAGGGATTGAAACGGATGCCGGGGTCAGATTGATGCAGCGTGTTCTGCACCATCTTCGCGATCTCGTAGTTAAGTTTCAGGAAGAAACAGACAATCTGTTCAACCTTGAAGCAACTCCCGGTGAAGGCACTTGTTACCGCTTAGCCAAGATTGATAAGAATCTTTATTCGGATATTTATACTTCCGGAGATGATGTTCCTTATTATACAAACTCCACTTTGCTGCCCGTAGGCGCGACAGAGGATGTTGTTTATGCTCTTGAACATCAGAATAAATTGCAGACTCTTTATAATGGTGGAACAGTTTTTCATACTTTCCTTGGGGAAGCTGTTTCGGATACCAAGGCATTGCGTAATTTCATACTCAAAGCCATGACAAATACAAAGATCCCATATATCTCGGTAACTCCGACTTTCTCAATCTGCGAAGATCACGGTTATCTTTACGGGGAACACTTTGAGTGTCCTACTTGCGGCAAGGATGCGGAAGTATATACCCGTATTGTGGGTTATTATCGTCCTGTCAGCCGCTGGAATAAAGGTAAGCAGCAAGAGTACAAAGAAAGATCAGAATACGGTCATTCTTCTTGCGGATGCGGAGTGAATGGCGGAGTAGTGGTTGATAAAATCTGATTAGTTTAGCTTTGTTAAATAGATTAATGATTATCAGGTCCGGAAGGGAGTTCTCTTCCGGACCTTTTTATTAATAATTGAGCATGAAATGTTTTTCCTGCAATCCCTTGCAGAAGTTCCCGTGCGAAGGTAATTTGTATGTGTGAACAGTAAAACTCTAACCTCTTATTAATTTATGATACTATCTTCCAGCCAGATTCGGGCCTTGCGCCAGCGAAACGATGAAGAACTTCGTAAAGGTAATTTTGCGAAGCATGGTTATCCGGCGAACACAATACAGGACCTTCTTCAAACCATTGAAGCTTTAAAAAGCGAAAAGAAAAAATGGAAAAAAGTTGCTCAGGAGCGCGGAGAACTTTTAGGCAGGCTTACGGGGATGCTTGAGGAATATAATAAGCTGAAATAAATTTACCATTAATCAAAATCAGGAACCGCCTTGTGAAAACAAGGCGGTTTTTTTGTGGAACAGAACTGATTACGCATCAGAGCATTAGTTAAGAAAAATGAAATCGTGTTATTATTATTAGTTATTAAATGTATAGTTATGACCGTCTGATATGAATTGTGATAGTTAGACTATGTAAACGTCGGGGGGCGTTTCTAGGTGCGACCGCTGTAAGGAGTGAATCTTTTTAAAGAGGGTAGTCTTATGAAAATAAAAAGTATCAACACAAAACTTTCGATTTTAATCACAGGAATTGTGGCATTGTCCATTGCTGCGCTTGTTGTAGTTGTAAGTTCCATGACCAACTCAGCCATTTTTGATATTCAAAAGCAGAATATGGAAAGTGTGAATCGAAAGCTAGTTCAGGAGACGAATAGTATTATTGATCTTTCGTTACTTGATCTCAAGGGATATGCCTATGACCAAGCGTTTCATCGCGCGTTTGTGGATACTTATACCCGAAGTGAAGTGATAGATTCTGTGCGGCTCACACTTCAGAGTCATGGTGGCATGATTGCCATGGCGGCATTTGATAAAAAAGGAAAAGTTGTTTTTGGTTTGAACCATAACGGCAAAGATCTCACAGGACAGAATGTGGGGAATACAGAATATATTAGAAAGGTTCTCAATGGCGCAGATTCAGCTATCTCGGAGGTTATTAAATCAAAAGATGAGAATAAACACGTAGTTATGCTGGCGATCCCGATGAAAGATGCGACTGGGCGCTTGTTCGGTGGGCTTTTTGTTGGGCTGGATTGGGATAAGTACGCTCATGATTTAATTGGAAATATTACGATCGGCGAGAGCGGGTATGCATTTATTTTAGATGGTCAGGGCCGCATGCTTGCTCATAAAACTGATCAGAGTATTATTTTAAAAGACATGTCCTCGTATGATTCTGTACGGCGAAGTCTTGCATCTGAAAGTGGTTTTTTTTCGTATGATTACGAAGGTAAAGAGAAAGTTCAATCTTTCATGGTTGATCCTATGACTGGATGGGTTGTTTGTATGTCTGCATATGTTTCAGACTTAACGCGGGCCGCAATTCATCAGAGAAATATTTTAATTGTCATGGGGACAGTCATGACAATACTTTTGGTGGGGGTAATTATTTTTTACACTCGTAAACAGGTAATTACTCCCATGGCCTTGATTCGGGACTTTACTCATGAGATAGGGCAAGGCAATTTCAAAGCTGAGCTTGAAGGCGTTTTTACCTGTGAGCTTCTTGACCTTGCCAATAATGTGAAGCACATGGTTGCCGAACTTAAAAACAAGCTTGGATTTTCTGAAGGTGTTCTTAAGGGAATGACTATCCCGTGCATTGTTGCTGATCCTCATGAAAAGGCTCTTTTTTTGAATCAGGAATTTCTTGATCTGGCAGGTCAATCTGGTTCTCCAAAAGATTATCTGGGTAAAAGCGTTGGTGAAGTTCTTTACCGTGACCCATCACGAAAGACTGTTGCAGGCAAGGCTATTGCTGAGAATAGGTCCTTCTTTAATGTAGAAGCAGATATCAAAGCTGCCGACGGGACTGCCCATAATATTCAGGTGAATACAACTCCTTTGTTTGATCTGGACGGGCAGTTGATTGGAACATTCACCATGATTGTTGATATGACCAATATCAAAAAACAGCAGCGCATGATTGAAGAAAAAAATATTGTGATTTCTGAAGCTGCGGCAAGTGCCACGGACATTTCAAATCAGGTTGCCAGTTTTTCGGAAGCCTTGTCTGCTCAGATAGAGCAGTCCAGTAAGGGGGCAGAAGAACAGAGCTTTATGGCCAGCGAAGCTGCAACCGCGATGGATGAAATGAACTCAACTGTTTTTGAAGTTGCCAAGAATGCATCTACCGCTGCGGATCTTGCTGATGATTCTCAGAAGATGGCGCTTGAGGGCGATGGCATGGTTGTTAAGGCTGTTAAAACGATTACTGAAGTGCGTGATCTCTCTGAAGTTTTGAGAAAGGATATGGCTGAACTCGGCACTCAGGCGGAAGGGATTGGACATATTATGGGTGTGATCACCGATATTGCCGACCAGACAAATCTCCTTGCTTTGAATGCTGCTATCGAAGCCGCAAGAGCCGGAGAAGCCGGGCGCGGGTTTGCAGTCGTTGCTGATGAAGTAAGGAAGCTGGCAGAAAAAACCATGACAGCCACAACCGAAGTCGGAACTTATATCTCTCAGATTCAGAGTAGCACGCGTAAAAATATAGTGAGTGCTGAAAAATCTACAGAATCTATTCTGGAAGTTACCGATCTGGTGAATCAGTCCGGTGATATTCTAAAAGAGATTGTGAATAGTATATCTGAAACAAGTGATCAGGTACGCGGTATTGCGACTGCTTCTGAAGAACAGTCGGCAGCAAGTGAAGAAATCAGCCGTTCAACCAGTCAGATTAATACTATTGCCGGAGAAACATCGCAGGCTATGACTGAATCTGCTGAAGCAGTAAGCCGGATGACAGTTCTTGCGCAGGAGTTGAACACGACTATTGCAAGAATGCAGGATTGATAAGTTTAGATTAAAAGACTTGAATAAGAAAAGCCCCTGTCGAATTTGAATTCGACAGGGGCTTTTCTTGTTCTAAGATATGTCTCGTCCTAAAATAGATCCTTTTGTTTCAACTTATTTTAAGACGGTATAATATAACTCAATATTATTGAGTGTATAGGGGTAATAACTTGGTATAAATTGTGTTAGTTGCGACATATTAACGTCGGGGGGCGTTTTCTAGGTGTGAGAGCTGTAAGGAGTGAATCTTTTTAAAGGGGGTAGTCTTATGAAAGTAAAAAGTATTAACACAAAACTTTCGATTTTAATTACAGCAGTTGTGGCATTGTCCATTGCTGCGTTTGTTGTAGTCGTAAGTTCCATGACCAATTCAGCTGTTTTTGATATTCAAAAGCAGAATATGGAAGTTCTGAATCAGAAACTGGTTCAGGAAGCGGATCGTTTTGTAGATCTTTCGTTACTAGATCTCAAGGGATATACTAACAATCAAGAGTATCGCCGCGCGTTTGTGGATACTTATGTCCGCGGTGGCGTGGTCAATTCTTTGCGGGCTAGAATTCAGGATCATGGCGGTATGATTGCCATGGCTGCTTTTGATAAAAAAGGGAAGGTCCTTTATGGGCTGAATAGTAGCGGTAAGGATCTTACGGGACTGAATGTGGGTGATAGAGAATATATTAGAAAGATTCTCGACGGCGCGGATTCAGCTATTTCAGATGTTATTAAGTCAAAAGAAGATAATAAACAGGTAGTAATGATGGCTGCCCCTTTGAAAGATATGACCGGACGTTTGTTCGGAGGGTTCTTTATTGGACTGGATTGGGGTAAATATTCCCATGAGTTGCTTGATGATATTTCTATAGGCCAAAATGGGTATGCTTATGTTTTGGATGGGGATGGCCTTATCATCGGGCATAAAGATGATTCCCTTATTGGGAAAAATATGTCGTCACATGAGTTTGTAAGGAAAAGTATTGCATCTGATAGCGGGTTTATTTCTTATGATTGGCAGGGTAAAGAGAAAGTTCAGTCTTTCAGGGTTGTTCCCTTGACTGGATGGGTTGTGTGTATGTCTGCGTATGTTTCAGATTTAACACAGGCTGCAATTCATGAGAGAAATATTTTAATTGTTATGGGTTTTGTCATGACAATTCTTTTGGTGGGGGTAATTGTATTTTCAACCCGTAAGCAGGTTATTATTCCCATGGCCTTGATTCGTGACTTTACTCATGAGATAGGGCAGGGCAATTTCAAAGCTGAGCTTGAAGGCGTTTTTACCTGTGAACTTCTTGAACTTGCCGATAATGTGAAGCACATGGTTGCCGAACTTAAAAATAAGCTTGGATTTTCTGAAGGGGTCCTTAAGGGAATGACTATCCCGTGCATTGTTGCTGATCCTCATGAAAAAACACTTTTCTTGAATCAGGAATTTCTTGATCTGGCAGGTCAGTCTGGTTCACCAAAAGATTATCTGGGTAAAAGCGTCGGTCATGTTCTCTACGGTGAACCATCGCGAGTTACTATTGCAGGCAAGGCTATAGCTGAGAATCGGGCATTCATTAATGTAGAAGTCGATATCAAAGGTGCCGGCGGGGCAGTTTTTAGCACTCAAGTGAATACAACTCCTTTGTTTGATCTGGACGGGCAGTCGATTGGAACATTCACCATGATTGTCGATATGACCAGTATCAAAAAACAGCAGCGCATGATTGAAGAAAAAAATATTGTGATTTCTGAAGCTGCGGCAAGTGCCACGGACATTTCAAATCAGGTTGCCAGTTTTTCGGAAGCTTTGTCCGCTCAGATAGAGCAGTCCAGTAAGGGAGCAGAAGAACAGAGCTTTATGGCTAGCGAAGCCGCAACCGCGATGGATGAAATGAACTCAACTGTTTTTGAAGTTGCTAAGAATGCTTCTACCGCTGCGGATCTTGCTGATGAATCTCAGAAGAGAGCGCTTGATGGCGAAAACATGGTTGTTAAGGCCGTTAAAACGATTACTGACGTGCGTGATCTTTCTGAAGTTTTGAGAAAGGATATGGCCGAACTCGGAACCCAGGCAGAAGGGATCGGAAATATTATGGGTGTGATCACCGATATTGCCGACCAGACAAATCTCCTTGCTTTGAATGCTGCTATCGAAGCAGCAAGAGCCGGAGAAGCCGGGCGCGGGTTTGCCGTTGTTGCTGATGAAGTAAGGAAGCTGGCAGAAAAGACCATGACAGCCACAACTGAAGTCGGATCTTATATCTCTCAAATTCAGAACAGCACGCGTAAGAATATAGTTAGTGCTGAAAAATCTACAGAATCTATTCTGGAAGTTACCGATCTGGTGAATCAGTCCGGTGATATTCTGAAAGAGATTGTGACTAGTATCTCTGAAACAAGTGATCAGGTACGCGGCATTGCAACTGCTTCTGAGGAGCAGTCGGCAGCAAGTGAAGAAATCAGCCGTTCAACCAGTCAGATTAATACTATTGCCGGAGAAACATCGCAGGCTATGACTGAATCTGCTGAAGCAGTAAGCCGGATGACAGTTCTTGCGCAGGAGTTGAACACGACTATTGCAAGAATGCAGGATTGATAAGTTTAGATTAAAAGACTTGAATAAGAAAAGCCCCTGTCGAATTTGAATTCGACAGGGGCTTTATACTTTTAAGCAATTTAAAACGTTAACGTTTTACAATAACCACCAGACTGCGGCCAGACCGGTCAGTGACATGGTGACAGTATATGGGAAAGCGAGCTTAACCATTTCACCGTAAGAGAGCCTGATGAGAGGCGCAATGGCGGAGGTAAGCAGGAACAAGAATGCTGCCTGTCCGTTAGGAGTAGCAACACTTGGAATATTGGTTCCTGTGTTGATTGCTACTGCAAGCAGGTCAAACTGTTCTTGGTTGATGGCGCCGCTAAGGAATGCAGCTTTGGTTTCGGAAATGTATACCGTTGCAACGAATACGTTGTCCGAAATCATGGAGAGCAAGCCATTTGCTAAGTAATAAGCTGCGAGCTGAACTTTACCTTCAAGTCCAAGCACGTAGTGAATTACCGGTGAGAATAGATGCTGTTCATGAATAACCGCGACGATTGAGAAGAATACAACCAGTAATGCGGTAAAAGGAAGAGCCTCTTCAAAAGCATGACCGATACGGTGTTCTTCCGTTACGCCGTTAAGAGCGGTAAGAATAACAATAATAGTCAGGCCGATTAGACCGACTTCTGCAAGATGGAATGCAAGGGCAAAGATTAGGAATACAGCTGCGCATGCCTGAATAAGTAATGCACCTTTTTGTTTCAATCCCATCTTTGCGTCTTTTTTCCGGTCTTCATCTTCGAGGATTTCGCGAACGTTATCCGGAAGTTTGAAGCCGTATCCGAATATGCCGGTTACTTCGAGCATAACACAAGTCAGCAATCCTACAGCCAGAACAGGCATGGATACCGGGGCAGTTCTTACGAAGAACTCAATGAACTGCCAGTCCATAACATGTCCGATAAGCAGGTTCTGAGGTTCGCCGACGATGGTACAAACTCCACCGAGAGCAGTACCTACGGCACCGTGCATCAGAAGGTTTCTTAAGAATCCTCTGAATTCTCCCAAGTGACTTACGCATTCTCCTTTTAAAAGAGAGTCATCTGTCAGAGAGCAATGACCTGTTGATGCGAATTTGTGGTATATTCCATAAAATCCATACCCAACTGCGATAAGAACTGCGGTAACAGTCAAAGCGTCGAGAAATGCGGACAGGAATGCACCTGAAAAACAGAACAATAATGAGATTAAGATTTTCGATTTGATGCGCAGAAGGATCTTTGTGAAGGCGTACTGGAGCATATCCTTCATAAAGTAGATACCTGCAACCATAAACATCAAAAGAAGAATAACCGGGAAGTTATGTAATGTTTCGTTATAAACGGCCTGAGGGGAAGCCAGTCCCAGAGCAACGGCTTCAACTGCAAGCAGCCCACTGGCTGGTAACGGGTAGCATTTTAATGCCATTGCAAGCGTGAAAATAAATTGAGCTATTAAAATCCATCCAGTAATGAAGGGGCCGACTGCCGCCAGAAGAATCGGGTTAAGAACAAGAAAACCTATGATGGTCAGCTTGTACCAGTCTGGCGAGTTGCCAAGAAAGTTTTTTTGCAGTGCCTGCGATATCGTTTTGGGCACGATGTACTCCTTTTGCCTTTTTATAAGCGCGTTATAGTAGAACCATTTTGAAATTAAAGTTCACTAGGCTCTAACGGGTCGATTGACAGTTCCGGGTAAAGTCCTTTCAAATCTCCTTCTGGATAAGGCTGAAGGATGTTGAAAGAAATGTCCTGAGTTTGTTGGGCATGGCCCGCTGTTTCGTCTGATCCGTCCCAGAAGGCTCCATTGCATTCAAGGATATGTTCAATACGATGTCTGAATCCATCAACAAATTTTGCTCCGATACCTTCAAAGGTAAGGTTTCCGAGACGGAACTGGCCTTTTAGAGCAGCGAAATCAGTAAGTGGAATAGAGTGCATTTCAAGGTCTTCTTGTTTGCTGATATATCCCCAAACAAGACAGTTATCAGGGATTTTGACGGTCTCTTGAGTGTCGATAATTGTATGAGGCATGATGATTGATCCTGCTCCAATTTCAATTGGACATTCTTTTTTGCCGTTCAAAAAGGAGTTGAATCCGACAAAAACATTACGGTGTAGGTGGGTGTATATGACCTTTCCACCATGCGCTGTAACGTCTTCACCGTCATAAACTGAATTGATTATATAACAGTTTTCCTGCGCATTGGATCCCGGCCCGAGGGTTGAATCCTCAAGGTAAGCACGTTGAGCGACAAGAACATTCTTATCAACTTTGCATGTTCCTTTGATTACCGCGTAAGGGCTGACAGAAGCCCCTTCAGGGATATCAATCATGTTTTCCGGATTTACAGCAGAATAAATAGGAATAAAGTCTTCTTTTCTTTCATCAAAGAAGTCCATGAACATTCCTTTCGGTCTGCTTTTTTCAATACGGATATACTTATCGAGAACTTCTGTCGGGAACTGGTAGTTGAATTCAAATGCTCCGTCGGCTTTGACCCATATGCGTCCCGGGCGGATACGCTTATGATAGAGTTCGCCTGCTTGAACATAGGAATAAGCACCTATTGCGCAGTCATGACAGATTGATAAGTCCACGGTTGAAAAAGGTTCAAGGAAACAACCTTCAACGGATGTTCCGTGAATATTCGCGTAGTGTAGGGAAACGGTGTTTGATATTTTGAAGACTTCGAGATTTTCGGGGTCATGCGAGTTGTTGTGAACCAGCGTTTTCATGAGAAAGCTGTCTCTGATGTTAATAACTTCATCGTCACGAAGCTTTATGTTGTGCCCGTTACAGTCGACAACGTGTCCCTTCCTTTTCAGCTCATCTCCTCGAATATCGCTTTTATGAAGGATGGAATGGTCAACTACACATTTACCGAGGAAATAAGTTCCCCCCACACTGGAATGTCTGAAATGAAACTTCAGAGGGTGTGTGGCTGTTAAAGAGTAGAAGGCATAGTATAGGGCAAAACTGTTTCGAGGGATGAGGTCTTTAATAAAAGGTCCAACATCAACAAGAGGTTCGCGGAGATTGATGTTCACGCGATTAACAATATGATCAATCAGCTTATTAAGTTGTTTCATTCCTTTCTCGCTTTTTTTTGGGTGCCGGAAGTCGTAGGTGGAAACCGGAACGGGTTGATACAAAGTCGGGCGGTTTCAGAACATATCTGAACCGCCCAGACTCCATTGTGATCAATCCCTATACCTTGATATTATTAGCCGGGCAAGGTCACAGGCATGCCCATCATAGGCCAAAGAACAAGAACTGCAAAAGCTACCACCACCAGCAACATTATACTGGCTGGAATTCCGTATAAGAAGAATTCTCCGGGAGTGAACTGTCCTGAATCGTAGGCAATGGCGTTAGGCGCTGCACCTACCAGAAGCAGGAACGGCATACCCGCAACAACGAGTGCTACGAAAAGAATTACTTCAGGAGCAACTCCGAGGTAAGGAGCAATAACCAGTGCAACCGGTAGTGATATGGCAATTGCGGCTACGTTCATGATAAAGTTGGTCATCATCAGGACGAAGAACGCTATGGACATGACAAATACGAACCAGTGTGAATCCTGGAAAATTGTCAGCCAGTTAACAGCCATCCATTTAGCAGCGCCAGTTTCCCATAAGCAGAAGCCGATCGACATTGCGCCTGCAAAGAGAAGAATAATATTCCATGGGATATCTTCGAGGTCATTGATATCAAGGATTTTAAAGATGAAGAATGAAATTGAAGAAACCAGGATGAGCGCGGTTTTATCAATCGCCTTAAGTTCAGGAATAAATGATCTTAAACTCATGACAATGATTACTGAACCAACAAGAACTGCTGCCATGATTTCGTCACGGGTGAGTGGTCCCATTTGCTTATTCAGTTCTCTGGCCTTTTCGCGTAGTCCGGGAATGGTCGCTTTTTCAGGCTTGAGGAAGATCATAAAAAATCCCCAGAGCAGAAAGACCATGGTCCAACCAACAGGGGCCATGTAATATGTCAGTTCAAAGAAAGTGATGTCCTTTCCGAGAATTTCCTGAAAGAAACCAATGGCAACAGCTCCGCGGGCAGCACCGAGAAGTGTGACGATGGAACCTGCACCTGCGATATATGCCATGCCGATAAAGAGACCTTTACCGAATTTAGTGGGTTTATCACCTTCGCCATATAATGCATAAATGGCCAAAAGAAGTGGATAGATGGTTGCAGCTACCGCGGTGTGGGCCATGATATGGGTCAGCAGGGCGGTAACAACAAATACACCTAGATATATATTTTTTGTTTTTTCTCCGACAACCATAAGCATCTTATATGCAAGACGTTTGGTCAGTCCGGTTTTGGTAAAAACAAGTCCGATCATTATGGATGCAAAGATAAAAAGAACCGAGGGGTCCATGAAATCTTTAAATGCGACTTTGGCAGGGCGGATAAAGAACATAGCCTGTAATACGCCGATTGCCAGTGATGTTACACCGATAGGTACAACTTCAAAGACCCACCAGGTACCCGCTAGAAGGAAAACAGCAATTGCTCCCTTAGCTTGTTGGGAGAGAATAAAATGCTCGCCCATGGGGTCAATTGCATCGGGCCATGCAGGACAGTAGTAAACCACTGCGAACAGCGTTAGGCCGAGCATCATGAATATAAGTCTTTTAAAATCAAAAGACTTTGGTTGTGATAGAGTTGCAGCGCTCATATCTAATTACTCCTTGATCTTATCCGTAGTTGCAATTTCGCAAGAGAGAATTGAGTCTCGCACTTTTTCAAAGACATCACCCAGACGAAGAACTCCAGTAACTTCTCCGTCTTTTTGAACCAGAATAGGCTGATGAACGCCTGTTATATAAGCGTGAAGCGGCTTGTCCAGATTGTCCTCTTCGCTTATGAATTCATTCTGATCAGGTGTGTACATAATGTCTTCAATTTTGACTTTGCTGATGTTTCTGCAAAGATTTTTAAGCGGCTCAGACCAGAGATTAAAGTCTTTAAAAACTTTTTGCACATAACTTTTGTCCAGAAAAGCCTTTGGATTCTTTTCAAGAACTTTGAAATATGCTGGTTCCATATGGGAGAAGATATCAAGTATTGTAACTTTTCCGATTATCTTCCCTGTTTCGTCTTCTACCAAAAGGTCGCGATGAGGGTGTGGTAAGTGTTTATCCGTTCCCTCTTTGACCAATTTTAGCATTGCCTGAGAAACTGTCGTGCTTTTTTTGATCCGGCTGTATTCCTTTACCGGAATCATGAGATCTTTTACTTTAAAATTTTCCATGCTTACCCCCTGTATCGGTTGTTCAGTCGAGCTAACCGTCTTTTTGCTGCTGATTTTCAGCAGTGGCGGACTGTAATGTTTTCACTAACACTGCAATGTCGACCGGAACTGGAATTTCAGCACATGCCCCCAGATTCATAGCTTCAATTGATAGCGGAATCTTGTTGTGCCGATTAATTAAAATAACTTTTAAGTCAGGAACAATCGTTGAAATGTTTTTCATGAATGAAAGCGAACTTCTTCCAAAACCGGACAAACCCAAGACTATTGCCTGCACCTTGTGTTTTTTTACAAGCTGCTCGGCTTCATCCAGATTGCCGGAATCGAGAGAGCTAAGCCCCTCACTTGCGAGTCTCTGAACTAAGTGTTCGCGAAATTCCGTATCACTTTCAACAATCATTATTTTCATTTGGCCGAATGTTGGTTTTAGCTGCTCACCGGGGATTCGGTTTTTGCAACGTTCGCGTTATAACAGCATTCTGTATGCCATAAGAAAATAACCAATGCATAACAGGTTCTTAAGTGTTGCGGAAGAAATTTGATTATTTTTTGTTGAAACAGTTTGAAACTGTATGAAACATTATGAGTGACTCGTTTTGAAACAAAAAGAAACGTGGTAGTGTCATGTGTGAAAATATTATTGGAGATATAGGGAGTTAGGGGTGAGGCCGTTTAGAAAGAATAAAAATTAGATCCCGCTGTGATAGTCCCGGCTTTGTGGGCTTTCAGGATTACTTTTACCGGACCTATTACATTGTCGAGCACTTTAATGCCTTTCCAGATAAGGTATTGATAGTGTTCGTTATCGATTCCACCGCAGATGATAGTGTGGGCATGATCGGAGGTTGCAAGGGCACACAGGTCGTCGGCAGAAGCTTGAGGAAGGACAACAATTCGTTCGTCGTATTCACCTGTGGATCTGATTTTTACCAATAGAACATCTGTAGCCAGATCAAAGCGCGGGGCTACTTCGTCATTGAATAGTGGAATGAGCAGTTTTATATCCATCAGCTTACCCGTTAATGGCGTGTTTGTTCATTTTTCGCCAGAATGTGGACCTGCTCCAGCCAAGGGATTTGGCTGCATCGGCTTTTCGTCCACCATTTTTAATCAAGGCTTCGATAATCATTCTTTTTTCCGCATGGTCCCAGCTCTCGGCAGGGCTATACTCTTTTTGAGGGGGGAGTTCTGAAGATACTTTTGCCGATTCTATTACAGGGCGCAAAATGTCCTGTTCGGTGAGATAGGCTGGAAGATGTTCTGCCCCAATGCAGTCCCGGTCGCAGAAGTTTACAGCATATTCAACAACGTTACGCAGTTCACGGACATTGCCCGGGAAGTGATAACCAAGAAGTATTTTGGCGGATTTTTTTGTGAAGCCTCTGATTTTTTTGTTAAATTTTGTGCAGTATTCTTTCAGGAAATGATTTTTAAGCAGAAGAATATCTTCTCCGCGTTCTCTAAGCGGTGGTAAATGGAGGTGGACCACATTGAGTCTGAAAAGCAGGTCTGCGCGGAAAGTTTTGTCGAGGACCATCTGTTTCAAATCCCGGTGGGTCGCGACAATTATACGCACGTTTGCTTTAAATCCTTTTGAGCTTCCCAGTGGGTAAATTTCTTTATCATCCAGAAAAGAGAGCAGTTTGACTTGAAGAGCTAGAGGCAGATCGCCTATTTCTGTTAGAAAAAATGAACCGTTATGAGCCAATTTGATACGTCCGGGGCGATTTTCATGTGCTCCGGTAAAAGCACCTTTGACGTGTCCGAACAGTTCTGATTCAAGCAGTGTTTCCGGCAAAGCTCCGCAGTTAACTTTAATAAACGGAGATCCTGCGCGATCCGATGCGTTGTGCAGTGCCTCGGCAAGCACGTCTTTTCCTGTACCTGTTTCTCCGGTGATAAGAACAGATGAATCCGTACCCGCGATGCTCGGAATCATGCTGAAAACTTTTACCATTTGTGGACTTGTGCCGACGAGTCCCCCGAGTGAATATGCCTTGCTGGCACTGCTGCTCAGTTCCGCAACCTGCCGGATATCTTGAATTGTTTCTACAAATCCCGAGAGTTTTTTGTCGTTTGAAAAAAGGGGGGATATGGTCAGCCTGATAGGAATTTTGATACGTGACCTGTCAATAATATCGGCATCAGTTGCAATTGCGTCGAAATCTGTCTTGCCCGACATTATCGGGCAGCCTTTGAAACAGTAATCGCATCGCAGGCCGAGCATACATTTGAGTCCGGTTATTGAGTCCGGCTCAGCCCCGGTTATGGTTTGCCATGTGCGGTTTACTATTTTGATCTTGCCGTTGACATCAAGAATCGCAATGCCCACAGGAATCTCATCGAGGAGGTCCGGCAGAAGGAATTGCTGATTTAGAAGTCCGCTGACAAGATATGAGTTTTCGTTTTTCACAGAGACTAGGTAACATGTCTTGCGTTAGGAAGTCATCTTTCTGATTAAGGAAAAATGGTTTATTTATCGCGAACCGGTTGCAATGGATTGTACCTAGTTCGTACTTTTCAAATCCTTATTTTTGGGGTTATGTTCGGGCATGGAAAAACTATGAATACATATATATTTATACCGCCTGTCCGAAAGCCTACCGGTGGCATTACTGTTTTTTGTCAGATAGCCTCTATCCTTGCCCGTCAGGGAAAGAATGTGCGTCTTGTTTTGCGTGAATCCGGCAGTTGGATGCCTCCTCTATTGGAAGGAGATCCTGATCCTGTCATGTGGGATGATGTAAAACTCGGCAAGGAAGATCTCTGGCTAGTGCCCGAAGGATGGGTGAACAGTCTTGCTCCGGGTCTTAATGCCGGGGCAAAGTGCGTTGTTTATTGTCAGAACTGGGCATATCTTTTTTCATCTTTGCCGGAAGGCGTTTCATGGCGGAATCTGCCGGTTTCGTTCTTGGCTGTATCGCATCCGGTTGAGTGGTTTATGCAGCAGACTCTGTCCACAGTTTCGCCCATACTCAGGCCCGCTATAGATACAAATCTTTTTTATCCATCTGAAAGCATGGCTGACGGTCCGTTACGAATTGCCTACATGCCCCGCAAAAATAAAGCGCTGGTCAGTCAGATCAAGTCTATCTTTGAGGCCCGTAATCCGAATTGTGATATCCGCTGGGTCGAAATCGCTAACATGGATGCACAGGGCGTGGCTCAAGCTTTACGTGCCAGTCATATATTTCTGGTGACCGGATTTCCCGAAGGATGTCCGCTTCCGCCGCTTGAAGCTCTTGCGTCCGGCTGTATTCCCGTAGGCTTTTCCGGTTTCGGAGGGTGGGATTACATGCGTCAGCTTGAAGGAGCTGTTTTTAAACCGTGGTGGCCGCTGCGTGATGTTGAGTGGTCCGGCAATGGATTCTGGTCTGCTGATGCCGATGTGCTGGATGCGGCTTTGAATCTTGAAAAGGCGCTTAATCTATGGCGCGAAGGTGGCCCGGCTCTTGACAGCGCACTGGCGGCAGGGCAACAAACCGTTCGTTCCTATACGCTGGAGATTCAGGCTGAAACGGTTCGCGAAATATGGGATAATTTTCAAAGTTAATATTAGAAGAATATGTCTAAAAAAAAGAATAAAGTAAGACCCCTGCCGCAGACAGTCGGCATTAATGTTCCGGGCGTTGAAACTCATGCCCATCTTGATATGGAAGATTTTAAAGAAGATTTGCCCGAAGTAATGGCAAGGGCCAAAGAATGCGGAATTGCGAAGATAGGTAATGTCTTTTTGGGACCGCAGGCTTATGAGACGAATCGCAGTCTTTTTGATGCTTATCCCGAAGTCTTTTTCCTGCTGGGAGTTCATCCGAATGACGCCGATCAGTATACAGACGCTGATACTCAGGCCATGCGGAATGCTTTTAAGTCGGACAGCCGTTTAAAAGCATTGGGTGAGATTGGGCTGGATTTTTATTGGGACCGCGTTCCCGCTGATGTTCAGGAAAAAGTTTTTCGCACTCAGCTTGAGCTTGCGGATGAGCTTGATGTGCCCGTGGTCATTCATAGCCGAGATGCGCATGAAAAAACTCTTGAAGTTCTGGAAGATTACGGCTGGTCCGGCAAGCCTCTGCTCTGGCACTGCTTCGGTTCGGATGTGGCGACAGCTAAAAGAATTCTCGATAACGGCTGGTATCTCTCCATTCCCGGTCCGGTCACTTATAAGAAAAATGAAGAGGCACAGGAGGCCGTGAAGTTTATTCCGGCAGAAAGAATGGTATTCGAAACCGATTGCCCGTTCCTCACCCCTGAACCATGGCGCGGCAAACGCAATGAGCCTGCATATGTAGCCTTCACTGCGGCAAAAGTCGCGGAGTTGAAAGGCATGGACGTGAACGAGCTATGGGCAATTTGCGCTAAGAATGCTTATGACTTTTTTGGGTTGTAGGGATATGTAGTCTATAGCTGTTCTACATTCCAAGCGCGTTATAGACAGCCTTCATATCAACATTCTCCCGCACGATTTTAGCTAACCTGTCCAATTCGTCTTCCATTCCGAAGGTGGTTTGGATTGTTTCAAGCTTGGGCAGTCCTTTTTTATCGCGTAGTGAATCGATAAACCAGCGTCTGAATCCGTCTGCATCGAAAATACCGTGCAGGTAGGTTCCCCATATCATTCCTGATTTTAATCCGAATCCTAAGACTCTAGAGATAGGTACTGCCCCGGTCGACCCTTTTGGAACGATCATGGCGCGCACTGTGGGCATTAGCGGTTCGGTTTTGCCGTGATGGATTTCATATCCGCTGACATCCATTTTGCTCAACCCGTGAGTTCCGCTTGTGCGGGTCAGAGTCTTTTCCTGTGCCAGAGTGGTTTGGAGGGGTAACAGCCCTAAACCTTCCGCTGTTCCGTCCTGCGATTCTATTCCATCCGGGTCGTTGACGTATTGGCCCAGCATTTGAAGTCCTCCGCAAATGCCTATGATTGCGGATTTGCCTTTGAGATCTAAGACAGCCTGCGCCAGTCCGCTTTCCCGAATATGTGCGAGATCCGAGAGGGTGCTTTTGCTTCCGGGAATAATGATCGCATCGGGGGTGCCGATGTCTTTGGGGTTGTCTACTATTCGCAAGTTTACATCCGGCTCGCCTTTCAGCGCGTCGAGGTCCGTGAAATTTGAGATGCGTGGCAGGTCTATACAGACGATATCAACGCAGTCGCTACGTTTTCCTTTACTGCCGGATTTACTCAGATCCTGTTTGAATGAAACGGAGTCTTCATCAGGCAATCCTAAATGATCAATGTGCGGGATAACTCCGAGCACGGGTTTTCCGGTCCGGTCGAGAGTGAAATCCAGTGCAGGAGTGAGTAGTGAAGCATCTCCTCTGAATTTGTTGAGCAGGAACCCGCAAACCATCTTGCGTTCATGAGCATCGATTAAATCCATGGTCCCGGCAAGTGAGGCAAACACTCCGCCCCGATCAATGTCGCCGGTAATGATAACCTTGGCTTCGGCATAATCCGCCATAGCCATATTTACGATATCGTGCTGTTTGAGATTGATTTCTGCAGGGCTTCCGGCGCCTTCAATAACCATGATGTCGCGGTCCGTGCTTAAGGAATCGTAAGCATTTTTAACCGCTTCAAAAGCTGTGGGTTTGTACTTTACGTAGTCCAGAACTTTCATGTTTCCGACAGGTTTACCCATGACAATAATTTGTGAACCTGTGTCGCTGTTTGGTTTGATTAGGACAGGATTCATACGGACATCGGGAGTCTGTTTACATGCCGCTGCCTGTGTCACCTGCGCGCGTCCCATTTCTAACCCTTCGTCAGTGACGTAGGAATTGAGAGACATGTTTTGAGCTTTAAAAGGTGCGACTTTGTAGCCGTCCTGTAGAAAAATTCTGCAAAATGCAGCCGTAATAATGGATTTTCCCGCATTGGAGCAGGTGCCTTGAATCATCAGAGCCGGTGTCTTTTTCGGTTTGGGCGAGGATGCTACTTCCATGCCTGTAAAGGAGCGCAAACCGTCGATAAATTTGTTGTTTTCCTCTGCTGTCCTGACCGCTATACGGAAATATGTTGAATCGAGTCCGTCGAAATTGTCGCAGTGGCGCACGGCAATGTTATTTTTCAGAAGATGTTTAATGAGTCCTGTTGCATCCATGCCGACGCGTTGAACCTGACAGAGCATGAAGTTTGCCTGAGCAGGCAAGGTCCGTATTCCCGGTATTTTCGCGATACCTTGAACTAATTCTTCACGCAGACGAGTGGTTGTTTCGATCGTTTTGCGAGCATAGTCCTCATCTAGTATACATCTCACCCCAACTTTCTGAGCGAACAGGTTTACGGACCAGCATGGCAGGATGTTTTTCAGTTCCATGATGATGTCCGGCGAAGCAAATGCAAGGCCGAGCCGCAGTCCCGGAATGGCGTAAAATTTAGTCAGCGATAAAAGTGTAATGACATTGGGTGGCCGTTTGCCCGTGAGTCTTTCGAGGTTCGGAATAAAGTCGGCGAAGGATTCGTCAACAATAAAGCGAGAATCAGGGTGCGCGCGTGCAATTTTTTTTAGATCTTCAGGATCAAAGGCCGTGCCTGTCGGATTATTGGGCTGCGCCAGAAATACCAGCGCAGGGGATGCAGAAAGGAAGGATGAAAGAGTATCGAAATCGGGCGCAAATCCATTTTGCGGATCAAGCGGAATCTGTTCGGTTTTAAGACCGGCGACTAAGCAGGAACGCTCATAATCTACATAGCAGGGAACAGGAATGACAGCGCGTTTGAATCCACCTAGGCGGGTAATGGCGCTGATCAGTTCGGAAGCTCCGTTTCCGGCGATACATTCGGTGGGCCATACGGAATGCTTTTGACAGGCGGCAAGAGTCAGTTCTGCGCTTTCTGGATCAGGGTAGCGGTCTACCTCATCAAGGGCGTTGACTATGACCTGCTGCAACCATGGCGGTGGGCCTAGAGGATTTATATTTGCGGAAAAATCAAGAAGTTCGGACGAAGGACATCCTGCCCGTGCAGCAAGTTTTTTGATGTTGCCGCCATGAGCGTATTTCTTTTCTTGTTCTGCGAGAGTTGTAATGTGATCCTGTGAAGCCTGCATCCGCTCCCTCCATGGAGTGAAGATTCATGAACTTAATATTCTATAACGCTAATTGGAATTGGATTCAAACTAATCATTCAAAGTCAAAAAGAGGAAATAATATATTTTTTGTTAATAAAATAGAATGTTGACTATTTAATGTTTTTTTATACCAAGAGTTATTCTTTTAATAAAGTGGTTTTGATTTTTTGAATGTCTTTGGCTGATTAACTGATCTTAAGGCGTATAAATACGGTTGTTTTCTTAAGTGATCGCTTACCCCTTTTGAAGGTCTTGAGCATAATATATGTTTAGATCCAATTTATATAAATATTAACATTCACGTATGTTTAAAAATGATTTTTATGAATAAAATAGTTTTGTTGTCTATTGTTTTTGTTTTAATATTTTGTTTGCCGGTAGATTGCAGCGCGGATAAAATATCTTTACGGATGCCTTCTTATTCGGAGGGTTTTCATGAATATTATTACGAATTGATTGAAACAGCGTTGACTAACGCAGGGCATGAAGTTGTTATAGAAGGGGTTGTTGATCTTCCTCATCTACGTGAGCTAAGAATGCTTAGCCGTGGCTGTCTAGATATTTTATGGCTTGTCAGAACTCCTGAGAGGGATAAGACGTATATTCCTATTCCAGTTCCGCTTACGAACGGACTGTTTGGAAAAAGAGTGCTATTAGTTCCTGCTGAAGATTTGAATGCTTACAAGGACGTTAAAACGTTGCAAGATTTTTGTAATTTAAACAAAGTCGGGGGACTCGGTTCTAACTGCTTCGATGCAGGTGTTTGGAAGGAAAATAAATTGCCGTGTCAAGAAGTCGCGAACTGGAGATGTCTTTATAATATGATAGCGAAGAGATCGCGCGGTCTGGATTATTTTTCCCGTGGGTTTAATGAAGTCATCGATGACGTTAAGGCCCATGACGCGCTGGTGATCGAGCCTCATTTACTTCTTGAATATAATCGAGATGTTGTTTTTTATTTAAGTCCCCAAAAAGCCCATTTGAAACCAATTATTGAAGAAGCTCTTCTATGTGCAAAGAGTTCGGGACTTCTTGATAAATTGATTCGTAAATATTGGGCTGATAATTTTGAAATATTAAAACCCGAAGGGCGAACAGTGATCAAGCTTAAAAATATCGAAAAGCTTTAAAAGAGATCCCCTACTTCGTCACTCAAGCTGTAACGCGTGATTCTTACCCCTCAAAAATAACTCGGTTTCGTCCGGATTTCTTAGCCGCATACAACCGTTTATCCGCAATCCGCATCATAGTGTCACCGGAAATCAAATCACACTCGTCCAAGTTGGCTACTCCGGCGCTCAAGGTAATTTTAAATTCACCGCCGGAAGTTAGTAGTTTAGCCTCCTCGCATCCTGCCCGCATGCGTTCCGCCACTACCATGGCATCTTCTTTTTTGGAGCCGGGCATAAGTACTGCAAATTCTTCACCGCCGTATCTGCATACGATATCTGCGCCTCGTCTGGAATTCTGGAGCAGAACATTGGCAACTTGTTTCAAAGCTTCATCACCTGCGGCATGTCCGTAAGAATCATTGATAAGTTTGAAATGATCAATATCCACCATTATTACGGAAAGATCTCCGCCTCTGCGTTTAACTCTTTGGGTTTCCTCTTCGAGTCTTATGAAGAGGTAACGGCGCATGTATAAACCTGTGAGGCTGTCTTTTATTGTCTGCCTGAAAAGTTCAGAGTTCTCGTATGCTATGGCGGCAACTGTTGAAATTATGCCGAGCTGAAACAGTTCTGATATTGACCATGGTTTGTCATTTTCGCGATGCAGCGTGACAAAACCTTTAACAAGGTCACGTGACCCGACTAGTGGAAGACATAGACATGTTCCGTTACATGCTTCGCAGTCGTCACCGGGCAGTGGGTAAAATGAGTCTTTGCATTTTGGTCTGGCGACTGGGGAGCGGCTTTGTGCGGCTTCTTCCATTGCTTTGGTCATGGGTACTTTTTCGTTAGGAAAAGTTCTTTCATGATTAAGAGAAGCTGCCGCTACTATCAGGTTACCTTCACTATTATATGTCATTATGGCGGCGTCTTTGCACGAACCCATATCACAGAATGTTTCCAGAATGCGGTCCAGAAGAGTGTCTTTGTCTAGTTCCATTGCCAAAAGCCGGGTGGCAAAATTTATGGTCAGCAAGGTTGCATCAAAGTCGAATTTATCTATAGTCATAAGAGTTCTTTATATTTTAACAGGTGCAGGTTTGTTGAATCTGATAAAGAATTAAAGGAAGTTTTAACTTCCGGCAATGTTATTAATATAGTCACAAAAAAAGTCCCCGCCAGTGATCTGACGGGGACTTTCGAATTACTTTTTAATTCAACTAGAACTCAACTTTTAATCGTTCGGCAATTGTTTTAGCCGCTTTTCTACCTGCGCCCATGGCGGAGATTACAGTTGCTGAACCTCCGACGATGTCGCCGCCGGCAAAAACGTTGGGAATAGAAGTTTCACCTGTTTCAGGATTAGCTTCAATGTAGCCCCATTTGCTGAGATTGAGGCCCGGAGTTGCTTCGAGAAGCACTGGGTTGGCTCCGGTTCCGACTGCAAGGATAACCATGTCGACTTCGAGATCTCTGGTCTTGCCTTCAACCGCTACAGGTCTGCGGCGACCGGAATCGTCAGGCTCACCGAGTTCCATTACCTGTAAGGTCATGGACTTCACGTGTGAATTTTCATCACCGTTTATGGCTATAGGAGATGTGAGCAGCTCAAGCTGAACACCTTCTTCAATTGCGTGATGAAGTTCTTCGAGTCTGGCAGGCATTTCATCCTGAGTACGACGATAGGTAATGTATACATTTTCCGCGCCTAACCTGAGGGCTGTGCGGGCTGCGTCCATAGCAACGTTTCCGCCGCCGACGACTGCAACATTGCGCGGTCTTGGAGCAGGTGTGTCGTAGTTCGGGAAGTCGTATGCGCGGCCTAAGTTGATGCGGGTCAGGTACTCGTTAGAAGAGTAAACGCCGACGAGGTTTTCACCGGGAATGTTGAGGAACCAGGGGAGGCCCGCTCCGACACCGATGAAGACAGCATCGAAGCCGTCATCAATAAGGTCTTGAATAGTAATGGTTTTGCCGCCGACCCAGTTGGGAAGGAAGGTTACGCCCTTGGCCCAGAGTGCTCCGACTTCGCGGGCAACAACAGCTTTCGGGAGCCTGAATTCGGGAATTCCATAAACAAGAACTCCACCGATTTCGTGCAAAGCTTCATATACTGTTACAGGTACACCGCGAGCAGCGAGGTAACCGGCAACGGTAAGACTGGAAGGCCCTGAACCGATACATGCAACTTTAACATGTTCATTCGGCAGACTACATGCGGTGTCACCGGTGATCATTTCACATGCGGAGTCACTGTCGAAAGTGTCGGCAACAAATCTTTCGAGGCGGCCGATTGCGACAGGTTCATGTTTTTTGCCGAGAATACAGGAACCTTCGCACTGAGTTTCCTGAGGACAGACTCGTCCGCAGACTGCCGGCAGGGCATTGGTCTGCTTGAGTACTTTATATGCGGAAGGAATATCCCCCGCGGCCAGATGCCCAATGAAGCTTTTGATGTCGATTTCAACAGGACAGCCTTTCTGGCAAAGAGGTACTTTACACTGGATGCAGCGGCTTGCTTCTTCGATAGCCTGTTCGCGGGTGTAACCCAGCGCGACTTCTTTGAAGTTTTTGTTACGCACATTCGCGGGCTGTTCCGGCATTGGGGTACGGATCGGATTGAACTTTTTTTTATTTACCATGCTCGCTCCTGAACAAATCCATTGATTCGTTTTCCTGGTTTTTATACTGGGCAAGCCGCATTCTAAGTTCGTTAAAATCTACTTTGTGTCCGTCGAATTCCGGGCCGTCTACACATGCAAAGCGGGTTTCTCCCCCTACGTTGCAGCGGCAGGCTCCACACATACCTACGCCGTCAACCATAATAGAGTTAAGACTTACTACTGTCCTGACTCCGAAAGGTTTTGTGACTTTAGCGACGGCTTCCATCATAGGCACAGGCCCGATGGCGACGACTTCGGTTACGTTTTTGTCTTTTTCCAGACGATCACGGAGAACCTCGGTGACGAATCCTTTATGTCCGGTGCTTCCATCGTCTGTTGCGATCAGAAGTTCAGGACAGAATCCACCCAGTTCATCACAGAACAGGAGCAGGTCTTTGCTGCGTGCTCCGACGATGGCGACAACGTGGTTGCCGGCTCTGTGATGTCCTTTTGCAATATGGTGCATTGCGGCAATTCCGGTTCCGCCGCCGACACAGATGACCGTGCCGCACTTTTCAATGTGAGTGGGCTTTCCGAGAGGTCCGCAGACATCAAGGATGGTGTCGCCTTCTTTTAATGTTTCAAGAAGAGCCGAACTTTTACCTACGACAAGGTAAACAATGGTGATAGTTCCGGCTTCCGGGTCCGTATCGGCGATAGTAAGAGGAACGCGTTCCCCTTTGTCATGGATACGAAGAATGACGAAATTTCCCGGTTTTGCCTTTTTGGCAATTTGAGGTGCATCAATAACCAGCAGACTTGTTTGTCCGGGGATCAATGCCTTTTTCTGAAGAATTTTGTTGCTCATAGTCTCCTACACCGCTTAAGTTTAGGGGAAGATAAATCTTTGGTCCCCGGAAAGCAAGGAACTAAGTCGTTTGCTGCACTTGCCAAACCTGATTCAACGTATTATATTTAAATCAGTTACTAGGAAATAACTTTTCAGCTGCTTCCACGGATGGAAGCCGAAAATCCCACGTATCCTTCATGGATGATTGCGGCAATGCCGCAGGAACGCCGGGTTGCCTCTGTAGGCAGTCGGGCTTTTTTTGTGTGCGTGGATCGGTTTCTTTAGTGGAGAATGGTATGCGAATAGCAGCGCAAGGTATAAATTTATATACAGAAAATGCCCAGCGAGCGGCCGTGCGGCCAGACGTTGAAGTCGAAAGCGTACAGGCGCGTGTTAAAACGCGTAGTTTCGGATTTAATTTAGGTAAGCTGGGCGTAAATTTCACTGCAAAGGACCTCGAATTTGAACCCAGTGAAGCAGAAGTTGCCGCACAGGAGTTTCGTTCAAAATCATATCCCCGAACTCAGAGTGAGGAGCGTGACGTTCAAGATGTTGCTAATTATCTTGCGCAAACTCAATGTGCTCTTTCCGGGGAATCCGCCACATATTGTCCAGAAAACTCAGGTTACAGGTTGAGTAGAGCTATATCGGCCTATTCTCAGCAGTCAGGAGTGCTTAATCACTCACTTCCTGGGAGAGCATTAGGTAAAGTCTAATCCCTGAATATCATAAATTGTGCCTGCTGAAGCTATATTTTGGTGCAAGAATGTGAAAATTAATGTTTCTTCAATAATTGAAAAAATGTTAGCAGGCTATATCTGAAAAATAGTGAGGTCAGTGCATTTTTTTAGAGGTCTTGATCTCATCAATAATATAATTTGATGGGTCAATCAACCTTTTTTTGTAAGAAATTCCCTACAAAATTTATCCAGTTAAATCCGCTTTCTTTTGAATTTGGGCAAAGTTGATTTTATTATGGACTTCTTTTGTTTGATTGGAGGGGGCATTCCGTATTAGACAGTATGAGACAAATGCCGTAATAAGATCTCGCTTTAGGCCATATCTTGTGGCGAAAAATAACGTAAAATTAAAGGAGCCGACATTTCAGTAGAATGAATGTCGACCGTTTTTAGTATGGTAAAAATATCAAATATAAGAAATTTCAGTATCATAGCTCATATCGATCATGGTAAATCGACATTGGCCGACCGTATCCTTGAGATAACAGGTCTTGTCGGGGATCGTGAGAAGAAAGCACAATATCTGGATAAGATGGACCTTGAGCGTGAGCGTGGAATAACCATTAAAGCTCAGAGTGTCCGTATTCCTTATAAAGCTGCGGACGGTGAGGATTATATTCTTAACCTGATTGATACTCCGGGGCATGTTGATTTCAGTTACGAAGTTTCGCGTAGTCTTGCGGCTTCAGATGGCGCCCTGCTGGTTGTTGACGCAACTCAGGGAGTTGAAGCACAGACTCTTGCCAATGTCTTTTTGGCTCTTGATAATGATCTTGAGATTATTCCTATACTGAATAAAATTGATCTCGCCAGTGCCGATGTTGATAGAGTTGCGAGGGAAATTGAAGAGATTATCGGACTGGATTGTTCTGATCCTCTTATGATAAGCGCCAAAACAGGGCTTAACGTTGATCAGGTGCTTGAAGCTGTTGTAACTCAACTTCCCGCGCCGACCGGAGATCCCGACAAACCTCTCAAGGCCCTAATTTTTGACTCGTGGTATGATTCGTATCAGGGAGTTGTTGTTCTTTTCCGTATTTTGGATGGAACAATTAAAAAGGGAGATAAGATTCAAATCTTTTCTTCCAAGCTGGTTTTTGATGTCACAACGTTAGGCGTTTATTCTCCAGAGGCAATGAATGTAAAAAGTCTCAGTGCCGGGGAAGTCGGATTTTTATGCGCCAGCATGAAGGAGCTTAATGATGCTCCTGTAGGTGACACCATCACGCTTGCTTCGGACCCTGTTGAAGAGCCTTTCCCCGGGTTTCAGGAAGTTAAGGCGATGGTTTTTTGCGGTTTGTATCCGGTTGAACCGTCCGAATACGAGCCTCTCAAAGGCGCATTGGAAAAGTTACAACTTAATGACACTGCTTTTTCATATGAACCGGAGTCGTCAACAGCTTTGGGATTTGGTTTCCGTTGCGGTTTTCTCGGGCTTTTGCATATGGAAATTATTCAGGAACGTCTGGAACGTGAATTTCAGGCTAAACTGATTGCTACAGCGCCTTCGGTTATTTATCAGGCGAAGCTTATAAACGGTAAAGTTCTTGAAATTGATAATCCGAGTAAAATGCCGGAAGCAACTGAACTGGAATCTCTTTCCGAGCCTTATTGCCGTTTGGAAATTCATGTTCCAAATGAATATGTCGGGTCAGTGCTCAAACTTTGTGAAGAGAAACGCGGACTTCAGCAGGATATGCGCTATCTTTCTTCTTCAAGAGTTATTATCACTTACGAAGTTCCTTTTGCAGAGATTATGTATGATTTCTTTGACAAATTGAAGTCTCATACAAAAGGTTATGCTTCGCTTGATTATGAAATTATTGATTATCGTGTCTCGAATCTTGTGAAACTTGATATTTTGATTAACACTGAACCTGTTGACGCTTTTTCAGTAATTGTTCATAAAGATTCAGCATATGCGCATGGTAGAAGCCTTGCTTTGAAGCTCAAAAGAGCAATTCCGCGTCAGATGTTTGAAGTTGTAATTCAGGCTGCAATTGCTAGAAAAATTATTGCGAAAGAACGAGTGGCCCCGTTCAGGAAAAACGTTATTGCCAAGTGTTACGGCGGAGATATTTCCCGTAAACGTAAACTTCTGGAAAAACAGAAGGAAGGTAAGAAGCGTATGAAGAAGATGGGTAATATCGAAATTCCGCAGGAAGCTTTCCTTGTAGTACTTAAGGCCGGAGACGATTAGTCCCGATCGAAAAAATGATTATTTCCGAAGGTTTTACTTTGGAATTTTATAAGGATGAACAGTATGAATCCCAGATGGCAGAGCACCCTTAAAGAGTATATTGAAGCCCTTTTTATAGCCCTTTTGTTAGCCCTTTTTATAAGGACTTTTATAGTTCAGGCTTTTAAAATACCTTCCGGTTCCATGTTGCAGACCCTTCAGATCGGAGATCATCTTCTGGTCAATAAATTTACTTATGGAGTGAAGATACCGTTTACTTCAAAGGTTGTGATCGAGATGGGAGATCCTGAATATAAAGATATTATCGTGTTTAAATATCCGGGCGATACCAGCAAAGATTATATCAAAAGAGTAATCGGTGTTCCGGGTGATACTGTGGAGATCAAGAACAAGAAAGTTTTTGTGAATGGAAATCCGCTGGTTGAGCCGTATACTCAGTTTATTGATAATGCACATGTGTCCACGCTGCGCGATAATATGCCGCCTCGTCAGATTCCTGCGGGTGAATATTTCGTAATGGGTGATAATCGAGATGGCTCCAATGATTCCAGATTCTGGGGAAATGTTCCGCGTGATAATATTCTGGGTAAGGCCTGGATTATTTATTGGTCATGGGGTGGACCGGATTCTGTACGCTGGAATCGTTTAGGAAGCCTGCTTCATTAGGATTGATAAATTAGAATCTTGTAGAACCTATATTTAGGTTCAAAGAATTATTTTATACGAATTTAAGAAAGCCCGCCAATTTGGCGGGCTTTCTTTTTTTAAGCACCTCGCGCTTGTCAGCTATCAGTAAAATTGGCATATTATAAGCCTAGATAAAAGAGAATGTTGCGTATGAGAATCTTTCTACTGAGGAGAATGCGAAGTGGCTAAAATAGAGTGGAGTGAGTCCTTAAGTATGGGCGTTGCGGAATTAGACGGACATCATAAAGAAATTCTACGTATAATGAGCATGCTTCTTGATGCCTTGAATAGGGGGCAGGATGAAGACGCAATTACTCTGCTGCTTTCTAAGTTGCGTGAATACACTCTCTTCCATTTTGCAGCTGAGGAAGCTTTTATGGAAGAAATCGAGTTTCCTCAACGCCGTAAGCATATAGCTAGACACGCTGAATTAAAGCGTAAAGTTAAAGCCTTTCAGTATGCACGTTTTCATCATGAAGATTTAACTTCTGAAGATTATAAAAAATTTCTTTCGGCGTGGTTGCTTGAGCATATTCTTGATTATGATTTTAAGATTATTAAATATTTGCGTGAGCGAAAGATTGCTCCCGAAAATATTAAAGATAAGGGTAAGGCTGACCTGACGAAGGGTAAACTTGCGGCGGCTGAAGAAAGTAAAAAACAAGAGGAGGAGTAATTAAGAGGAGAAAATTTTTGATGTATTGCTCTTTTCTTCATTCTTTTCGGGTAATTCTTTACATTATAACAGAGAGTATATAACTCACGGGGGACTTATAATTCAAGGAGTTCTCCGTTGATAGCAAAAGTTGCCTGCGCCGCCCTGATGGGTATTGATGCCTTTAAAGTTGATCTTGAAGTTGACCTTGCCAGACAGGGGATGCCTGCTTTTACTATGGTAGGCCTTGCCGAAGGCGCTGTTAAAGAAAGTAAAGAGAGAGTCTTCTCGGCCCTTAAAAATAGCGGATACCGTCTTCCTCCCTCACGAATCACTGTAAATCTAGCTCCGGCGGATATCCGTAAAGCCGGTTCGGCGTATGATCTGCCTTTGGCTGTGGCCTTGCTTGGTGCAGCGGGGATTATTGATCAAGAGTTGCTTGAAGGCTGGTTTCTGGCTGGTGAGCTCTCGCTGGGTGGCGAGGTAAAGCCTGTGCACGGGGTGTTGTCTTTAGCACTCGAAGCCCGCAAAAAAGGGGCAAAAGGGCTTATTGTAGGAAGCGCGAATGCTCATGAAGCCGCAGTAGTTGAAGGATTGGATGTCTACGGAATTTCTTCTCTTTCGCATTTGGTTAAATTTTTGTTGAGTGAAGAAGTACTGGAACCCACTGTTGTTGATACTGCAACGCTTTGGGCCGGGCGGCAGGATTTCGGGTTGGATTTTGCCGAGGTTAAAGGGCAGGAGCATGCTAAACGGGCAATTGAAATAGGCGCTGCCGGAAATCATAATATACTTTTCATAGGACCTCCCGGAAGCGGCAAAACAATGCTTGCCCAGAGGATTCCTACAGTTCTTCCTCCTCTTGTTTTTGAAGAAGCTCTCGAAGTTACCAAAATTTACAGCGTGTCCGGTCAGCTTGATCGAGAGAAAGCTTTGATGGTTATTCGTCCTTTCCGTTCGCCCCATCATACAATTTCAGACGCGGGCATGATCGGTGGCGGGGCATACCCTAAACCGGGTGAAGTATCGCTTGCTCATCGCGGGGTGCTTTTTCTGGATGAACTTCCAGAGTTTAAAAAGAATGTGCTTGAAGTGCTTCGTCAGCCACTTGAGGGCGGAGAGGTAACCATTTCTCGCGCGGCTATGTCTTTATCATATCCGGCTGATTTTATGCTCGTTGCGGCTATGAACCCTTGTCCGTGCGGATATGCCACAGATGAAAGGCATGCCTGCACTTGTACTCCTGTCGCTGTGCAACGTTACGCATCACGTCTTTCAGGTCCGCTTCTGGATCGTATTGACTTGCAGATAGAGGTTCCGGCTGTTGATTATAAAGATCTGCGCGGAAACAAAGGGGTTGATTCAGCTACAATGCGCGGCAATATTGAAAGAGTCAGAGCTATTCAGTCAGAAAGGTATAAGGATCTCAATATTTTGACGAATAGTGAGCTTTCCGGTTCCTCTCTTGAAAAATTTTGCAAACTGACAGAAGCAGAGCATACCTTTCTTGAACAGGCTGTGCGCAGTCTGGGACTTTCAGCCAGAGCCTATACTCGTATACTTCGAATAGCCCGCACTATAGCCGACCTTGCTGAGGATGAATTGATTCAAGTTCCGCACCTTGCGGAGGCAATCAATTACCGGAGCATGGACAGGTGTAAATAGGCAGAGCTCTTTGATGAATAAAATTATTTCAGATTTTCTTCCGGCACTTATAGGCGTCTTGGTTGGGGGCATACTCTACTTCTCAGTCGGTTGGTGGGGTTTTTTGCTGATTTTCCCGTATATCGGTGGCTGTGTAACTTTGGGAATATTAGTTGGAAATCGTTTTAAGGGCGCTAAAAAAGATATTGGAAGACGAATCGCTATACTTGCAATCTCCCCGATATTTCTTGTTTTTTTAGGCTTATTGCAACGGGAAAACCTACAAATTGAGGAAACTGTTTTTTACGGAGCCTTTTTCTTGAGTTCAGGAATATTTACGCGGGTACTCATTCATTACGCTGTTGCTAAAATCGGTGGGCCATTTATATGGGGGCGTGGTTTTTGTGGCTGGGCTTGCTGGACAGCTGCTTTATTAGAGTGGCTGCCGATAAATGATAATAAGACTATCCCTCCAAAATATACATGGCTTAGATATCCAGTATTGGTTGTTTCTATCCTTATCCCTTTGCTTTTCCTTTGGTCAGGATATGATTATGTCGGGCGACAAATTGATCCTGCGCGTGGGAAAGAAGGTCAGTTGATATGGTTTATGGTCGGTAATGGCATTTATTATCTGACTGCTGTAATACTTGCGTTTTCATTTAGAAAAAAAAGAGCTTTCTGTAAAATTTTATGCCCTGTTTCATTGGTAATGAAGCCATCTTGTTCCTACGCACGTATCAAAAAAAAGCCTACAGAGAATGAATGCATAAAATGTAAAAAATGCAATGAATTATGCCCGATGGATGTTGATGTTATGGGAGCGATCAGTAATGGTCTCTCTGTAAATTCAACGGAATGCATTTTATGCGGACAGTGTTCAAATGTATGTCCCGTCGGCGCTATTAAATAGGATTATTCTTAAAGCTTGGAATGATAGCTGGAACAGCTTTTTTATACGTGAGAAATTCTTCTCCGAACGTTTCTTCAAGCATAGCTTCTTCTTGCGGAATCAATTTTATGAATAGGTAAAAGGCTATGGCGGACATGCCAAAAAGCAGCCATGCCTGCGAAGCTATGGCGCTTCCGGGAAAAATAAAGGCTATCCATGCAAAATAAAGTGGATTTCTAACTATTGCAAAAGTTCCTGTCGTTTCCAGCCTTCCCAAAGATACAGCTCGTTTCATGGCTGGTCCTGAGATAAAAATAAAAGCTATTCCAAATCCCAGAAAAATACCGCCTATAATATGAAAAGCTGTGCCGGATATAAAATTCATTAAAAAAAGTTCTGGGTAAAAGAGGGTCAGTAAAGTAGCAGCGATGCCGTAGGCTATGGTTGGTCTGATTATTTTAGGCCCTACTCCGAAAAAATTTACCTTTTGCTTTTCCATAAAAGATCTCCGTTTGAAGTGTGTAACCATCCTTAAATATTATTTATACCCATCTATAGTCTCAATTTTTCATAAATGCGTAAAGTGGTTTGTTAATATTAGAATAATCTTCATGGCGTTAAGAAATTCTTTACTACCATGCCCGTAGGGACTAATTAGTGCCGTGTTGTTTTGATCATTTAATAGATACGTTTTTAAATCTTGGTTCAGGAGATTCGAAGTTGTCAGTTGATAAGTGTAATTTACCTATAGGCGTTTTTGATTCAGGAGTCGGCGGGCTGACCGTTCTGCGGGCTTTGCAGGACTTGTTGCCTCACGAAAATTTTCTGTATCTCGGTGATACCGCAAGGGTTCCTTACGGTGCTAAAAGTGCAGATTCTGTGATCAAATATGCTCTGCAAGCCGGGGATGCGCTGGTTGCGGAAGGGATAAAGATGCTGGTGATCGCCTGTAACACGGCTTCTGCTGTTTCTTTGAAAAGCCTTGCGGATAAGTATAGTCCATTGCCTGTAATCGGAGTCATAAAACCCGGAGCTGAGGCGGCTTGTCAGGCAAGTGTGAATGGTAAAATTGCGGTAATAGCGACTGAAAATACTGTTAACGGCGGTGCCTATCAAAGAACTATTTGCAGCATGCATCCAAACGCTGAAATAATAGCACAACCGTGTCCTTTGTTTGTAGGGCTTGCGGAAGAGGGATGGACTGAAGGTGAACTGGTTGAGGCCATTGCAGCCCGCTATTTAGAACCGTTGTTTGCAAAATTTGGAGATGAGGGGCCGGATACTTTAGTCCTTGGATGTACTCATTTTCCAGTGCTTCGCGGTGCTATCGCAAATGTTGCCGGAAAGAATATTAAGCTTGTGGATTCTGCGGAAACAACGGCTAAAACAGTTAAGAATATTCTTGCTGAATCAAAGCTTAGCAATTGTTCCACCCAGCGTGGTCATGTTTCGTTTCTTGCCACTGATTCAGCGAAAAGGTTTGCCGCTGTCGGCGGTGCTTTCCTTGGTGTTGAGATAGATCCGGAAGACGTTAAGGTTATTGATTTATAGTCTTACTCGGATTGTTTCGCCGGATGAAATAAATATCCAGCACACATTTCAGTCAGTTCGTTGAATGTTTGTTCCTGATTTTCTTCCTGATTTTCTAAAAAACAGCGGTGCATAGTTTCTTCTATTGCGCCTGCAACCAGTTTTGCAGCTGTATGAGTATCTTTCACTTTGATTCTGTTGCCGCATTTTTCAAGTATCGTTTCAATTCCTTCTTGAAACGATAGAGTAATTCTTCTGTCGAGCTTAGCCATTTCCGGTTCACGGTTCTTTAAGGCCAGCATTTCTCTGTGTAGTTCTGTTGACAACGTATGTGCCTGCTTTGCTGAACTTACGATGTATTTGATGATACTATGCCCGTCTTTTGATACGGGAGCATCCTCTGCAATGTTTCCGTATATCCCTTTTATTATGCTGTTTCCGTATGCCTGCGAAACTTCAATCAGTAGATCTTTTTTGTTTTTAAAATATCCATAAAATGAACCTACCGATACATCGGCATTCTCGACAATTTCATTGATGCTTGTCTTATGAAAACCTTTGTCAGAGAATAGTTTCATCCCTGCTACGATGATTTTACGCTTCTTTTCTTTACTTCTACTTTGTACAGGAGCTCTTGGCATTGTCTGCTCTCTAGCTAAATGTGTTTTAGTTGTATAATATATGAATAATAGTTCATATTCATATTGTCAACAAACATGAAGATATATTCATATTTTAAATTAAAAGAGAATCAGCGGATTATTTGGAATTAGGGAAGGGGCTTATGAAGGGGTAGATGGATTGGGGAGGATTTTAATATCAATCTCCTCTTTTAGGTCATCCATAAATTCAAAGAATTCGCGTTCCTGATGGGCGCTGTAGCGAAGCATCAGTACTCCTTTGAATCTGTCGGCGACAGTGAAAAGAGCCAGATTCTCCATAGCTTCCAGAAAAAATCTAAAAATTGCAATGTCAGATGGAGCCATCTGAACATAGATACGACTTGAATACTTAGGGGGCGCCGGAAGAGGGCGCGGACGTGGTTTTCTTTTACGGGCCATAATTTTATTCAGAGTGGATTTAACCGGTTTGTGGTGATCAAAATAAGCAGGGTTCCGAAGAACCCTGCTCAAGAATTATAGAACTTTATGGCCGTCTTCAGTTATAAGGACCATATGTTCCCAACGGATGCCGCCCCAATCAGGGTAGTAAAGGCCGGGTTCGACTGTGACAATCATACCGGGCCTAAGCTCGCCTTTTGCAATCGGGCTGATGCTTGGTTGTTCATGGGTTTCAAGTCCCACACCATGTCCGAGAGAATGTGTAAAGTATTTTTCTACACCGTGTTTTTCAAAAACAGCTTTTGCGGTGTGGTAGGCGTGCTGAATCGGAAGTCCGGGGCGCAGAATGTCAATTGCTGCCATCTGAGCTTCTTGAACCTGCGCGCGCACAGTTAAAAAACGGTCAGAGGGTTTGTCTCCGATATAAAAAGTTCTGGTCTGGTCAGAACAATAATCGCCGAGTCTGCCACCCATATCAATGAGAATGAGTTCACCTTCGCGAAGTTTTGTATCACCCGGGCATGCATGCGGAAGCGCTGCATTCGGGCCGACTCCTACAATGGAAGGGAAGGACAGACCGGAAGCTCCGTTATTTCTGAAAAGCTGTTCAATTTCCCATGATATTTCAGCTTCTGTGCGTCCTTCCTGAAGTTTCGGTTCAATAAGTTCGTATACTTTATGGTTAAGAGCACACGATTCTTCCATCAAACGGATTTCTTCATCATCTTTAATCAGGCGCAGTTCTTCAACCAGCCCTGAAACAGGCTTAAGTTCACAAAGTTCGGTAAGTTTTTCGTGCTCGAAAATGTTTATCGATTTAGGATCGTAAGCGAGACTGGAAATAGAGTTTGATTTGAAAAACCCTTTAAGAGCGTCAAATTTACGCCCGGAATAAATGAAAACATCATCTTCATTCCATATTCTGCGTGCAGCATCCAAGTATCTGGGGTCAGTCAGAAGAAAATCTTTTCCGTCAGGGCAGATTATGAGCCATCCGGAAGTTTCGTTGCATTGCGAGTCGTGAAGTTCAAATCCACTGAGGTAATAACGGTTGGCAGCAAAATTTACCAATAAAGGAGGCAGTCCGCGATCATTAAGACGTTTACGGACATTTTCCCGCCTTTTTTCATAAGTGGCGGCAGATATGGTCATATGATTAGCTTATCCTGTAAGTGGTTTCGGGCTGTCCATTAATCATTCTCTCAGCCCATTCGACTCCCTGCATTACTGAGTGGTCCATGTTTGAGACTTCATATTTCCAGCCTCCGAAGCGGCCTCGGGAATAGATGTCCATGGATTCAAGTGCAGGCTGCAAAATCATTAACGCTTCATCGCGTTGCAGGCAAGGTATGGGATAGCCGTAATCCACATTTATTGACCAGCGGGAGATAATATTTTTCCTGTCTTCTTCATTAATCAGCGCAGTGTTGATCAATCCATCTTCCACTTCTTTAACTATTTGATTGTGATCAACTATTTTATGATTTGAGTAGGAAACTTCACACATCAGTGCTCGCCCCTGTCCGGGGATAGGAGTGTTGTTGGGTGAGTAGTTGTGAAAATTGGTGACACGGTAAAAAGGGCTGTCGTCTTCAGGGAAATACATCCAGCACCGGGAATCTTTTTTGGATGTAGAAAGTCCTAATCCAACGACTATAACGCTGTTATGCTTAAGCATCTCTGCTGCATTTGTAAGCGTGTCCGATGATTTTTCAAGCCATTTCTTGATCAAAATATCAATCGGTCCGGTACTTAGCAGATATTCATATTCAAAGGTGTTGCCTTCGGAATCGTAAATAATTTTATTTTTCTGATCAATTGAAGTTACACTGGTGTTATATAAAATATGACTGCTGACCGTTTCTGCCAGTTTACGATAAATTGACCCTGTTCCACCTTTCAGAGGGAAACGGAATTTATTGTTAGGCCCCCATGAAAGCTGATCCCGTTCAAGGATAATATTTTTTATCACTGTTTTAAGATCAATAACGCTTACTCTTTCTCCAATCCACGAAAATGACATTGATTCAGGTGGCGTAGCCCATACCTTATAATTATATGGAAGCATAAAATGTTTAGCGATGCCTTCTCCGAAGGTATTGTTAATCCATTCAAAAAAGTTTGAGGGGGCTTCTTCGGATCTTACACCGGGAAGAAGTCCTCTAACGCATTCCCATTTTTTGAGATTAGGTAAGTGTCTTATATTATTTTGAAAAGGGTAGGGAATCCATACTTTGGCGGCTCTTATCCATGATTCGCGTAGATGTTCTATATATTCATCTACCAAAATCTCGGCCAAGAGTTGATCGTAATATTCATAATGAGAAAAAACCACATGTCCGCCGATATCCCAAGTGAACCCTTTTTCATCGGTAAAACTGGAAGCTAGTCCGCCCGCATGGGAATTTTTTTCCAGTACAATGAATGATTTTTCACCTAGCTCTTTCAGTCTTCTTGCAGCACCGAGACCTGTTGGACCCGCGCCGACTATGGCATATTTGATCTTCAATGAAATTACTCCGCCTTAGGTTTTTATAATTAAAGGGAAGTAAGCAAGGTGTATGCCAGCATCAGAAATTTGATAAATTGAATATAAATTCTTCTGTAACCTACCTTTCTCTTTGTCGTAACAGGTTTGTAACCAAATTCAGATAGACCCTATCTCAATGACAAAAACGGACACGGTGAAACAGCGTCTGCAAAAATCCAAATTCAGAGGGAAAAAAATGAAATCTAGAATTATCGCCTTAGTAGCAATGATGGTAATGGCGTTTACAGGATCAGCTTTTGCAGGATCAATCCAAGTTAAAGGCTCTACTACTGTTCTGCCATTGATGCAGAAATCTGTTGAAACTTTTATGGCTGCAAATCCTAATGTATCAATTTCAATTTCAGGTGGCGGATCAAGTAACGGCGCAAAAGCTCTTATCGACGGAACAACTGATATCGCAATGATGTCCCGTGACATGAAACCCGCAGAAATTCAGAAAGCAACTGATAACGGCCGCAAGCCTGTTCAGTTCATAGTAGCTCTTGATTGCATCGTTCCCGTTGTGAATCCGGCTAACCCTGTTTCAGGACTCAGCGTTGAACAGCTTCACGGAATTTACACCGGTAAAATTACTAACTGGAAAGAAGTTGGCGGCGCTGATGATCAGATAGTTGTAATTTCACGTGACACTTCTTCCGGTACTTATGATTGCTGGAAATCTAAAGTCATGCGCGCTACCGGACTGAAAAGCCGTGTATTCCCCGGAGCTCTTCTTCAAGCCTCAAACGGTGCAGTTGCACAGGCTGTTTCCAAGAATAAAAAAGCAATCGGTTATGTCGGCCTTGCTTACCTTAATAAAGAACTCAAAGGTGTTTCTGTAAACGGCGTGACTCCTTCAGTTAAAACCGCAAAAGATAAATCCTACCCAATTTCCCGCGGTCTTAATATCTATACTCCCGGTGCTCCTGCCGGTGAAGCAAAGGGGCTTATCGATTACATGATGAGCCCGGCAGGCCAGAATCAGGCTGCTGAAATTGGATTTATACCAGTAAAATAATAATCGTTCAGTTTGGGATTTAGTGAATTCAAAAAATACTCCGGGAGGCTTTTCCTCCCGGAGATTTGTCAGTCTTACAATTCATAATTGCGTAATTTATATTTAATTCAAATTTTATATCAGGGGAATAGTCGTGATTACGTCCCGAAATATCTGTTTATTATTAATAATTTTTGCGGTGATGAGCGGTGTTTATGCGTATAAACTTTCCAGCTCTACCGAAGCCGAACAGATTTTTATTTCTGCTACTGAAAAAGTGGCTAAAAGGGGAGATTACTCAATGAGCTCTGTTGGAGGGCTCAAGAAAGTCATGATGCTGTCAGTTCATGAAGTGACGGAAGGATCAGAAGAGTTAAGCTTATCTGAGGCTGAAAAGGAACTTAGAGTCAGGGAACTTAATTCAGAGTTGAATAAAATTTACGCATATGTTCGCACTGATCGAGCTGTGATGAATAAAAGCAAGAATGGTGCAGATGCCGAACTGTTTACATTAATCAAGCAAAGTACCGAGAACATGATTTCTTCAAGGGCTGGAGGGTGGTATATATTCAGCTCCCTTCTCGGTTTTGCTGGAATGGTTCTTTTTATCTTGAAAGCTCTCAATCTCAGTCGTCGTTCTACAGAGCGGTTAATCCATTCCGCTTTTCTGGTAACAGCTTTTACTTCAATACTCGTTCTGTTTCTGATTATGGCGTTCTTATTTATTGAAGGGCTTCCGGTGTTCAACTTTGTTTCGGTAAAAGATTTTATTTTCGGAGTTGAATGGTACCCGACTGACGAACCTGCTGCGTTCGGGATATGGCCGCTTATTGTCGGGTCCGGAGCTGTTACATTGTTATCCTCTCTCATCGCGATTCCGCTTGGTGTGATGACCGCAATTTATCTTGCGGAGATTGCTCCTACAAAGGTGCGTGATATCGTAAAACCAGCAGTAGAAATGCTGGCCGCGTTACCTTCTGTTGTAATCGGTTTTTTCGGGATGGTTGTTGTCGCTCCTTTTTTACAGGAAACCTTTGATATTGCGGTAGGTCTTAATCTTTTCAATGCCTCGGTGATGCTGGCCTTCATGGCGGTTCCGACTATCACAAGTATTTCAGAGGACGCTCTTTATTCCGTTCCTCCAGAGCTTAAAGAGGCTTCTCTCGCTTTGGGTGCTACGCACTGGCAGAGTATTTATAAAGTCATGGTTCCCGCATCCTTGTCGGGTATTTCAACAGGAATAATTCTGGGCATGGCCCGTTCAATCGGGGAAACCATGGTTGTTTTGATGGTTGCCGGCGGAGCGGGAATGCTTCCGAATTCCATTTTTGATCCGGTGCGCCCGATGCCTGCTTCTATTGCGGCCGAGATGGGCGAAGCTCCTTTCCACAGTGAACATTACCATGCTCTTTTTGCCATAGGTATGGTGCTGTTTTTGTTCACAATGGTTTTCAATCTAATTGCCGATCATGTGGCTCATAAATATAAACAGGTCGGTTCAGCCACTCTTTAGTGGAAGCTGTCAGTAAACTTAATAACGGGGAATAATGATGAGTAACTCCGCTGAAACTATAGAGCAGGTTGATTTGATGTTTGGTAATGAGTGTGAAGCAAGCGAAAGTATGCTTGAGCCTGAGCAGGGCAATTATTCCATGAGAGAGAAAGTACAGAAGGTCGTCTTTATGCTGTTTAAAGCCGCCGCCGCTATTAACGGTCTGGCTTTACTCATTATATGTGGATTCGTTCTCTATTATGGGTTGCCTGCAATGAGCTGGGAATTTTTGACTGAAAATCCCAGAAATTCGATGACTGAGGGAGGAATCCTTCCATGTATCGTAGGGACGATTGTTCTTAGTTACGGAGCGTTGATGGTTGCATTGCCTTGGGGAGTCGCCACAGCAATTTATCTCAATGAATACGCTACATCACCCAGACTTGTGCGGATTTTAAGGTTGGGGATTAATAATCTTGCCGGAGTTCCTTCGGTTGTGTTCGGACTTTTCGGTTTGTCGTTATTTGTAACTGTGATGGGAATGGGCGTAAGTATTATGGCCGGAGTCTGTACGCTCGGGGCGCTGGCTTTACCGCTTGTTATCGGGGCATCCGAGGAAGCTTTACGTTCTGTTCCGCAAACTTATAGAGAAGCCTCGCTTGGGCTTGGTGCTACTAAATGGCAGACCATTTACAGGGTTGTTCTTCCCGCCGCTTTGCCCGGCATGTTGACTGGCGCAATTCTTACACTTTCACGGGCCGCAGGTGAAACTGCCGCGATTATGTTTACTGCCGCAGTATTTTTCACCCCTGAAATGCCTGAATCTCTTTTTGATGATGTAATGGCGCTGCCCTATCATATATATGTACTGGCAACAGCCGGAACAGAAATTGAAAAAACAAGACATATTCAATACGGAACATCCCTTGTTCTTATAACTTTGGTTCTGGGTATGAATATGATGGCTATATATATCAGAGCTAGAATGCAGAAAAAACTCGCAAGGTAATTCTCTCCATTTTAGTCTCGCAAGAAAGCCCGTATCAAAATGAATTTTTTACGGGCTTTAAACTTTATATTTTTCGTTTTCTACCGGGTGGAAGGTGGTCGGGACCAAACCATTCAGGAGGGGACGTCGGGCTGTCCTCTCTTGCACAACCCTGCCAGAGATCATTGTTTTCAAACATCATATCAATCGCGTTCTGAACATTTCTTTTATGTTCAATCCAGTCCGGTGCCACCAGTTCACCCGGCGCAGGGTCGGCATTCAGTCTGTGGATAACAATGTCGGTTCGTAAAATGGATACGGCAGTTTCAAGCATATCAAGGTATTCTTCCATGGAGAAAGGGGTGAATTCTCCCCGGTCATACATTTCCTGCAAGGGAGTGCCGTGACTTATATAGAGATTATGAAATTTGATTCCTGAAATAGGAAGACTGTTAATAAATTCAACCGTTGCAATGAAATCTTTCTTCGATTCCCCCGGCAATCCTGCGATAACGTGTGCACAGACCTCGATTTCATACGAGTCCGCAAGTATAACCGCATCAGCAAAACACTTTGCGTCATGCCCTCTGTTGATCAAAGCCAGAGTTGTATCATTTGAACTTTGAAGTCCCAGTTCAAGCCATGTTTCTTTTAGATTAAGATCTTTTATCAATTGGAGCTTTTCAGCATCAATGCAGTCAGGACGGGTTCCAATACATATGCCGGCAAGCCCGGGAAGATCCCGGAGTTGATCAAACGCGCACTTTACCTGTTCCAACGTTCCATACGTGTTGGTGTAGGATTGCAGGTAGGCTAGAAATAGTTTTGCATTGTAAAGTCTGGTAAATTTTTTCGTCCAGAAATCCCACTGTTCAGGAATGGGTGTAGACTGAGAGTGCATGCCTGATCCAGAGCCGAGGGGGTTGCAGAAAATACACCCTTTTGTGGAAATGTTTCCGTCACGATTGGGACATGAAAATCCGAAGTCCAGCGGTACTTTCTGGACCCTTTTCCCGAAATTTTGTCTTAGTCGGGCAGCAAGCCCGTAAAAACGATACATGAAGACTCCTTTTATTCTGAATCGAGGCAGTGTATTAAACTATTTTTTATTTATATCAAAATATACAGTGTGTTAACAGTGTTAAGAAGTGGTTGGCGTAATTGGTGTAATATGTTGCCTGTAGCAATTTCTTCTGCTAGTTATTACCAAGGAATTTCTTTTGATATAAGGAAAGTTAGCGTCTGCTGAGGCGTCGTTCGAATCACATTTTTTTTGGAGTTTCCAGTAGAATATGGCATCTATATTTGACAAGATACTCGGCTCGTTTTCCAATGACCTTGCAATTGATCTCGGTACTGCAAACACCTTGGTCTATGTAAAGGGAAAAGGCGTAATGCTCAGCGAACCTTCGGTTGTCGCTGTGAAGCGGGATGTTAATGGCGTAAGTAAAGTTCTCGCCGTAGGGATGGAAGCCAAGAAAATGCTTGGTAGAACTCCCGGTAACATTGTCGCGATCAGACCAATGAAAGACGGTGTTATCGCCGACTTCGAAGTAACTGAAGCTATGTTGCGTCATTTCATTTCAAAAGTCCACAATAGCCGTAGACTGGTAAGGCCCCGGATAATGATCTGTGTGCCTACCGGCATAACACAGGTTGAAAAGAGAGCTGTTAAAGAGTCCGCACAGAGTGCCGGAGCCCGTGAGGTTTATCTTATTGAAGAACCCATGGCAGCAGCAATCGGAGCGGATCTTCCCATCACCGAACCTACCTCAAACATGGTAGTTGATATCGGCGGTGGTACCTCTGAAATAGCAGTTATTTCTCTATCCGGTATCGTATACGCCCGCTCTGTAAGAGTCGGTGGAGATAAGATGGATGAATCCATCATGCAGCATGTAAAACGTAAGTATTCTATGTTGATCGGAGAAAGCACCGCAGAGCGTATCAAAATTAAAATAGGTTCCGCATTTCCTCTTGAAGAAGAGATTGAAATGGAAGTCAAAGGTCGTGACCTTGTGACCGGAATACCTCAGAATATTTTGATTACTTCTGCAGAGATCAGAAAAGCTATTTCTGAACAGGTCGACAGTATTGTTCAAGGAGTTCGTGTTGCTTTGGAACAGACTCCTCCTGAGCTTGCTGCGGACATAGTTGATAGAGGTATTGTGCTGACTGGCGGCGGAGCTTTGCTTAAGGGCTTAGATCAACTGCTCAGTCAGGAAACACACCTTCCTATCACTGTTGTCGATAATCCTCTAAATGCTGTAGTTATCGGTTCCGGAAAGGCTCTCGAGCATCTGGATATTTATAAAGAAGTTACAATCGATTAGCTTCAATTTTTTGCGGTGGATTAACAGAGAGTGCATTTTTTCTTGCTAAGTGCATAGTTTTGACGGTGATGAATTCGTCAAAACTATGCACTTAGAAATATGCTGTGCTGTGTCAGTCGGCGGCAATTTTTTTTGCTTAATAAATTTTCAAGAAACAGTGTCATGTGTTTGGTTCGATCCCTTTATGTAAGTTAGAGGATTTAGTTTGAAGCTCAAGCGTACCGCTATAGCCATCATCGTAGGCTTATTTATCTACCTCAGCCTTTATTCGTGGAATCTGCGATCAGGGCAACTCGATCGTTTAGCGGATTATACAGGGCTTGAAATTGTTAAGTGGTCCTTATGGCCCGGAGAATGGGTTCTCGATAAGTCTGTGGGCTTCTGGGATAGGTATATTTATCTCGTCGGGTTGAAGGAACAGAATGATCAGCTGAGTTCTCAAAATAATTTAATGCGTCTTGAAATTATGACGCTTAGAGAAAAGGCTGAAGAATCTGAAAGGTTTCAGGAACTACTCACTTTTTCACCGGAAGAGGGTTGGTACGTCGACGGAGCAAGAGTCATTGCCCATAGGATGGGCCCTTCTGCCGCTCTGGATTCTATCATACTGAGTAAGGGTGCTATTTCCGGCGTAGTTGCCGACACTCCTGTGCTGACGCCTCTCGGTGTCGTAGGCAGAGTTGTACAGCCCGGCCTTTCCTCTTCTAAAGCTTTGCTGATCACTGATCTTAACAGCAGAATTTCAGTCAGAGGGCAACTTCACAGATCTACCGGTTTGCTGGTGGGCAGTGGGGAAAGTGAAACTCTGAATGTAAAGTATATGAAGCTTAACGCTCCTGTCTCAGAGGGAGAAATCCTTGTTACATCTGGTCTGGCTGGACTTTATCCTCCCGGACTTCCTATTGCAAAAGTCGTATCAGTTGAACGGTCTGATATTTCATTATTCCTTAAGGTTGAAGCTGTCCCGCTGGTTGATATGGAGAATACAGAAGAAGTTCTTCTGCTTCATAGAAATGTTGCGGATAATTCAACTTCACCGGAAGGGAATTAGTATGTTTTCTTTTTTTTGGTGGGCGGCTTTTACGGTTGTCGGAATCTGGGCACAGAGAATTGTGCCCGGGGTAGATTTTCTCGCTCCGGGTCTTTTGCTTTGTATCCAGATGGAAAAGAAAACTTTATTTTTCTGGTTGATTCTTGTGTGGTCTTTAATACAGGAAGGGGCAGGCGGTCTGCCTTTCGGTTATTCTCTTCTCTGGTATTCCTCCATCTATGTCGTTTATCGTTGTGGAGCCATGTTCTTTGATGTGCAGAGTTTTATGTTTGCTCTACTTTGCGCCGCCGGATTAGGCGTTCTGCACCCTCTTCTTACAGGAATGATGGCGATGCTTGCGGATATGAACTGGGCTTCTGACCGCTATCTTTTTGAAGGAATTTTGCAATTTATTATATTCCCGCTAGAGTGGCTTTTTTTAAAATATATCTATCCGGAACGGTTGAAGCATGAGTTCACTGTATGAAGCAAAATCTCAGCAGCCTCCGAAAACGGGATTGCTGTTACTGCAGGGGCTTATACTCCTGCTTTTTTGTGTTTTTGCGCTTAGATTTTGGTTTTTGCAGATTCATAAAGGAGCTTATTTTGCAGAGCAGGCGAAAAATAATCAGCTCAGGCAGGATAGGCTGTATGCTCCACGTGGGCTGATCAGAGACCGTACTGGTAAACTTTTATCTTTAAATGAACCTGCATATGCTTTGGGTCTTGTGCGTGAAGACTGTAAAGACTTAGAGGCAACACTTAAAACTGTTTCTGAGTGGACAGGTGAAGATCTTTTAAAGCTCAAAGAAACTTTCAAGAAATCCCGCAAACGCGTAAAGCCGTTTGAACCACTGATTTTAGCTCCTAACCTTACTTTTAAGCAGGTGGCCATGATTGAGGCGAATGCATTGCATTGGCCCGGTCTTGAGGTTGTTGTGCGTCCTAGAAGGCAATACCTGCAAGGCCCGCTCTTGTCTCATGTCCTCGGCTATGTTGCAGAATCCGGAGAAGATGAACTTGAAGCTGACGAAGACCTTGCTGTGGGAGATTTTGTCGGCAAGCAGGGACTTGAATCTGTCCTTGAAAAAAGATTTCGCGGTGTAAAGGGACGAAGACAGCTCGAAGTTGACGCCACAGGAAGGCGGCTTAAAGAGAGAATTTTAAGTCCCCCTGTAGCAGGTGAAGATATAGATCTTTCCATTGATTTAGGGCTTCAGGAGTTGGGCGGAAAGCTTCTCAAAGGAAAAGCCGGGGCTGTAGTGGTCATGAACCCGGATAACGGACAGATACTGGCTTTTGTAAGTTCTCCTTCATACGATAATAATTCTTTCACCTCAGGGCTTAGTCAGAAAGAATGGGCTGAGTTGCGTGATGATCCTATGCACCCGTTGCAAAATCGCGTTATTCAAAGTGTTTATCCTCCAGGATCAGTTTTCAAAATAGCAGTGGCCGCATGCGGACTTCACTACAATATGATTAATCCGAAGGATACGGTTTATTGCCCCGGGTTTGTTAAGCTTGGTAAATATACTTTTCGTTGCTGGAAAAGGGGCGGTCACGGTGACGTGAATCTAGAGGATGCCTTGGTTCAGTCATGCGATGTTTATTTTTATAAACTTGGTATGAAACTCGGTGTTGACCGGATCAGTGACTTTGCAAAGAAAGCAGGGTTCGGTGAGCTGACAGGTATCTCATTGCCTCATGAGAAACCGGGGTTGATTCCGTCTCGTGTGTGGAAACGAAAGCGGTTCGGCGAGATGTGGCATCCTGGTGAAAATTTGAACATGGCGATAGGGCAGGGATATACACTTACTTCCCCTTTGCAGGTCGCGAGATTTCTTTCGTCAATTGTCAACGGCGGCAGATTGCTTCGTCCACAGCTTCTGGCGGGTGAACCGGCTGAGGAGCAGGGGCGGATACCAATGACAGAGGAACAGTTGCAAATCATTAGAAAAGCTATGATTGAAACTGTTGACGGACCTCGTGGTACAGCAAGAAGGCTCAGAATGAAGGGAGTTGTTGTGGGTGGTAAGACCGGTACAGCTCAGGTCGTTAAGCTTACTGATGAGCTGAAAAAAATGAAAGATGAAGATATTCCATACAAATATAGAGACCATGCATGGATGGTCAGTTTTGCTGAAAGAGGCGACCAGCGTTATGTTGTCGTCTGCTTGATAGAACACGGGTTGCACGGAGGCTCAGGAGCCGGGCCTGTGGTAAAAGCTCTTTATAAATATCTTTATGCCGAACAACCGAAAGACGAAGGGGTGGGAAATTAATGTCACCGATTGACAGAAGACTGCTCATCCATATGAACTGGTTTTTGCTGGGGCTCGCTGCATTACTGTTTTTTCTTGGCGTGATGAATCTCTATTCAGCCAGCGGATTCAGAATGGAAGACGGCATGAGTGTCAATTCCTTTTATCAAAAACAGCTGATCTGGGGGCTTATGGGGTTCGGCGGCATGCTAACCTTCATGCTCTTCGATTACAGGCATTTAAAGACTATAGCATGGCCTCTGTTCTGGGTTACAGTGTTGCTTCTGCTAGCAGTTCCTTTTGCGGGGAAAACTATTTACGGTGCACGTAGATGGATTGATCTGGGATTTTTTAATTTTCAGCCGAGTGAACTTGCTAAAATTACTATTCTGGTGATTGGAGCGAGAATTTTATCAAGAGATTTTGAGCCGCTCGGTTTCATGAAATTGGGATATGTATTTGTAGTGGGGCTTCTTCCGGCGGCAATGATTATTTTGCAGCCGGATCTCGGGTCCGGGCTTAATGTTCTGTTGATTCTGGGCGGAATGATTCTCTACAGAGGGCTTACTTCCAAAGTTTTCAAGACAATGGCCGTTGCGATTCCCTGTCTTATTCCTCTTGGGTGGCTTTTTATGCATGATTATCAAAAGAGACGGGTTATCTCTTTTATGAACCCTGCAAGTGATCCGCTCGGAGCCGGTTATCATATTATCCAGTCTGAAATAGCGATAGGTTCTGGAAGACTCTGGGGAAAAGGTTTTCTCGGTGGAACTCAAAGTCAGTTAAGATTTTTACCGGAGAAACATACTGACTTTGCTATTGCTGTTTTCGGAGAGGAATGGGGCTTTGTCGGAGCGATGTCTTTGCTTAGTATTTTCTGTGTTTTTTTATATCAAATGGTTGTAACCGCAAGAGATGCTAAAGATTTGTTTGGAAGCTATCTTGCGGCGGGCGTGTTCTTCTATTTCTTCTGGCAAATCCTTATCAATATGGGTATGGTCCTCGGATTAATGCCGGTAGTAGGCATCCCTCTACCATTTATCAGCTATGGTGGCAGTGCCACTGTGGTCAATTTTTGTCTTATTGGACTCGTTTTAAACGTGTCTATGAGACGTTACGTATTTAAACAGGGGTAGCCGCATGTTTGGGTTTTCTAAAATCGGCGCAGGGGGAAAAGGAGCACAAATGGCAAGAGACGAAATAAATGCTTTTCTAGGCAGCGGAACAGATTATCACGGGAAGCTGAGTTTTCAGGGCGCTGTGCGAATCGACGGGAACTTCAGCGGTGAAGTTGAGTCCGAAGGGACACTGGTCGTTGGTAAAGATGCCCGGGTTGAAGGTGTTTTGAGGATTGGTCAGCTTGTGCTGAGTGGCAAAGTTACCGGTGAAGTTTATGCTCGTGATAAAGCGGTACTCCACAAGACAGCCAACCTTCAAGGAGATCTGGTGACGCCGGTTCTTGTTGTGGAGGAAGGTGCAGTTTTGGAGGGGCGCGTTACTATGAGTTCAACCGGAGTTGAGGCGGTTGAAACTGAAACCGAAGAAATTAGTTAATTTTTTAACAAGCCAGTATTTACGGGGCTTGAAGGGGTAAGAGTAACCAGTTCAAATCGAAAAACCCTTTGACACGACCTCTAAAATTAGCTAAAGGGCCACTGACTTTGGACAAAAATTCACAACCTTTTCGGGAGCAGGCATGATTGATTTAGATATTAGCTTTTTTATTCAGTTAGCAAACTTCATCATCACCCTTCTTGTTCTCAACCTTCTTATGTTTCGTCCGATTCGTGAAATTATTAGAAAGCGCTCTGAGCTTATGAGTGACCAACTTTCTAAGGTAGAAAATTTCACAAATTCGGCGAATTCGAAGGTCAAAGACTACGAAGTCGCTTTGGATGGTACCCGTAGAGAGGGTATGGACATTCGGAACGACTTCAAAGAACAGGGTGCCAAAGAAGAGCAGGCATTACTTTCTGCGGCAGGTAAGGTTGCAACAGTGACCTTGAAAGAAGCCCGTGCAGAAGTTGCATCTGAAAAAGGTGCGGCCTTGAAAGTTCTTGATGGTGAGATCGAAGCTTTTGCTCAGAAGGTTACAGCCAAGGTTCTTGGCTAGGCCTAATCAATATCGAAGGGGGGTTTAGCCTTGAAGCGGAAACACATGATCATGGCAATTGCCACTCTTACTGCATTGTTGGTAGCAGGCGCAGCCTGTGCCAGTGGTGGAGCGGGGGAACATGAGATTCCCTGGATGAACTTTACTTGGCGCGTTATCAACCTGATTTTGGTTCTTGGAATTCTTTACAAGTTTGCCGGCGAAAAAATTGCCGGACTCTTTAAAGGGCGTCAGGCCGGTATCAGGCAGGAGCTTAACGATTTGCAGGCCCGTAAGGAAGCTGCAGAGAAGAAGTTGCTTGACGTTGAAAAGAGTATTGCAAATCTGGAACAGGAAAAGGATGCAATCCTTGCCGAAGCCAGAGACCAGGGCGAATCCATGAAAGCGGCGATTATCCAGAAGGCAGAGCAGAGCGCTGAGCAGTTAAAAGCTCAGGCGAAAGTCTCCGCTGAGCAGGAATTTGTGATTGCCCTCGACGAAATGCGTGCAGAAATGGCTGATAAAGTCATCGAAGCCGCTGAGAAAATCGTCAAGAGCAAATTAACAAAAGCTCAGCATGAGAATCTTGTGGATGAATACTTAACAAAGGTGGTGCTCAATTGACCGGGAACATAGTCTCGCGCAGATACGCTAAGGCGCTGTTCTCTGTTGGCCAGAAGCAGGGAGAAGCAGACCTCGCGGCGTATGGTAAGGCACTGACCGAGTTGTCCCAGATCCTGGAAGATTCCCCGGAGGCCCTGAGGCTCTTTCAGAATCCTGTTTTCAGTGCGGAAGAAAAAAAATCCGTACTTGATAAACTGCTGGAAAAGACTTCGGCAGGACCTGTGGTTAAAAACTTTTGCAACCTTTTGGCCGACAAGGGTAGACTCGACTGCCTTCCTGAAATAGCAAGTGACTATTCAGGAATGCTGGACGCTATCCAGGGTGTCGTCCGGGGTAAACTCGTGACTGCTATTAAACTGACTCAAAAACGTCAGGTTGAAATTAAAGAACGTCTCGAAGATCAACTTAAGAGTAAGCTCGAACTTGAGTTTGCAATGAATAACGATATCCTTGGCGGTGTGGTTCTTCAGGTTGGAGATAAAGTTCTTGATGCAAGCATTCGCGCACAGCTGCAAATGATGAAAGAACAGATTAAAAGGGGTGTGTAGGGCCATGCAGATTAAAGCGGAAGAAATCAGCAAAATCATTGAAGATCAGATTCAAAATTATGAGTCTAAGGTCGAAATGAGCGAAACAGGTACCGTTCTTTTGGTTGGTGACGGTATCGCTCGTGTACACGGTGTTGAGAACGCAATGGCTATGGAACTCCTCGAGTTTCCTGGCGGCCTCATGGGCATGGTTCTCAACCTTGAAGAAGATAACGTCGGTGTCGCTCTCTTGGGCGATGATACCGGCATTAAAGAAGGCGACCCAGTAAAACGTACTGGCAAGCTTTTCTCCGTTCCAGTTGGACCGGCTGTTATGGGTCGTGTTGTTAACCCACTCGGTGAGCCAATTGATGGACTCGGACCAATCGAAGCTACTGAAACCCGTCCTGTTGAGCTTAAAGCTCCCGGTATCATCGCTCGTAAATCTGTACATCAGCCAATGTACACAGGCCTCAAGGCTATCGATGCAATGACTCCAGTTGGACGTGGACAGCGCGAACTCATCATTGGTGACCGTCAGGTCGGTAAGACCGCAGTTTGTCTTGATGCTATCCTCGCACAGAAAGATTCCGGTATTCATTGTTTCTACGTAGCTATCGGACAGAAGAAAGCAGCGGTTGCTCTTGTTGCTGACATTCTCCGTAAACACGGCGCAATGGAATACACCACAATCATTTCTGCAACAGCTTCTGAGCCAGCTCCTTTGCAGTTCATTTCTGCATACACAGGTGCTACCATGGCTGAATACTACCGTGACGGTGGTAATCACGCTCTGATCGCTTATGATGACCTTTCCAAACAGGCTGTTGCATACAGACAGATGTCCCTCCTGCTTCGTCGTCCTCCAGGACGTGAAGCTTTCCCTGGTGATGTTTTCTATTTACATTCACGTCTCCTCGAGCGTTCTTGTAAAGTTAACGACAGCCTCGGAGCTGGTTCTTTGACCGCATTGCCGATCATTGAAACTCAGGCTGGTGACGTTTCCGCATATATCCCGACCAACGTTATTTCTATTACTGATGGTCAGGTTTATCTTGAGCCAAACCTTTTCAACGCAGGTGTACGTCCAGCTATTAATGTTGGTCTGTCCGTTTCCCGTGTTGGTGGTGCAGCTCAGATCAAGGCTATGAAGCAGGTTGCCGGTACACTCCGTCTTGACCTTGCTCAGTATCGTGAACTCGCAGCTTTTGCTGCATTCGGTTCCGACCTTGACAAAGCGACTCAGCAGAAGCTGAACCGTGGTGCTCGTTTGGTTGAGCTTCTTAAGCAGTCTCAGTTTAAACCTATGAACGTTATGCAGCAGGTTATTTCTTTGTACGCCGGTACTCGCGGCCACATGGATGATGTTCCTGTTACTGCTGTTCGTAAGTTCGAAGAAGAACTTCTCGAATTCATCGCAAGTGCTAAGCCTGAAATTATGGAAGGCATTAAGACTAAGCAGGCTCTTGATGATGATATCGAAGGTAAGCTGAAGGCCGCTCTTGAAGAGTTTAAAAAAGGTTTCACAGCTTAATCCTGGGAGGTACTGATGGCTTCTCTTAAGGATGTCCAGAATCAAATAGTCAGTATTAAAAAGACTAAGCAGATTACCAAAGCGATGAACATGGTCGCGTCGGCTAAGCTGCGTGGCGCTCAGTCTAGAATTGACCGCTTCCGCCCTTACGCAGACAAGTTCTATGAAATGCTTGGTGATTTAGCAGCCGGAGCGGACTCTAGTGTCCACCCTCTGCTTGAAGTCCATGAAGAGATCAAGACTGTAGGCATTATGCTTATTACGTCTGATCGCGGACTTTGCGGTAGTTTTAATACGAATATGATAAACTCGGCCTTGAAATTGGCCGCAGAAAAGAAGGCTGAAGGTAAAACTGTAAAGTTCTACTGCATTGGTAAAAAAGGCCGCGCAGCTGCTAATAAAACCGAACATGAAATCGTTGAATCATATGCTGATGAAATGGGCTCATTCGATTTTAACCTCGCGATCACTATAGGCAACAAAGTAATTGATGCCTACCTTGCTGAAGAACTGGATGAAGTTTACCTTGTTTATGGAAAGTTTGTAAGTGTTGGTTCTCAGGTGCCTACAAGACTTAAAGTTCTGCCCATGTCTTCGGATGTTGCAGCAGACGAAATTGAGTCTACATCTTCTGGCGATTACATTTATGAACCTTCTGTTGAAGGTCTTCTCGCGGAGCTTCTGCCCCGTTTTGTGAAAGTTCAGGTCTATCGCGGTCTACTTGATACGTCTACCAGCGAACATGCTGCACGTATGGCTGCTATGGATAATGCATCCAGAGCATGCGACGACATGACTGAATCATTGACCTTGCTTTATAACAAAACTAGGCAGGCCGCTATTACCGCGGATCTTATGGACATTGTCGGCGGCGCAGAAGCGCTGAAAGGATAATATAGGGGGTTACTCGGATGAGTAAAATTATAGGTAAAATTGTTCAGGTTATCGGCGCCGTTGTTGACGTCGAATTCCCTGAAGGGCAATTGCCCAACATTCTGACTGCAGTACAGATTGACAACCCGAACAACACTGACGCTCCTGACCTCATTTGTGAAGTCGCACAGCATCTCGGTAATAACGTTGTTCGTACCATTGCTATGGACGCTACCGAAGGTCTCGTTCGTGGAATGGATGTTAATGCTCTAGGTATCGCAATTACCGTTCCTGTTGGTGATGCAGTGCTTGGTCGTATCCTGAACGTTGTTGGTCGCCCAGTGGATGAACTTGGCCCGATCGCATCTGACAAGGTTATGCCAATTCATCGTGCAGCTCCTGCATTTACTGAGCTTTCAACTAAAGTTGAATTGCTTGAAACCGGTATCAAAGTTGTTGACCTTCTCGTTCCCTTCCCCAAGGGCGGAAAAATGGGTCTCTTCGGCGGAGCTGGTGTTGGTAAAACCGTTATTCTCATGGAAATGATTAACAACATTGCGAAACAGCATGGTGGTAAATCTTGCTTCGCTGGTGTTGGTGAGCGTACCCGTGAAGGTAATGACCTCTATCACGAAATGAAAGACGCTGGTGTTCTTGAGAAATCAGCCCTCGTATACGGACAGATGAATGAACCTCCAGGGGCACGTGCTCGTGTTGCTCTGACTGCACTTACCATCGCTGAATACTTCCGTGATGTTGAAGGTGAAGACGTTCTTCTGTTCGTTGATAATATCTTCCGCTTCACACAGGCTGGTTCCGAAGTCTCCGCACTTCTCGGACGTATGCCTTCCGCTGTTGGTTACCAGCCTACTCTGGGAACTGACCTTGGTGGACTTCAGGAACGTATTACTTCCACAAACAAAGGTTCTATTACCTCTGTTCAGGCTGTATACGTACCTGCTGATGACCTTACTGACCCTGCACCAGCAACAACATTCTCTCATCTTGACGGAACACTTGTTCTTTCCCGTCAGATTGCAGAGCTTGGTATTTACCCTGCTGTTGACCCTCTTGACTCCACATCACGTATTCTCGACCCCAATATCCTTGGTGCCGAACATTACAATACTGCTCGTGAAGTTCAGATGGTTCTGCAGAAATACAAAGATCTTCAGGACATCATCGCCATTCTCGGAATGGACGAATTGTCAGATGAAGATAAGCAGACTGTTGCACGTGCTCGTCGCATCCAGCGTTTCCTTTCTCAGCCTTTCCACGTTGCTGAAGTTTTCACCGGTACCCCCGGCGTTTACGTAAAGCTCGAGGAATCTGTTAAGGCATTCAGAGGAATCCTTGACGGCGAATACGATGATATGGCTGAAAACTCTTTCTATATGGTTGGCGGAATTGACGAAGCCATCGAAAAAGAGAAAAACAAATAGCATAGGACGCGATTATGGCTAGTAAGCTCCTCTTGGAAATCGTTACTCCTGATCGCAAGGTCCTTTCTCAGGAAGTCGACTATGTCGGCGCCCCTGGGATTGAGGGTGAGTTTGGTATAATGGCCAATCATATACCCTTCCTTTCAGCTCTCGGCGTTGGAAACCTTTATTATAAAGAAGGTTCTCGTACTCACTATATATTCGTTTCCGGTGGCTTCGCAGAAGTTGGAAACAATAAAGTGACTATATTAGCGGAAGTTGCTGAAAAGGCCGTTGAGATCGATATCGCTCGGGCTCAAAAAGCTCAGGAAAAAGCGAAACTTCGTATGACGAAAGCTCAGGATCGCATTGAATCAGCTCGTGCACAGGCAGCTCTTCAGAGAGCTCTTGCCCGCCTAAGCTGTAAAGATGCGGCTCAGCATGCAGGAACAACAACTCACTAGAGTTTAGTTTCAGCCTCAAAAGCCCCATGGCTATTTAGGAGCAGACTGTTTTAACAGTCTGCTCCTTTTTTTCGGAAAATTTATATTTATGTGAAAAACGACATTTATTCGTGGATTAATATTTGATTATTAAGTTTTATTTATTTCAATTTATGTGTTGTAAAAAATATGAATGCAATTGAAGTTATATCTAGTAAATATGCAAATCATTTAAATCGATCACAAGCACGTGTAAGTGTATGGAATTGTGTTGTTATATTTTGCAGATCATACCGAAAATAATTTAGATTTTAAATCTTTGTTCATTTACTCTGGTAATGCAACCTGATAACTAGTTGCCAGTAATAAATACGGAGAGATTATAATGCACGATTCATTTGCCTGTGCCCTCGTCCTCGCTGGAGGAAAAGGAACACGTATGCACTCTGAGAAGCCTAAGGTTCTTAAGACTCTTTTAGGCGAATCAATGCTCTATTATGTTTACAACGCCTTGCGTCCATCCATCGGTGATGAGATATTTACAATAGTTGGTTTCGGTTCCGAATATGTTGAAGATTCTTTTCCTCAAATGAAGGAGAAGTTTGTTCTTCAAAAAGAGCAACTCGGAACCGGGCACGCCTTGCAGCAAGGTTGGGAGCGGATTAAAGCTTCCGGTCTTGAATACTGTCTGGTCATAAACGGAGATACTCCGCTTATAGGTGCAAAATCTGTCAGTGATTTTCTGGAAGCGGTTAAAGAAGACGGTGCCGACTTGTCTTTTGTTACAATCACGCCTAAAGACCCGTGTCAGTTCGGGCGGGTGATTCGTAATAAGGCGGGTCAGGTTACGGCAATTGTTGAAGCGAAAGATTATGACGAGTCTGTTTATGGACCTGTCAGCGGTGAAGTGAATGCCGGAATTTACTGTCTGAAAATATCAGCTGTAGAAGAATTATTGTCCAAGCTTACCAATGAAAACAAAAGTGGTGAGTATTATATTACTGATTTGGTCGATCTCGCCGTTGAATGCGGAATGAATGTGACGGCCGTTGATTGTGGAGATTCAGTTGATCTCATGGGTATTAATAATCCTTATGAGCTTGCAAATGCGGAATCAACGTTAAGAATGAGAATTGCAGAAAATTGGTTGCGTTCCGGCGTAATAATCCATAATTGGGAGTCCGCAGTTATCGGGCCTCGTGTAAAGATCAAGCCGGGTGTAGAAATTACTGGACCATGCGAGCTTTATGGTGAAACTTCTATTGCATCGGGTGCAGTAATTAAATCTCACGTTGTAATTACTGATAGCAGTATTGCCGAGAATGCCGAAATTAAGGCATACAGTCATTTAGAAGAAGCAAATGTCGGCCCCAAGTGTGCAGTAGGTCCTTACGGTCGACTTCGTCCGGGGGCTGTTCTTGAAGAAGGGGCAAAGATAGGAAATTTTGTTGAGATGAAAAAGGCTGTCCTTGGAAAAGGAGCAAAAGCCGGTCATCTGACTTACCTTGGAGACAGTGAAATCGGGGCGGGGACAAATATCGGTGCAGGGACAATTACCTGCAATTATGACGGAAAAAATAAGTTTAAAACCATAATAGGTGAAAACGCATTTATCGGTAGTAACACAGCTCTTATAGCTCCTGTCACTATCGGACGCGGCGCACTGATTGCTGCCGGATCAACTATTACTAAAGATGTGAATGACGGTGATTTAGCTGTAGCTAGATCAAAGCAAGTCAACATTTCCCGGACTTCTCAGAAGTCTTGATTTTGTAAAGATAAGGTATTAGGTTAGAAGAATGGAAATAATCGCTCAATTGGAAGAACGTTTCGATAAAATGTTGCAAAAGATTAAACAACTCGAAGAAGAGAATGCTTTTCTTCTTGAAGAGATTGAGCAGGAGAAACAGCGCAAGGACGAAGTCCGAGGGCGTATTGAGTTTCTTCTGAGTAAAGTTGAAGGAAATCTTGAATAAGAGTTTTTGTTTTTCTGTCCGGGATGTATGACAATTTGTTATTATATTCTAGGTGGTTTAATGTAAAATTCTAGAGGATGATGGTAGTCATACAAATATGCCTCGTTATACGATACCGGTTCTCGGCCTTGAAATTTCTTTCAAGACCGATGCGGACAAAGTTAGAATAGAAGCCGCAAAGGATGTGCTTGAAGACCGGTTCGGTGAACTTACGCGGGGCGGAAAGGATGTTAGTAGGGAAAAATTGCTGACTTGTTTAGCCTTAAGCCTTGCTGACGACTACCTTGAACACGGCCGCAAGATCGAAATGATGGAAGAGAAGATAAACGCGCTATTAGAGAAGTGATTTGTGATCGCTCAAGTGATCATAATTAGGATATAGATATATTTCCCTGGGGAGTACGTGATTGCCCTATAGATTCTGAACCAATATATTAAGAAAGGGAGCATGTATCTTCGGAGTGGTGTGCACGCCCGGTTTACCGGGAAGCCTGAAGCTCCGAGTACCGCGCCCACCTGTTAGACTAGGTTCTAACTTATACGGCAACACGGCATCTCCGGGGTCCCTAACAGGGATCCGCAGAATTTATAGCAATTAACAGGATATTAATTGCTATAAAGCTGTTTAATCCACACAACTCCTCTGCTAAAAGCCTCCGTCTCTTTTCTATTCTCCATGGAAGATTGTTACCTCTGATCGTTAGTTGATCGGTAGTGAAAAATCAGGTCTTAGAGGGCCTGTCAACATAAAAGGAGAATGGCATGTTTGGGGATTTTTTTCTGATATTATTTGGAATGGCCCTAGGTGCCGCAGGCGGATATGCCCTGCACCGTTATGTGAATTCGAAGCGTTTAGCCGATTCACAGGGTTTGGCTGATAGAATTGTGCAGGAGGCTCGGAAAGAAGCCGAAGCCATGAAAAAAGAACTCAGACTTCAGGCCCAGGATGAAGTATATGCTCTTAAAAAAGAGCAGGAAAATGAGTACAAAGAAATAGAACGCGGCCTGAAAAAACAGGAAGAGCGTCTTCAAGAAAAAGAAGAGCGTCTTGAGAAGAAGCTTGAAACAGTTGCCGGGAAAGAGTCTGAGGTTTTGGCTCTTGAAAAGCGCATGATTAAGCAGGAAAAGAAGCTCGAAGAACTTCGCGAAGGTCTTGAAAGAAGAAAAGATGAGCATGAACGCAAGTTGCAGGAAGTTTCAGGACTGACTGTTGAGGAAGCTCGCGAAAAACTCATGACAGAAATAGAAAGCCGGACTCGTCACGAAGCTGGTAAAATGGTTCGTGCTATTGAAATGGAAGCAAAAGAAGAAGGCAGTCGTAAGGCTCGCAAAATTCTTGCTCTTGCTATCCAGCGTTACTCCGGTGACTACATTAATGAGCAGACAGTTACTGCTGTTGCTTTGCCATCAGAAGATATGAAAGGGCGTATTATCGGTCGTGAAGGTAGAAATATCAGAGCGCTTGAAGCCGCTACAGGGGTTGACCTCATCATTGATGATACTCCTGAAACAGTTGTTCTTTCAGCATACAGCCCGCTTCGTCGCGAAATCGCAAAGCAGGCTCTTGAAAGACTTATTCATGACGGTCGCATTCATCCTGCACGTATCGAAGATATCGTGGCTAAAGTTGAACAGGAAATGGATGTTAAGCTTCGTGAAATAGGTGAACAGGCTACGTTTGATGTCGGCGTTCACGGCATCCATCCTGAGATTGTAAAACTTCTTGGGCAATTACAGTATAGAACCAGTTATTCTCAGAACGTGCTTCAGCATTCTCTCGAAGTTGCATTCCTTTGCGGCATTATGGCTGCGGAACTCGGAATGGATGAGAAGATCGCTAAGCGTGCAGGTCTGCTTCATGATATCGGTAAGGCTGTTGACCATGAAATCGAAGGTCCTCATGCTGTAATCGGTGCTGATATTGCTAAAAAACATGGTGAATCCAAAGAGATTATCCATGCAATTCAGGCTCATCATGAAGACATTCCTCCTCAGTCAATTCTGGCAACACTTGTTCAGGCTGCTGACAGTCTTTCCGGTGCACGTCCCGGAGCAAGAAAGGAACTTCTTGAAAACTATGTGAAGCGCCTTGAAGAACTTGAAAATGTTGCTACCGGATTTGATGGAGTTTCTAAGGCTTACGCCATTCAGGCCGGCCGAGAAATCAGAGTTATGGTCGATGCTGAAAAAGTTACCGACGATAATACACATATGCTTTGTAAAGACATTGCTACTAAGATTGAAAACAACATGACCTATCCAGGTCAGATTCGTGTAACCGTTATTCGCGAACGTCGTTCCGTAGGTTATGCAAAATAGATGAGTTTTATAGCGGCCCGGAGGGTCTGCCCCTTCGGGCCGACTTTCCTGCCGCTTTTTTCTACAAATTTCAGATCTACCGCTAGGTGAACACAGTGCGGATTCTTTTTCTTGGTGACATATTCGGCAGACCCGGAAGAAAGGGTATTGCTTTAAAGATGACTGACCTTCGTAAGAGGCTCAGTCTTGATCTTATTGTGGCCAATGGAGAAAACGCTTCATCTGGAGTAGGTCTTTCTCTCAAAAATGCTAAAGAGCTTCTCGGTTGCGGAATTGATATCTTAACGTCCGGCAATCATATCTGGAAATTTCAGAATATATACTCCTATCTTAATACCTGTGATAAAATTGTTAGGCCTGCAAATGTTGCAGAAGGTGCACCCGGAAGAGGCTGGACTTCTTTTCAAATACGGGAAGGCTTATCTGTAGCTGTTGTAAATCTTCAGGGACGAACTTTCATGAGTGCGTGCGAATGTCCTTTTCGAGGCGCGGACAAAATTCTTGAAGAGATCCCGTCTGAGATAAAGGTGATTTTAGTTGATTTTCATGCTGAGGCAACGTCTGAAAAACAATGTCTCAGCCGCTATCTTGATGGACGGGTTTCAGCTGTTCTAGGCACGCATACCCATGTTCAGACTAATGATGCCCGAATTTTAGAAAACGGCTGCGGTTATATTACGGATGCTGGAATGTGCGGCCCTGTTGATTCCTGTCTGGGACTTGCTCCCGGCCCTGTTATTAAAAGGTTTGTGACCGGATTGCCTCAGAAATGGCGTGTTGCCGGTGGTCCTGTTGAATTGCAGGGAGTCGTGCTTGATATTGACGAAGAGACAGGAAAAACAGTTTCCATTGATGTCTGGAAGACCGATCCTATCATCGGTTGCTAATAATTTTTATGTTTAAAATTGCTTTTTAATAAGGCAATCAGGATAAATTCAATAAAGAGGTAAAAATGAATATTTATGATGAGCTTAAGTGGCGCGGGTTGATTCATCAGGTTTCTGACGAAGACAAGGTTCGTGAATATTTGTCTACTCCCGGAAGAAGCATGTATTGCGGCTTCGACCCCACTGCCAGCAGTCTTCACATTGGTAATCTGGTTCCTCTCCTTTGTCTCGTACGCATGAAAAGAGCTGGGCATAATCCTTTATTTCTGCTTGGCGGAGCAACCGGAAGGGTCGGTGATCCTAGCGGTAAAGATAAAGAACGTGAGTTTTTAAGTATCGAAAAGATTGAAGCTCAGGTGGAAAAAATCAAGACCCAGATTGAAGGGTTTTGTGAACGCAATACAGGTTCTAAAGCAGAAGTCGTTAATAATTACGATTGGATGAAAGATATTTCTTTCCTTGATATGCTCCGCGAGGTGGGTAAGCATTTCACTGTAAACTGGATGCTTGCCAAAGAATCGGTAAAAGGCCGTTTTGGACGCGAAGATGTCGGTATTTCTTATACCGAGTTCAGTTACATGCTCCTTCAGTCTTATGATTATTATCATCTTTATCAGGAAAAAGGCTGCCAGCTTCAGATTGGCGGCGGCGACCAGTGGGGCAATATTACTGCCGGATGCGAACTTGTCCGTCGTAAAGCTGCGGGCGAAGGTTATGCTCTGACTTTCCCGCTTATTACTACTGCTTCGGGTAAGAAATTTGGTAAGAGTGAGAAAGGCGCCATTTTCCTGAATGCTGAAATGACTTCTCCTTACACATTCTATCAGTTCTGGATTAATACAGACGACAGGGATGTTATTAACTTCCTTAAGTTCTTCACTTTCCTGACTGAGGAAGAAATTTCTGAGCTTGAGAAGAGTCATGAAGAAGCTCCGCACATGCGTATACCGCACAAGCGTCTTGCAGAAGAAACTACTATCATGATTCACGGCAAGGAAGAGCTTGAAAAAGTTCAGGCTGCAACTGTAGCTCTTTTTGGCGGAGGCGACGTTAAATCTGTAGATTCCGCGACACTTCGTGAAGCCATGGAAGCCGCTCCGGGCGTAGAATATGCTGCTGATGCTCTTCCTGATCTTCCGCAGATTCTTATGGATCTGGGACTCGTTAAATCAAAAGGTCAGGCTCGCAAAGATATTACCGCCGGCGGTCTTTATATCAATAATGAACGTGTCAGCGATTTTGGATACATTCCTGTTGATGCCGATTTTATAGGCGGAGAAGTTCTACTTATCCGTAAAGGTAAAAAGAGTTACGGCCTTGTAACCCGCAAGTAATTTTATTGTTTATTATGTTTTAATTACGGCCCGTTCAAGCTCAGTGCTTTTTCGGGTCGTTTTTTTTATAAGGTGCCAGCTTAGCTTTGCAACCAAGGTGAAGAAAGTTATCCTGCACCGTTGTTGCTTAAAAATTGGAGAAAATATGCGGCTGTTTTTTATAGCTATCGCAGTCACTTTCGGAGCTCTGGCTCCGACTCAGGCTGGAATAAACATGAAATTGCGAAATTTTGTGGGTGATCCGGTACTGGCGGCAACTATCTCGTTTGCAGTCGGAACACTGACGCTGATAGCCTATTCTTTTCTTGCTAAAACACCGATTCCAGCTTTTGAGGCGACTTTAAAAGGGCCTTGGTGGATGTGGACCGGCGGGTTGATGGGGGCATTTTTTGTAGCCGCAGCGGTGATTGTTGCTCCTGTTCTCGGCGCTGGAACCATGATGTGCTGGATGGTGGCAGGACAGATGGCCGCATCCATTTTTCTGGACCACTTCGGGCTCATAGGATATGCCGTCCGGGAAGCTTCTCCCATGAGAATTGCAGGTGTAGTTTTAGTTGTTACAGGTGCTGTGCTTATTGAAAAATTTTGATGAAGTATAAATCTCAGGTTGACTGATAAGGAGTTCGTTTTGATCGATTTATTGCGCGATACTTTAAAATTGTTATGGGTAAATACTGTCATTGTCTGCCGTATGATTAAAATTGAGCATTCAATTTTCGCTCTGCCGTTTGCTTATATTGGTATTTTCCTTGCGGCAGATGGTTGGCCGGGAATTAAGCCTTTCTTTTTGCTGACAGTTGCAATGATTGCGGTCAGATCTTTTGCAATGGCATTCAATAGACTGGTCGACATCAATATTGACAGTGAAAATCCCAGAACGCGCACCCGCCCTTTGGTTACAGGTGAACTTTCAACGTTTTTCACTTTTTGTTTTATTGCTGTTTGCGCTGTGATTTTTGTTGTTGCGTGTAAAAATATGAATGAGCTTTGTTATAAACTTTCTTATTTTGCTCTTGGTTGGTCAGCTTTTTATTCAATCACCAAGCGGTTTACAAAGCTGTGTCATTTCGTGCTCGGATCTGTTCTGGGACTTGCTCCTCTTGCGGGATGGCTATGTGTTGATCCTCAGTTCACTTTGCCTGCAATTTTATTTTTCTTCGGAGTTGTTTTCTGGGTGGCAGGGTTTGATATCCTCTACGCAACTCAGGACAGAAAATTTGATAGAGGCCGCGGGTTGTTCTCAATTCCTGCTTCTCTCGGAATTAATAAGTCGCTCACTATTTCGACTTTCTGTCACGTAAACACCGGAATTTTCTTTTTGCTTGCTGGATTATCTGCCGGGTTGGGGTGGATCTATTTTACTACTACTGCTATCATTGCGGCGATTCTGGTGTACGAACATCAAGTCATATCTGCCGATGATATGAGCCGTGTGAATATGGCTTTTTTTGCTCTTAACGGCGTTATCTCGGTGCTTTTATTTGTTGGGACTTTGTTTGATATTCTAATCTAGCACGAGGCTTAGTTTATGGACATTTCTACTTTCGAGAAGTTTTTAAGGGATGATTTAGTAAAATGGCTATTAGATTTAAAAGAATCTGTGGTAACGGATTTTTTTACATTTAATGGGGCTGAGGAACTCATTTTAATTCCTCTGATCTTCTTGCTTGGCAGAATTTTCAATAAAAAAATTACTCCGAAAATCCAAACCGCTGTGGACGGACGATTCCCTCAGATTGTCCGCGAAAGCTTGTTTGTAAAGACGGCAATAAAACAGACATGGCTTTTGTTTACTGTCCTGCTTTTTAAACTCTCAGTTTATGTATTGTTTGCTAAGGAATACAGGCCAGGATTATTGATAGTGGCCGGTTCATTAACAGCCGCTTGGGTTATTATAAAGATCGCCTCCAGTCTGGTTATGAATCAGTTCTGGGCTAGGTTTATTTCTGCGGCAGCATGGACAATGGCTGCTCTTAATGTATTCGGGGTGCTCGGTAAAACTGTAGCTTTTCTCGATACTGTCGGGTTTGTATACAATCAAAAGAATTTGTCCATACTTGTTCTTTTTAAAGGAATAATACTTCTTATTGCTTTGGTTCAGGTTGCAAGTTTTGTGAACAAAATTACTCAATCTAAGATTGAACAATCAAAAACTCTCTCACCTTCCTTACAAGTTCTTTTGTCAAAAGGGTCTAAATTAGGCCTTATGACTTTAGCGGTTTATCTGGGACTTAAAGGGATCGGGGTCGACTTTACCGGGCTGACTATTTTCTCTGGAGCTGTCGGTGTCGGTGTCGGTTTCGGTTTGCAGAAGGTTATATCCAACCTTGTCTGTGGCGTGATTCTGTTGCTTGAGCGATCCATTAAGCCCGGCGACATTATTGAAGTCGGAAATGCCCGAGGTAAGATTAAGTCACTTAATGCCCGTTTTATCTCAATGGAGACCTTTGATAAGAAAGAGTATCTGATTCCGAATGATTCGCTCATAACAGGGCAGGTTATAAACTGGACTTACGGAGATAATTCCGTGAGGCTTAGAATTCCTTTTGGAGTAGCTTACTCGTCTGATGTTCATGAGGCCATGAAGGCCAGCGTAGAAGCGGCTCGGACTGTGACCGGAGTTCTTAAGACTCCTGCTCCTGTATGTCGCATGACCGGGTACGGCGCCAGTTCTGTTGATTTTGAGCTGAGGATATGGATCAATGATCCTGAGAAGGGAACTGGCAGAGTTAAGTCGGATACGATGCTCGCCATATGGGATTCCTTTAAAGAGAAAGGTATTGAATTTCCTTTCCCTCAGCAGGATATTTATATCAAGAATCTTCCTCCGATGACGGAAGAAAGTTAATATCTGTTTTTATAATGTAAAATTAAAGCCCGCAATTATTTGAATTGCGGGCTTTTTCTTTGATCATTTGTTTTTGGCCATAATCCTAATGGTCGTGTTTTTATCTTTTCAAAATCCGTAGCGCATGTATTCTTTATCTTTGCGATTGATCATCTGCATGTAGCGGTATTTGCTCTTGATTTGTGCTTCTTCCAGCAAAGAATATCCGGTGTTCCGGCATTTATCACAGGCTCCGATGGGAATTTCAATCCCGAAGCCCATGGGGCCGTTTTCTTTTTGCGTTTCCACTTTCAATAAACCGCGACATTCGTCACAGAGTAATAATGATTCCGTCTGTGACTCTGTGAATCCTTCCGTGTCATAGAAAATGGTGCGGTGACGAACAGACCAGTTGCCGTTGATAATGCCTTCGTTGCTTTCTTTGGGCGGGTTGAAATAAATATCCGGGATACTATCACAAAGCATTCCAATATATTTCATTACATCATCGGGTTCTTTTAGCGTAATAGGGTTCCAGCCCGGTTCACGAACATGGGAGTAATCAACTCCCGCCATTGCAAGGCTGATTCCCAGATTGACATAGGGCAATGCTCCTTGAATGGCATATCCGCCTTCCAGTACAGCAATGTCGGGCTTCAGCATCGAGTTCAGTGCGGCATAGCCCTGTGCGGAAAAATTCATATTGGTGATCGGGTCGGTGAAATGATTGTCCTGCCCTGCGGAGTTTATGATTAGGTCCGGCTTAAAGTCATCCAGTATGGGCATGACTATTTTTTCCATGACCATCATAAATCCGGCATCGGAGGTTCCGGGCGGCAGAGGGATGTTGATAGTGCGTCCCAGTGCTTTAGGGCCGCCTGCATCCTTTGGAAAGCCGGTGCCCGGATAAAGTGTTCGTCCGTCCTGATGCATAGATATGAACAGAGTGTCAGGATCGTGCCAGTAGACATCCTGTGTGCCGTCGCCATGATGACAGTCGGTATCTACAATGGCTATGCGCTTAGGGCCGTATTTTTCGCGGATGTGTTCACACATAATCGCTTCAATGTTGATAGCGCAAAATCCGCGTGAGCCTTGGACTGTTTTCATTGCATGATGTCCGGGAGGACGTACTAATGCAAAGGCGCGGTCTCTTTCTCCCTGCATAACAAGTTCGGCGGCTTTGATGGCTCCGCCTGCTGAAATATAGTGAGAACGGGTGGCTATGGCTTCGGCTTCAGGAAAGCAGAAGTGAACCCTTTCGATGTCGACTGTTTCTGCTACTTCGGGCTTATATTCGCGGATTCCTTCAATATCAAAAAGTCCCTCTTCACGCAGTTGGTCCTGAGTATAGAGGAGGCGTTCTTCTCTTTCCGGGTGAGTCGGCGAGATTGCCCAGTCAAATGCAGGGAAAAATATGATTCCCAGACTGTTTTCAGCCTTGAGCATAAAAACTCCGTTTTATGAATATGTCCGGACCACGCCGGGTTTGATTTGACATTTAACTCTGATATTCCTGCCCACAGTGGTAGATCCGTTCATCATATTAAAAGAGGAAGACGATGTTATGAGCGCATTGGCCCCGTCTGCGGCAACGCTCATTTCGCCAAGATGGGCGAGCAGGTGGTTCATGGCGTCTTTTTCCGCGTTTTCAAGTTTGTAGTTGCGGGGAACATTTTCTCTGTAGCCAAGTGAGGGGATGAACATTACGCCGCGTTCAGTGTCGGCAAAAAGTTCAATCTCGGTGGTGGTTCGAGTCAAAGCCGCGCCGATTGCATTTGCTACATCGTAGTTTTCCGGCACTTCCGTAGAAAGCCGGAACTTGCGGAAAATATCCATTTTCATGGCTTTGGCTGGGCCGCCCATCATATAAATTTTACGTGGAACTATGCGTCTGTTTTCAAGCAGTTCATGAATGGTATAAACTGGTTGCTGATTAATTTCTTCCACAAGTTCACGGGTTGAATCGTGAATTTTATTAATGGCGTTTTCAATTGCTTTATCAGCCAGTTCTTCAGGATCTATGTCCATTTTAGAGGCAAAAGCCGCAAATCCTGCTTTGGATTTGCCGATATCTCCGCAGTCGCATGAATCTTTCCAGATAAGAGCGTCTGTGAGAGTCGGGGTTTTTCCTCCGAAAGCAATAGAAGGTCCGAGTCTTGTCGGTCCAACTCTGATAATCCCCTCAAGAATCGAAATAGCGGAGTCTCCTCCGACCCCGATGGAATGAACTTTTAGTGCGCGCACCAGTGTCGGGTAGGAGCCGATGTTGATTCCTTCCTGTTCGATAAGGGGCGTGCCGCCGACAAAGATGGCAATGTCAGTTGTTGTTCCGCCGATATCGTAGATGATGGAGTCGTGGGTGATTTTGCAAAGAGCTATAATGCCCATTACACTCGCGGCCGGGCCGGAAAAAATAGATTGAACCGGAACTTTTCTGGATAAAGGCAGCGGCATTGTTCCGCCGTCAGCTTTAAGGATGTTGACCTTTATGTGCCCCAGTCCCATTTCCTCAAGTGTGCCAGAAATAGCGTCTGCAAAATTGTTGAAAATTCGCCAGACAGCGCAGTTATAGAAGGCTGTTGCAATGCGTCTGGGGAAATTTAAGCGCCCTGTAATCTGGTGTCCGAGGGTTATAAAATCAGCGTTGTCACCCACGGCAAGTTCTATTGCTTTTTCGTGAGAAGGGTTGCGCGGAGAAAATTTTGTAACTGCTGCGTAAACCTTGACGCCGGACTTACGGCAGGAGGAAATAGCTTCTTCGAGAGCAAGGTTGTTCAGTTGTTTGGTTTCTGAGCCGCGGTGATCAAGCGATCCGGGGATCACATGAAAATCTTTGCAGGTCATAAAAGAATGCGGGTCGAGTCCGGGGCCTGCCGAAACAATCACTCCGACATCTTCAAACTTCCCTTCAACAATGGCGTTTGTAGAAAGGGTCGTACTTAGATTGAGCTGTTTGATGCGTGCCGGGTCGGTTTGGCGGACAATTTCACCTAGCGCATTTTTGATAGAAGAGAGGAGGTCGTCATGGTTAGTTGCGACTTTAACCTGAGCTTCTATACGGTCCGGGCCTAAAGCCACTGCATCAGTATGAGTTCCGCCGACGTCTATTCCAAGAAGGAGCATTTGATAAATCCTTGAAGTGGGAATTCACCCATGAAGAAGTATGGGAAGCTTATAATCTGTCATTACAATAGGTTTTAACCCGACATGCCAGCGCATTCACAGGGCGAAGATGGCTGGATTTCAGGAATTTTAATCAAGAGTAATAATAGCACCCCCGCGACTGAGCCGTCCAGAGGTTTTACTGTAAGTGGTATGAACCTTCACGTAAGCGGCGTTATACTTTGATCGGGATGAATCTCAGGCTTACTGATCGATATTTTTAGTAATGCCGAGCTTCTTCATGCGCGAATCAAATGTAGAGCGATTGAGATTGGCGGCTCGTGCAGCCTGACTGACGTTCCATTTATGTTTTTCTAAAAGTTTCAGGACATATGTTGATTCAAGTTCAGTCCATGTAAGCACAGAAATGTCCATTGCAGGGGTCTCCTTGCTGCTGGAGCGAAGAGCGGAACCTCGTTTCTGAGTCAGGGTGCTTATTGAGGGGGTAGTCACGGGAGAAGCAATGTGAGGGGGCAGGTCTGCCAGTTGAATAGTGTCTCCGGGAACCATGGCCTGAAATTGTTTAACTGCGTTTTCCAGTTCTCGAATGTTGCCCGGCCATTTATGACTTTTCATGGCGGTCCTAGCTTCAGGGGTTAATTTTTTAGGCAGCATGTGGCTGAAGGAAGCTTCTCTGGTTAAGAAGTATTCGGTCAGCAGGGGAATGTCTTCTTGTCTTTCGTTTAGGTTGGGGAGCTTCAGAGGTAAAACATTCAATCGGTAATAAAGATCTTCTCTGAACCGTCCAGAGCGTACTTCTTCTTCCAGTTTACGGTTCGTTGCTGAAATTATGCGAACATTTACCTTGCGGGTGCGAGTTCCTCCGAGTGGTTTTATTTCATTTTCCTGAAGAACTCTAAGGACTTTTGCCTGAAGATTGATGTCCATATCTCCGATTTCATCAAGGAAAACAGTTCCTTCGTCTGCTGCTTCAAAAAGCCCTAACTTGTTTGCAGTAGCTCCGGTGAAAGCTCCTTTTACATATCCGAACAATTCACTTTCAAGAAGGTTCTCCGGTATCGCGCTACAGTTCTGGGTTAAAAAAGGTTTATCAGCCCGTCCGCTTTGGGCATGGATTTCTTGGGCGAAAAGTTCCTTACCTGTTCCGGATTCCCCGGAAATAAGGACCGGATAGTTTGTTGCGGCGTAATTTTTAACAAGCTTAAGAGCTTTATTGACTGAGGCGCTTTTGCCCACAATAGAGTTTTTTTCTCTCAGGCAGCTTAAAGTCCTGCTGAGTTGTGCGTATTTGCGCTGTTGTGTTTGAAATTCTAAAGAATTGCGCAGGGCTATAGACCCTATATCTACAACATCTTGAAGCATTGTGAGATATTCAGGATTCAGGTTTAAGTGATCTCCGTCCGAACTGGTATCAATGACCTGAACCGCTCCGTAGACTTCTTTGCCTTTAAGTAGAAGCGGAAAGCATAATATATGTTTACTTTTCACTTTAAAATTATGTTCAAACTGGCTGTTGTGTCTGGTATCTGCTCCAGCTTCAGCGATAGTCATTTTGCCGTTTTGAATGACCCACCCTACAATGCTTTTTTTGTTAGGATTAAGCTTGATACCTTTAAGTTCTTCACTTTGATGGCCTAGAGCTTCAACACATTCATACATGTTGTCCCGTTCAATCCAAAGCGAACCCCGCTCAACATTTTGTAGTTTCAAAAGTAGGTTGAGAATGGTTTTCTGTAATTTTTCAGGGTCCAGTTCTTGCGATAATTCTTTGTAGTCGTCGATTGAAATGGTCATTTGTTTTTTTCTTTTGTCGTGTTTGTGTTATTTGGGTTTTTTTATGATATATCGTAAAGTTAATGAATTATCAAGGTTTGAAAAGAAGGAGATGGGATAGTTTTAAAATAACAAGAACGGTGGCCTGTATAGTGTGGCGCTCTTTTTAACGTAAATATCAAGTTTTGGCATGGATGGTGCTTTAAGGAAGTTAGCTTGTTAGTCAAGTATGGACCGGGGGACCCACTCCACCTCCCCGACCCCTTCGGGTCTCCCCGGTTCACAATCCTCTTAAGATAATCCGGTTGAGTTGTTCAGTATATAAGATGGAGTGATTTTTTCATGAATAATATTGAAAGCCTGCTTACAGTTCACAGGCAAGATATGGAACTGCTTCGAGGCGAATCCCGTCAGGCCAGATCTCTCAGAACAATAAAAGACCGCGAAATGAATAGAGAATTTAAGGCTCTCCGGTCAAAGATTGCAGCGGAAATGCCTAAGTCTGTGACTGCTTCTTTTATACTTCGCGGGCCTGTCACATTTATGCTTACTCTTCTGGCTGTACTTAGTTTTTAATTCGAAAAGTTAGGGTTTCCCAAAAAGGCTCGATAGCTAAGTTGTTTCAAGGTGGGCAGTACCTTGCGTACAGGATGTAAGCTCGGGTTATGCCCGTGTTATTACTCCTGGCCCTCGAGTCTTTTTGAGTAGTTCTAATTTATTCGTTATTTTAAATTTTTATGTCCAGTCTTGTTTTATCCTGTCTCGTCTTTTCTATTTGTCTTTACCCTTCTTTATATGATCAGCGGGAGCCGTTAAGAAAGGCTTTGGCTGTTTTTCTGAGATTTTCATCCCAATCTGCGGACAGAGGGTCTGCGACCAGAATTCTTGCACCTATTGAAGAGGCGATTGCCTGTGCGCTCTTCCTTGAGAATTGCGGCTGAATGAATATGGTTGAGACTGAATTCTTACGGGCAAAATCAATTATATGAGTCATTTCTTTAGGGCTGGGTTCTTTGCCTTCCAGTTCGATAGGTATTTGTCTGAGTCCGTAAGCTCTTGCGAAATATCCCCATGAAGGGTGGTAGACCATAAAGCTTTGCTGGTTGGTTGAGCCCTTGAAGGTGTTAATCAATTCATTGTCCAGCTCATCAATCTCTTCAGCAAATGTATAATAATTTTTCCTGTAAATATTTGCGTTTTGAGGGTCTGCTTCTATCAGAGAGTCTCTGATTTGAATGGATAGGATTCTGACCAGAGGCGGAGACAGCCATATGTGCGGGTCTGTGAGGAAATTTTCGCTATGGTCACGATGTTCTTTTTCTCCGTGGAGATGTTCCTGCATTGGTTGTTTGACGACGCATTCACTGAGATGAACGATTTTTAAGTTCGTATTTGCAGATTTAAATCTTGGAAGCCATGCCTGCTCAAACGGAACCCCTATGGCGAAATAGATAGCCGCTTTGCTGAGCTGCGCCATTTGTCGAGGCTGTGGCTCGTATATGGCAGGGCTACGGCCCGGTCTGACCATTATATTTACATCAACTAGATCTCCTCCAATTTTTTTTACAAAATACTTCTGTGGAACAATGGAAACCGTCACCTGTAAAGGAGCGGTGTGCGCAACTGTGCCGATTAACAGAAGCGCGATCGTAAATATGTATTTCAATTTGCAAGCGGACATGAGCTTCTCCATGTAAAAGATAAGAAATCAGTTAGCTGTATATTCGATGAACAGGTAAGGAATAATGTTAACTTTTTATAAATGATTTGGATAAATTTATCCCATTTGGGGTGAAAAACAAGTAGAATGATGCGGTGTTTCTTTTATATGGAAGCACCGCTTTCTTTTTGTCTAAAATGTATAAAATCCTTCCTCATCTCTGCATTTAATGTTCACCAAATGTCAAATATGTATAATTTGACTTATTTTGTTCTTATTTGGCACGAAGAGTGCTCTATACGTTTAGAATATGCGTATCTGAATTAGTTTTTTGCAAAATTGGCAAATATTATGTTTTTTGACGATATCAAAATACATAAATGTAAAAAATAGTAAAATGTCGAGATGAGTGGGAGGGTTTAAAAATGAATGCAGCGGATACTTCATTTATTCTTATTTGTGCCGCCTTGGTAATGTTTATGACTCCGGGGCTTGCACTTTTTTATGCGGGCATGGCGCGGAATAAAAATGTTTTGGGCACCATAATGCAGAGTTTTGTGATGCTCGGTCTTGTTTCAATTATATGGGCCGTCATCGGTTATACTCTGGCCTTTGGCGATGATATCGGCGGTATTATCGGTGGAATGAATTTCTTTGCTCTGGACGGTGTTGGAATTGATACGCTGAACAGTCCGGCTGATAATCTGCCCCATCTTTTATTTATGATTTTTCAGGGTATGTTTGCGGTCATTACCCCTGCGCTTATCACAGGAGCTTTTGCTGAGCGTATGAAATTTAAGGCTCTTCTGATCTTTTCTTCTTTATGGATCATTTTTGTATACGCCCCCATGTGTCATTGGGTTTGGGGCGGAGGCTGGATGGGGGAAAGAGGTGCGCTGGACTTTGCTGGAGGAGCCGTTGTCCATATGAGTTCAGGAGCAGCAGCTCTTGCAGCCTGCTTAGTGATCGGAAAAAGAAAAGGGTACGGAAAGAGGTCATTCATTCCGCATAATCTGCCTATGACTTTGCTCGGAGCAGGGATTTTGTGGTTCGGGTGGTTCGGATTTAACGCAGGCAGCGCTCTTGCTGCAAACGGTATTGCAGCAAATGCTTTTGTGACAACTCACCTCGGAGCCGCCGCCGGACTTCTCGGCTGGTTGCTTGCTGAAAGTTTGCATGGTGGCAAAGCGACAACTTTGGGGGCGGCTTCCGGTGCTGTCGCAGGGCTTGTTGCTATTACTCCTGCTGCCGGATTTGTCACGCCGATGGCTGCAATTCTTATTGGATTCGGCGGCGGTATAATCTGTTATGGTGGCATTCTGTTGAAATCTATTCTTAAGTATGATGATTCCCTCGACGTTGTAGGAATTCATGGCCTTGGTGGAACATGGGGCGCAATTGCAACCGGTCTTTTCGCGAGCGTGGGGGCAGAGGGTTTGTTTTACGGAAATCCTGCACAGCTTTGGATTCAGCTTGAATCTGTTGTCTGCACATGGGGGTATTGCTTCGTCATGAGCTGGATACTTCTTAAAGTCGTCGATGCTGTTTGCGGCCTTCGCGTCAGCGAAGAAGCTGAGTCCATCGGACTTGATGTCGCGGAGCACAGTGAAGCTGGGTATCAGTTCTAAATATTTTTAAGAGGTTACAATTATGAAAAAAATAGAAGCTATAGTCAGGCCGTTTAAGGTTGATGATGTGAAGGAAGCTATTGCCGCACTTGGTTTGAAAGGAATGACTGTCACTGAAGTTAAAGGTTTCGGTCGTCAGGGCGGTCATAAAGAAGTGTATCGCGGAGCTGAGTATCAGGTAGATTTTATTGCCAAGACTAAGATTGAAATAGTGGTTGAGGCTGAGAGGGTTCCTGAAGTGCTTGAAGCTGTGCGCAACTCCGCACTGACCGGAAAAGTCGGTGATGGTAAAATATTTGTTACATCTGTTGACGAAGTTGTGCGTATCAGAACCGGTGAAACGGGGCTGGATGCAATCTAATGTCGAACTTGTCCGGCTCGGAAGCATCGATTGAAAATCTTCGTGCAGGGCGGGATGCTCTCCTTGCGGCATGCTCTAAGAGTATGCCGCAGGATTTCTCTCAGCGAATGGCTCTTCTGGTGGATTGTTATTTCAACGCCAGACTTGCAGAAGCAGTTGTAAAAGGAATTTTACCTGATTGTACCGGGCTTTCCGTGCTGGCGGTGGGCGGTTACGGCAGAGGTAAGCTTTCACCTTTTTCCGATCTGGATGTTTTGGTGCTTACAGATTTGTCAAAGGCGGATGTCCTTGAAAATCTGGCCGCCTTTTTGTTCCACCCTTTGTGGGATTTAAAGTTTGAGGTAGGGCACGGCGTGCGCAGTGTTCCGCAGAATATAGAGCTTGCAAAGAGTGATTTTAAAGTGTTGGCGTCGCTTTTGGATTTACGGTTTATCGCCGGAAATGAAGAATTGTTTAAAACTCTTTCGGGTGAATTTACTCAGAAGGTTTTACCCGTAGCAGGAGATTCTTTTTGCAGGACTCTGTGGGAGAATCGTAAGGCTGTGGGAGTTGGTATGGATTCGGTTGTTCTTGAACCGGATTTGAAAAATGGATGGGGAACTCTTCGCGATGTTCAGTTTGTGCATTGGTGTGCCGGTGTAAAAGGCGATTACTTACCGTTAAATTCTGATGATCTTGCTGATTTGCGCAGAGACGAAACATTATTAATAAGAGTTCGTTCGGCGTTGCACCTGACCGCAGGGCGCAAGCAGGATCGTCTGGATATTGAAAGGCTTGCCGACGTAGCTTCTCTTTGCGGAGTAAAGGGATATTCTCCGGGAAAGCGCGGGAACGATCTTTTAAATGAGCTGCATGCGGCAATGATTCGCATCCGGTCTATGGGAGATGCTCTCTACCGGGAATCATTCATTAAAGATTCACAGCAGTTTATAAAATGGTCCGGCCCAATCAGTTTAAAATCAGCCCTCAATCTTTTTAAAATAAAATCTCGAAATGGCAACCCTTTAACTCGTGAAGCCAGACGGGCTGTCGCGAACCTTAATAGTGAAATAGATATTTGTTTAGGTGATGTTCTAAATTTATTGATTAAAATTTTAGAAGCTCCATATGGCTGGCGTTCTTCGCTCGAAATGCTCGACAGCGGTGTGTTTAATTCTTTCCTGCCTGAATTTTCCAAAGTTGCGGCTTTGATTCCGTATGATGGATATCATCGCTATCCACCCGGAAGACATTCACTGCTAACCGTTCATAAATGCTGCGACATAAATAAAGATGAATTTGAAGGGGAAACTCTTACTCCCGCTGATCTCGATATATTGATGCTCGGTGCCTTTTTTCACGACATAGGAAAAGGCGGTCGTGACCATCATAAACGCGGTGCTGAAATAACGGCAGAAATACTATCACGGACCACTTTCCCCTCTGAGTTTAAGGATGACATCATTTTCCTTGTACGGGAGCACCTGCTGCTCGTTAAGGGGGCAAGGCGTATTGACTTAAGTGATGGCGACTCGTTGCTTGAAATTGCCCGCAAAGTTGGAACCACCCGAAGGCTGAAACTTCTTTTTATTCTTTCAATGGCTGATTCAATGGCGACAGGCCCGCGCGTTTGGAATTCGTGGAGCGAATCACTGCTTAGAGAACTCTACTCTGGGCTGGAGCAGATTCTGGCGGAAGCGTCTGTTCATGAGTTTGATAATGATCAAAAAATTGGTGAAACACGAGCTAGAGTTAAGATTCTTTCCTCCGAAATTATGGAAGGTTCATTAGTAGACTTAATGCTTGATGCAATGCCGGACAGGTATCTTTTAAGTCTGGAGCCGGAAGAAATTGTTTGTCACATAGAGCAGGTTATTGAGTTTAATGCGGCTTATGAAAAAGATTTGATTCGCAAGCCGTGCGGAAAGGGCGGGAAAGGGTTGAATCTTGTTCGTTCAGTTGAAAATATTGCTGACGGCAGAACAAGAATTGTGATTACAGCCCGGGATCAGGATTTTCTTTTTGCTGCACAGGCCGGAGTGCTGGCTCTTCATTCAATAAATATTCTTTCTGCGGATATTTTTTCATGGTCTGACGGGACCGCTGTGAACATTTTTACAGTTGAAAGTCCCTCAGCCGAAAGCGCTCCAACGGATCTTTGGGCGCGTGTGGAAAGGGCCATAATGTATGCCATGACTGGTCGGCTTTCACTTGATTACAGGCTGCATAAGAAACGAAATTCATTTTTTGCGAAGACAAATTCCCAAAAAGTTCCCACTCAGATTTCTGTGGATAATGATTCAAGTGAATTATGCACCATCATTGAAGTAAGGACTCAAGATCGTTCAGGAATACTTTATGATATGGCTGTAACTTTCTCACGTATGAATGTTGATCTGCGGATGGCAAGGATTTCTACCACCGGAAGCAGTGTGTTTGATGTGTTTCATGTGGAAAACTCGGGTTGGGGTAAGATTGAAGACAGTGAGTATGTAAAGGAGCTTGTGGTTGCTTTGGAATATGCAGTTTCGAGTGCTCAATAAATGGCATTAAAAAGTTTTTTTCAAGGGAGTATCTCGTGTTTTATAAGACGATAATTCATATGATTATAGACGCTTTAATTATTCTGATTCTTGGTTTATTTCTAGTTTTTATGCCGGAATTGTTTGAATCTGACAGTGTGCTGCCTTTGGCAGGTCTTTTTGCCGGCGGATTGGCAATGATTCTTGTGGTCGATTTTGTGTTCGGTGCGCGGGCGTGCAGAGATTGCGCATCAGGAAATGAGTGGATGAAATGTTTATCCGGCGGGCAAACATTTGAAGGTGATTTAGAAACAGTTTTTAAAAATTATCCCGAAGCTGTGGTGCTGGGCGAGCTTGTAAAAGATTTGACTGTTAAACTTTATGATGCCGAACAACATCTTAAGATACAAAAAGATAAGAAAAGGAAAGCATATCGGCTTGCTGACGAGGCTCGTGGTAAGGCTGAAGAGGCTCGTTGCAAGGGGTTACTTTCCGCCGCAAAAACTTTGGAAACTGCTGTCGAAGGAATCCGCAATGAGTCCGCACTCCTTGGAGATGCTTCTGTTCGCGCTCGTGACGGGGCAGGAAGACAGCAGTCATTGCTGGCTTCGGTTGTATCCTCAATGGAACAGATTGATGTGTCCATAACCCAGTCAGCATCACGCGCGGAAGCTGCGGCTGACGATGCTGAAAGCGCTGCAACACAAGCTCAGTCCGGTGAAGTTGTGCTTAAGAAAACAATTTCATCCATCGGATCTGTTCTTGAAAATTCAAACGAGCTTAATGGGCTTGTTGCCGGTCTAGGATTACAGGCTGACGGAATCGGGAATATTATGAATGTTATTTCTGATATTGCTGATCAGACTAATCTTCTGGCTTTGAATGCTGCAATTGAAGCTGCCAGAGCCGGTGATGCCGGACGCGGATTCGCCGTTGTCGCGGATGAAGTCCGTAACCTTGCTGAAAAGACTATGGACGCCACCCGCGACGTTGGAACCGAAATAGGTAAAATTCAGAAACATGTTGAGCACACAATTGCCGGAGTAGATTCTATTGCAGGTCTTGCCGGGGAGGCATCTGATTTAGCTTCCATGTCCGGTGAAGCTCTTGTTGAAATTGTTTCGCTCGCAGGTAAAAGTTCTGAAAGGGTTCGCAAGATTGCGGAGGAAGCAGTGCAGCAGGCGGAAGCCAGCAACATTGTAAGAGAAGCAATAACTGGAGTTCATTCTATTTCTGATGAAACAGATGAAGCCATGTCCGGCGCAACTGAATCCGTGACCGTTCTTGGTGGACGCATATCGGACCTTGATGATATGATAGGTGTATTCCAGTTGGTTGGTAATGGTGAAGTTCAGGAAGTTATCAGCTTGCTTGCCAAGTCGCCGGATGTTCAGTCACGTTCCCGTGAATTGCAGGAACGAGCAATGAGGCGGGCTGTGCGCAGCAATCCATTCCTTGAACTTTTGTATATTACCGATCAGAGCGGAGTTCAGACAGTCAGCAATATTTCCGGTCATGGACAGAAGTATGAAGAAGATAAGTCTTCATTCGGTAAAAATTGGTCCAAACGTCCTTGGTTTTCTGGCCCGCTTGAAGATAAGACCTTGTATATTTCTGATGTTTATAAATCCGCAGCTTCCGGACATAATTGTATCACAGTGTCCGGGCCTTTTCTTAATTCAAAAGGTGAAGTGCTGGGAGTTATTGCTGCGGATGTGCGGATTACCGTATAGCTTTTCTTGCCAAAATGCCGATATTTATCTAAGTGAGCCCTAGCTTAATCAGTGGAGAGAGAAATCATGAAAGTACTTATAGTCGGTTCAGGCGGAAGGGAACACGCGCTTGCCTGGAAGCTCGGGCAGAGTCCAAAAGTTTCTGAAATTTTTATCGCACCGGGAAACGGGGGAACTCGTCTGGAAGGTACTAACGTTCCGATCAAAGACGATGATTTACCCGGACTGGTTAAATTTGCTAAAGAAAATAAAATAGATCTCGTAGTTGCAGGGCCTGAATTGCCGCTTGTTCTGGGCATTAAAGAGGCTCTCAGCAAAGAGGGTATTCCTTGCTTTGGTCCCGGAGCATACGCTGCCAATCTTGAAGGAAGTAAAGCTTTCTCAAAGATGGTTATGCGTGATTCCGGCGTTCCTACAGCTCCGTTTCAGGTTTTTGATGAATTTGAGCGTGCTAAATCTTTTGTAGAAAGCAAAGGCGCTCCGATTGTAATCAAGGCTGACGGGTTAGCCGCAGGTAAGGGAGTTGTTGTTGCTTCAACTGTTGAAGAGGCAATTGAAACTCTTGAATCAATGATGATTAAAAAAGAGTTCGGATCTGCCGGTGAAAGAGTTGTCGTTGAGGAAGCGCTGAAAGGTGAAGAAGCTTCTTTTCTGGCATTCTGTTCCGGTGAAGATTACGCACTTCTTCCTTCCGCTCAAGACCACAAGGCTGTGGGCGAAGGGGACACCGGGCCTAATACCGGCGGCATGGGCGCATATAGCCCTGCTCCGATTCTGCCTCGTGAAAAATATGAAGAAACAGCAGAACTGGTCATTAAACCGGTACTCAAACTTCTGGCGGATAGAGGGGAGCCTTTTGTAGGTATCCTTTACGCCGGACTTATGTATACCCCTGACGGCCCTTCTGTTCTTGAATATAATGTTCGATTCGGTGATCCTGAATGCCAGCCGCTACTTATGCGTCTGGATAGTGATATCGCCGAGATCATGCTTGCTTGTGTTGAAAACAGAATCTCAGAAGTGGAAGTTAAGCTGAAGCCTGAAACAACCATATGTGTTGTAATGGCTGCCGGCGGCTATCCCGGACCTTATGAAAAGGGAATGGAGATTACTGGATTTGATGAAGCTGAGCAGGTTGAAGGTGTGAAGGTTTTTCAGGCCGGAACAACTTACAAAGACGGCAAAACTCTTACCAACGGCGGACGCGTACTGGGAGTAACAGCTCTCGGTTCTGATCTTGCTGCGGCACAGGTCAGAGCATACGAAGCTGTATCAAAGCTCTCCTTCAAGGATGCGTATTTCCGTCGTGACATAGGAAATAAAGGTCTTAAAAAATGAGTGCAGTAAAAGTAGCAATCTTTATGGGGTCCATCTCTGACAGAGAGACAATGCAGCCCTGTTCCGACTTGTTGACCAAACTTGGCATTCCCCATGCTTTCACAGTTTCTTCCGCACACCGCACACCCGAAAGGACTGCGAAACTTGTGAAGGATTTAGAAGCAGAAGGATGTCAGATTTTTATCTGCGCCGCCGGACTTGCCGCTCATCTTGCGGGAGCCGTGGCTGCTAAAACTATCAAACCCGTGCTTGGAGTGCCTATTTGCGGCTCTGCTCTCGGCGGAATGGATGCGCTTCTTGCGACAGTCCAGATGCCTCCGGGATTTCCAGTCGGAACACTTGCTCTTGATAAAGTCGGAGCAAAGAATGCCGCATGGATGGCTGCTCAGATTTTGGCTCTGCATGATGATAAAATTGCTGAAAAGATTTATCAGGCTAGACGTGAGTTTGTCGAAGCTGTTGAAAAAGCTGCGGCTGAACTTGAATCAGCATAGCTTATCAATATAGATAGATTAGTTTTTAATTAGAATTACTGGAAACCGGGTTTGATGTCGTATCAAGTCCGGTTTCTTTTGTTGTTAAAATATATGACTAACCAATCATCTTGTGTGCGGTTTTTAGAAAATCTTCCTGAGTAAACGGCTTTACCAGCGCTTCTTTAGCTCCGAGAGCTTTGGCCTGTTTAAGATATTCCAGCCCTGTGTATTCTCCGCCTCCTGAAATTACCAATATTTGGCTATCACTCTTCTTTTGTTTGATCTCAAGTATTGTCTGAATTCCATCCATATTGGGCATGAAAATGTCAATTATGACAAGGTCTACAGCATTAGCTGTGAATAGTTCCAAGCCTTCTTCTCCGTCAGGTGCGGATAGAATATATACAGACTCTTTTCTCAAATAGTGTTTGAGAAGATCCAGCATTTTTGGATCGTCATCAATGAGAAGGATAGTTTTCATTCTTGTTTCTTTTTATTTTCAGCTAAAAAATTATGAATAATTAAAATTATAATATTCTTTCAAAAAATGGAAGGGTGTCCGCAAATAATGTTAGCTTTTCACATTTTATTCGATCACATCCGGCAATACTTGCAGCGCAATTGAAACCTCTTCCGAAACTTTTCTGTAAAGCTCGTTAACTCTATCTTTATCTATGTTTTTAATAGCCGTTTCAAGAGAGGAACTTCTTTGTTGGGCAGCAATTGCCCCGACAGCTCCTGATTCTCCTTTTAGCGTATGGGCTAGAATGCAAACTTTTTCCATATCGCCGACTTGAAGCGCTTCACCTATAGCTTTAAGGTGCTTAACGGCTTCTTCTTTGTAAATTGCGATTGCTTCACTGAGCAGTTCACTATCTCCAGAAAATCGGGCTAAGGCAGCCTCAATGTCAAAGCGGTCAGAATATTCTGCTAAATTCATATAAGCTACCTACAATTTTTGTATATTATACTTCTCGATATTGAATCTCGGTTCAATTATTCACTAATAATTTTTTTATAATAACATATCAATACATTGTATTCAATATGGACTTTGAAATGTTATCAAAAAAGGCCCTGATCGCAAATAAGCGGTCAGGGCCTTTTTAATTACAAGCTTATATGAGAAAACTAGTCTTTTTTCTCAAGTTCAGCGTACCATCCGCCGGCTTTGGTCAGCAGATTTTGAATTCTGCCTACAAGCGCATGCGGGTCGTTGAGGTATCCTTCAAGCAGGAGAGCGGATTCCAGTAGCTGTCTTGATGAAAGTTCAATGAATTCATCGTCAGCGTTCACTTTGAAAATCTCAAGCATTGAACGGAGCAGAGGATGGTCAGCATTGATTTCCATGGTCTTGGTGGGGACAGAACTATCCTTATTCATGACCTTCATGATTTTTTCCATGGAGGAAGTCATTGCTCCGTTCGGGCTGATCAGACGGCAAGGGCTGTCGCTCAGTCTTTCGGATATTTTGACTTCAGCTACCTGTTCGCCGAGAACTTCTTTCATCTTGGCGGCAAGAGCGTCCATGTCTTTAGCCTGCTCTTCACTTAGAGGAGTGGCTTCGTTTTCTTTTTTAGCTGATTCAAACTTATCCAGCTTTTCAAGGTCTGCATATTCAGCGGAAACAAGCGCGAACTCTTTGTGCTCGCGGAGGCTTTCCATAACGAATTCATCAATAGGCTCGTAGAGATACAGAACTTCGATGTCTTTGTTGCGGAAGATTTCAAGATGCGGGTTAAGGTTGGCAGCTTCGCGGCTGGCAACGAACGCATAGTAAATTTCTTTCTGTTCGTCTTTAACGCGTTCAATGTAATCATCAAATGATACGAAAGTTTCACCGTCAGATTTAGATGAATCAAAACGAAGTAGGTTTGCGTATTTGTCTTTGTTTAAGAAATCCTGATGCCCGGCTTTGAATATTTTCGCATGAGCTTTCCAGAATTTTGCATATGTTTCAGGATCATCTTTCGCTATTTTTTCAAGCTGAGAGAGAACCTGTTTAGTCATTGTTGAACGTATTTTACCGATGAGCAGGTTGTCCTGAAGAGTCTCGCGGGAAATGTTCAGAGGCAGGTCTTCGGTGTCCACAACTCCTTTGATGAAGCTGAGGTATTCAGGAAGCATATTTTTGTTCTGGTGTTCAATGAGAACTCTGCGGACATAAAGATCAATTCCCCAATTGTCGCGGTCCATGCCGAATATATCGAGATCTTTTTCAGGCACGAAAAGCAGGCTGTTGAACTGCACAGGAGCATCAACAGAGAAGTGAAGTGTGCTGATGGGGGGCTTGGGATCGTATGTGAGGAATTTATAAAATTCTTCGTACTGTTCCTGCTTGATCTGGAATTTAGGTTCACGCCAGAGAGCTGTTACAGTATTGACTCTTTCTCCGCCGATCATGATGGGGAAAGATACAAAGTTGGAATGCTTGGATACGATGCCTTTGAGTGTGTCTTCGGAACCGAACCGTTTAACCATGTCTTCTTTAAGGAAGATCTCAATGGATGTTCCATGAGTCATTTCTTCATCAAGAATGGTTAGTTCGTAATTGGTCTTGCCGTCAGAAGTCCACTGAATAGCGGGAGCGTCTTTTTTGAAAGATTTTGTGCGGACAACAACTTTGTCGGAAACCATATATGCGGAGTAGAAACCTACGCCGAAACGTCCGATCAGACTGTCCAGACTTTCATTGGTATCCGCAGCCTGTTTGATGAACTCAGCAGAGCCGGAATGAGCGATTGTTCCGATGTTAGCCATGACTTCTTCTTTGGTCATGCCTATTCCGGTGTCGGCAACGGTGATAGTTTTGGCTTCTTCGTTGTAGGATATGCTGATTTGAGATTCAATCTCGTCATCAAGAGCTGGATCGCGATTGATTTCAAAGCGCATCTTATCAAGTGCGTCGGACGCGTTTGATACGAGCTCTCTGAGGAATATTTCGCGGTTTGTGTAAAGAGAGTGGACCAGGATGTCCAGAAGCTGGTTGATCTCAGCCTTAAATTCGAATTTTTCTGTCTGTTCAGTCATCAGTTTTCCTCCAATAAGTAAATTCCTTCCGGCTGCCGGATTGACAGTCGGAAGGCGGAATTTGGTGTAAATGAGGGGGGAAGCCCTGCTCCGTGATAGCGGCAGCAATTCGGGCTTGCACGTAGGCTATTTAGTTACGGCTTTCATCTTGTCAAGAAGGTACTTTTCAAGTTCCCGTCTGTCTTTGCGTAATCTGACGAGTTCAGCTTCCATTATGGACAGCTTATCTTTGAGGCATGTGTTTTCTTCTTGAAGGGTTTGAATGTTCTCACCCTGTTCATTTAAATCTTTAGCTGTCTTTTCCATTCCGCAGCGGAGTTCTTCGGATATTGGTGCATCGGAAGGGAAAGAAAGTTGCGGTATATTGGAAAGTAACCCTCTCAACCCTTCAGTGATGGATTTAGATATTTCTGCGCCCATAGCGGCCGCCATCTGTACTGCCGGTTCCATATTAATCTGCTGAAACTGGGTGGAAGCTGGTTGCTGTGTCATATCGTACGCAGTCTGTTCAATGGCAACATTAACCGGATATTTTCTGGAAAGTTCAGCCATGACATCTTCAGCGGTATGGCCTTGTTTAAGCATGGAGGCTATGAGTGAAAAAATTTCAACAGCTTCAGGTTTAAATCTTTTTTGTCTGTTTCTTCCTGCGCTGGGCAAGTATTGGGCAAACCGGTTTTTCCAGTAATGAAGAGTTGATTCCGGGACTTCCAGTAAGCGGGATATTTCTGCTATGGAGAGAAGTTTCTTATCCGTCACGGTTATGCTCCGCAATGCTTTAGGTAATGTATTGAACAGTCTTTAATTGATCATTAATTGTTAGTTTTAATTTGTATTCAAGTCAATATGCTCTTTTTAAAACATCTATAGAATTAATGTATAATTAATCAAAATTACAACTACCGTAGTCAGTTAAGCGATCTTTCATTGATTACTGTTACGGAATGAAGTAGGCGAAATTCAGTTCTTGTTTATGTATCTGCAAAATCGGCTTTATAAATTGCAGCTATATGTGTTTAGTTTTCTCTGATTGTGATAATAGACCGAGATGAGTTTGGTCGAAATATTGTTTTTTGCTATCGGAAATTTAAGATTGTTGCCTTATTGTTGTAAAAATCTTCTTTGCTTTGGTTGTTATTTTTAATGAAAGGGTTAAAAGTGCTGTGAAAGCATGCAGCATGGACTGTTTGTAATTCGAATTTGTATTTATTCAGGAGATTTTGTTGAGTTCAGAAACTATTTTTCTTTTTGATGTGGGTAATACCAATACTAAAATTGGTTTTTCGACCCGTAATGAGATCGGCCCTTCTTTTGTTTTGCCTACTGATCCCGGCGGCACAGCTGATTCGTGGGGACTTAGACTTCTTGAAATATGCCGCGTAGCCGGATATGTTCCCGAGGATATTGTCGGCGGCGCAGTCTCTTCTGTTGTTCCTCCTATGAATCCCATTTTGAGATCTGCTGTTAAGAGATTTTTTTCATGCGATTTGAATTTTTTTCCTGAAGATATCAAACTGAATATCGACAACAGGTATGAACGCCCGTGGGAAGTAGGCGCGGACAGGCTTGTGACGGCCTTTTCAGGACGTTGTATAAGTGATAGCGAAAATATTATTGTAGTTGATTTCGGAACTGCAACCACATTTGATTGCGTTGTGGGCAATGCATATATGGGTGGTTTAATTTGTCCCGGAGTATTGTCGTCTACCAAGGCGCTTTCTTCCGGCACAGCAAAACTTCCGCATATTACTCTTGAGCTTGAAACAAATGTTATCAGGCCTGGTAAAAGTACCGCTGACAGTCTTAATCAAGGGCTCATTTTCGGATTTGCCGCTATGGTTGAAGGGCTGAGTCAGCGGTTAAGTGATACTTTGGGCGGTGAGGTTGAACTTATTGCCACCGGAGGCTTTGCCTCAAAAATAGCTGAAGTTTGCCGGGCCATTGACCGTGTAGAGCCGACCCTTCTTTTGGACGGGCTTCGCATGGGCTGGTTTGGCATAGAGGAATAAACGGTCGTAAGGTTTTTGTCGGAGCTTGTTACCGACATTTCGGAAGTAAACCGGAAAAGTAATGTTTATCTATTTTCAAGGAGAAATGTCATGAGCACTATCGTAGCTGTCTGGGCTAGAGAAATTCTTGATTCCAGAGGTAACCCCACAATTGAAGTAGAAGTGGTTCTTGAATCCGGCGCCACTGGCCGTGCTGCTGTTCCTTCCGGTGCATCCACCGGTACTCGCGAAGCTCTTGAACTTCGTGATGGGGATGAGGACCGTTACGGCGGAAAAGGCGTGCAGGTTGCTGTTGCCAATGTCCGTGAAGAAATAGCTGAAGCATTGGTTGGACAGGACGCATTGCGTCAGGTTGCAATTGATAACTTCCTGATTGATCTTGATGGAACCGACAACAAAGAAAGACTCGGCGCTAACGCAATGCTGGGTGTTTCCATGGCTGTTGCAAGAGCTGCTGCCAACTTGCTTGGAATTCCTCTTTATCAGTACCTTGGCGGCGTAAATGCAAAATTGCTGCCTGTTCCTTTGATGAATATCATTAATGGTGGTGAGCATGCTCCCAACAATCTCGATATTCAGGAATTCATGATTGTGCCTCTCGGCGCTGAAACTTTCGCGGAAGCTCTCCGCATGGGTTCTGAAACTTTCCACGCTTTGAAAGGTATTCTTGCTGCTGACGGTCATAACACCGCAGTCGGTGATGAAGGCGGATTCGCTCCGAATCTGAATTCTCACGCTGAAGCTTTTGAATACATTATCAAAGCTATCGAGAAAGCTGGATACAGACCCGGTCATGACATTGCTCTCGCAATCGACGCTGCTGCTTCCGAGTTCTACAAAGACGGTAAGTACGTGCTGAAAGGCGAAAACAAAGAGTTCACAGCTGATGAATTGACTGACTTCTATGTTGACCTTTGTGATCGCTTCCCGCTTATTTCCATTGAAGACGGTCTTGCAGAAGGCGACTGGGAAGGCTGGGAACATCACACCGAAGTCCTCGGTGAACGCATTCAGATCGTAGGTGACGATGTATTCGTTACCAACCCTGATATCCTTGCTGAAGGCATCGAACGCGGTGTTTGTAACTCTATTCTGATCAAATTGAACCAGATCGGAACTGTTACTGAAACTCTCGATACCATTGAGCTTGCAAAACAGGCCGGTTACACCACCGTTGTTTCTCATCGTTCAGGTGAAACCAGCGATCACTTCATTGCTGATCTTGCTGTCGGTCTCAATTCTGGTCAGATTAAATCCGGTTCTTTGTGCCGCAGTGACAGGCTTGCAAAGTACAACCAGCTTCTTCGCATTGAAGAAGATCTCGAAGATGAAGGTATCTACTACGGACCTGCTCTTCGCGAAGCATTCTTCCCTGAAGGCTAGAGTCACACTGTTTTATAGATTATTCAAAGGGCCGGAGTGCAATTGCGCTCCGGCCTTTTGTATTATATGGAACCAGTGTCTCGAACACCTCACCACGGAGTACGCTATGATTATTTTAAAAGGAAAAGAAACAGCACTCACTATTCGTGAAGAGCTTAGGGTTGAAATAGATTCATTAAAATCAGAACACGGCAGAGCTCCCGGTCTGGCCGTCATTCTTGTTGGACAAGATCCAGCATCAGAAGTTTATGTTCGCAACAAGAAAATTGCCTGTGAAAAATCAGGGATTATCTCTTATGCACATCACATTGATGGCGGAGTTGCTCAGCAGGAACTGGAAGATCTTATCAAAAAGCTTAATGCGGATGATAAGGTTGACGGCATTCTGCTTCAGCTTCCTCTCCCTAAAGGGCTCGACAGCCAGCGTTGCCTAGAACTCATTGATCCCGGTAAAGATGTTGACGGTTTTCATCCAATGAATGTCGGCAAGCTCATGCTCGGATTGCCCGGTTTTCGTTCATGCACACCAGCTGGAATTATGACCCTGCTCGAACGTTACAACCTGCCTACTTCCGGCAAAAAAGCGGTTGTAGTTGGGCGTTCAAATATTGTGGGTAAGCCACTCGCCATGATGCTGATGCAGTACGGTGATTTCGCAAACGCCACCGTGACAGTATGTCATTCACGCACCGCGAATCTGGCGGAAGAAGTTAAGAGCGCGGATTTCGTATTTGCCGCAATCGGCATCCCTAAATTTATCACCAAAGATATGGTGAAACAAGGCGCGGTCGTTGTTGACGTAGGTATCAACCGCACTGATGACGGTTTGGTAGGTGATTGCGATTACGCAGCACTTGAAGATGTTGCCAGCGCCATGACTCCCGTTCCCGGCGGAGTTGGACCTATGACTATCGCACAGTTGCTTATTAATACTGTTCAGGCTTTTCGGGAGCATAACGCTTAAGTGAGATTGAGCTTTATTTGGAATATAGAATTTGAAATCCCCCTTTCTTGTTGATTCAAGGGAGGGGAATTTTTTTTCAATATTTTTATGTTTGTTGCTGATCTTTTTAAATAAAAATACTAAATAAAAACTATGAAAAAAAATATTACAATAATTGTAGCCTTTTTACTTGGAGTGGGAGTCGCGACCCTTGTTCTCTCTGGTCAAATACAAAATAGATATAAAATGGGACTCAATGCAGGTCATCTCAACGGAGAGTTTGAGGTGATAAATTTTATGAAAAAGAATGTGCAAAATGATTCGTCAAAAGAAATTACAAAATCCGGAAAATATTTGGATTTTAAGGATGGACGAATTTCAATTGTTGAAATTGATGGTGTAGAAACCATTGTGATTGAATAGTTTGTTAAGAAATCCCCTCCTTCGAACCAACGATAGAGGGGATTTCTTATTACAATCAATCTTTTCTTAAAATTAAATTATATCTAAACCCTACGCATCAAAAGCACTCTCAAATATCCCCACAACCTCATCTTTATTCATCTGGTAAGGATCAAGCGTGAACAAAAATCCCATGGCGGTCATTGCGTTATCGGCAAGTGCTCCAGCCTGTGATTTATCCAGTTTGTAATCATTAAGATCCAGTCCGTCACAATTAATGTCTTTGATGAGCTGTTTGAGCGCGGAGATGAATGCCATAGGGCGTTCGCTTTCCGGCAGTTTGCTGACATCAACACCCATTGCTTCGGCAAGAGCCGGGAACCTTTCGGGTACTTTTTTCGCCATGAATGAGAAGTAGGAAACACTCAGCATGATCAGTCCTGCGCCATGCGTAACGGATGGGTCAAACGCGCTTAGTGCGTGTTCCATTGAATGCTGTGATATGCAGCTGGAGGTTGATTCCACCATGCCGGACTGTGTGCTGGCCCATGCTAGGGCGGTGCGGGCTTCCATGTTTGAACCGTCTTTTACTGCTGTCGGCAGATGTTTTGTTATCAGTTTGACGGAATCCAGCGCGAACAGATCGCTTGCCGGTTGGTGAACGTTTGCAAGGTATCCTTCTGCTGCGTGGAAAAAGGCATCCATGCCCTGATATGCTGTCAGGTGCGCGGGGACACTCAGCATCATTTCAGGGTCAACAATAGCAATTACGGGGAAAGTTCCCGCAACGCCGAAGCCTATTTTTTCCTTGGTTTCCAAGTTGGTGATAACGGTCCACGGGTCAGCTTCTGTGCCTGTTCCGGCGGTTGTCGGAATGGCGATGAGGGGTAATACTTTTTCAGTGACGGGTTTTCCTTTGCCTGTTCCGCCGCCAATGTAATCCCAATATGTTCCGGGATTATGTACCATCACCGCGATGCTTTTAGCTGAATCAATTGAACTGCCGCCCCCGAGGCCGACGATGAAATCACAGCCGTTTTCACGGGCCATCTGAGCGCCTTCCATGACGTGATCAACAATAGGGTTAGCGAGGATTTTGCTGAAAATTACAGTTTCAACTTTCTGTGCTTTAAGAGCCTTAACAACCGTATCAAGGTATCCGAAACGAGTCATTGACGTGCCGGAGCTTATTACTATGAGAGCCTTGGTTCCGGGCAGAGCTACTGTTGCCAGCTCTTTTATGCGTCCGGCTCCGAAAATAATATTAGTGGGTATGAAATAGTTGAATGAAGTATTCATTTAAATCTCCTTTATGAGTTTTGAATTAAATACACTATGACGACAATCGCATGGAATAAGAAGACCTGATTGTGCGGCAGGTGTGCCTAATTGTGCGATATTGCCAGTGCGGCTGTGGTTACCTGAAAGTTTGTAATACGTGCTTTGTTAGAGGTTGAAGTCTTTTGCTATTTATTCGGCCTCGCATTATACATGCTTTAAAGGATAAAGATATGATCAACGAACTTATTAATATATTGAATGAAATGACTCCTTCGGAGGGTTGTACAAATACTTTTCTGGAGAAGGTTACCATTTTTCGCTTAAATACGCATAGTGAAAAAAAACCTTTGATTTATGATCAGTGTATTTGCTTTATGGTTCAGGGTAAAAAAGTTGGACACCTCAGTGACAAAACAATCTCGTATGATTCAAATCATTTTCTGGTTGTTCCTGTAATTGTTCCTTTTGAATGTGAAGTTTTTGCTTCTGCCGATAAGCCCGTTCTCGGAATCACGATATCAATTGATTATGCAATGGTTCAGGAAATTGTTGATTCCGGTGTTGGCGGGCGTGATGATTTGGAAGAGTCCGATTTAAAACCGGGGACTTATTTAGAGTCATTAAATGATGAAATGATTGAAACGTTGATTCGATTGTTAAAGAATCTTAAAAATCAGGAAGAAGCACAAATTTTAGGGCCGCAAACCTTGCGTGAGATTTTTTATCGCACGCTGCTTGGAGAGCATGGATATATTCTTGCTTCTGCGGCCCGCGGTGAAAGTTCATATGCCAAGGTTGCTAATTCTTTACGGGCTATTCATAATGATTATTCCGCATCGCTTGATGTTCCACAGCTTGCTGGCAAGGCTAATATGAGTGTGCGTACATTTTATGACCATTTTAAAGCTGTTACCTCGTACACGCCTGTACAATATTTAAAAAGAATTAGACTTGAGAAAGCCCGGCAGTTTATTGTCAGCCAGAGATTACAGGCTAGCGAAACCGCTCGTATGGTCGGGTATGAGAGTGCTTCTCAGTTTAGCCGGGAATTTAAAAGGCATTTTGGATATTCGCCTACGGAGGCTCCGGATCATGCCGTTTAGTTGTCGAGTTTTGTGTTTTATTTTGTGACAGTAAAAATTTAGTTCAATTACTTATAAGAGATAGTAAATATATTATGAACTTTAACGGTGGTAATCCTATATGGAAGGTTTAACTCATCTTCTGGCTTGTATTCAGGATATTTCGGGCGGAAGTTATTCAAATGATATTATGGAACTTACTACCGATAAGTATAGTCCGTATGTTCGTGAAGTAGCTGAATCTGTCGGTATGATGATGGTTAAAATTGAGGCCCGTGAATTTGCTCTTGAGCAGGCCAATGAAGATCTTAAGCAGAATATTGTGGATACCGTTAAAGCCGCTGCGCGTGGACTGAGCCTGCGGGATAAATATACCCGTGGTCACGGCGAGCGGGTAGGGCAGTATGCTAAGAGGCTGGCTCTTCGAGCCGGATTTTGTGAGGACGATGTCTGGACTCTGAGGCTTGCGGGAATTCTTCATGACATAGGTAAAATCGGGTTCAGCGACAGGTTGTTTTTCAATGAAGATATTCACGTTGATGATGACATGCTCGCTGAAATAAGGCGGCACCCCGAAGCCGGGTTTAGTATGTTGAAAGGGCTAAAATTTCTCGGACCTGCAGTTGAATTTGTGCGCGGTCATCATGAAAGACTGGACGGGACAGGGTATCCGAACGGACTGCAAGGTGATGAAATCTCTAAGGGGGCGCGTATTTTGAGTATTGCGGATGTATTTGATGCCATTACTACGAGTCGCACTTATCAGGATGCAATGGGACTTGATAAGGCTTTCCCCATTCTTAGAAAGTTAGCAGGCCCTTCTCTCGACCCTGAACTGGTTGAAATTTTTATCAAAGAGATACAAGAGGGTGGCCTTGAAGTGGTGGAAGATGATTATTCTGACTGTTTAGATGATATAGAAATTAACTAAAATACTGATTGTTTTCATGTAGTAAAAAGATATTTAAGAATGATTCCTAATTAGCTTGCCTTTGATATGAAAATGCTTATTATTTCCACTCGCCGTTTTAGTCTTTAAATATCCTTGAAAAATTGAAAGTTTGTTCCGGATCAAAATAATTCGGACAGTGAGAAATATATGCAGAACAAATCAATTCATATTGAAGGTGCGAAGCATCACAATCTTAAAGATTTGAGTTTAGATATTCCGCGTGATCAGTTGGTAGTTGTTTGCGGGCCTTCGGGATCAGGTAAATCTACTCTCTCATTTGATATTGTTTATGCTGAGGGACAGCGTCGATACGTTGAGTCGCTTTCAGCATATGCTCGGCAGTTTCTGCCTCAGCTTGATAAGCCGAAAGTTGATAAGATTGAAGGTCTGTCTCCAGCCATTTCACTTGAGCAGCAATCTACTTCCCGCAACCCGCGTTCAACTGTCGGAACCGTGACAGAAATTTATGATTTTTTGCGCGTTTTTTATGCACGGCTAGGCAAATATCATTGTCCTCAGTGCGGTAAAGCTATTGAAGCTCAGACTTCTGATGAAATTCTGGATCGCATGATGTCTCTTGAAGCCGGCACAAAATTTATGCTCCTCGCTCCACTTGTTGATCATCAAAAAGGTACTCATAAAGATCTTTTTATTAAACTTAAGCGAGAAGGATTTGTTCGCGTAAGGGTGAATGGAGAAATTTCTTCGATCGATGAAGTTCCTGAGCTTGAAAAGAACCGTAAGCATAGCATTGAGCTTGTGGTAGATCGTCTGGTCATAAAAAATGATATTAAGAAAAGGCTGGGCGATTCACTGGAGCTTGCACTGCGCTATGGCGATGAATCAGTCATAGTTTCAATTGTCGGCGGTGAGGATATTTATCTTTCAACCATGTCGACCTGCACCTCCTGTAAGATCAGTATGCCGCGCCTGTCTCCGCAACTTTTTTCTTTCAACAGCCCTCAGGGCGCTTGTCAGACTTGTTCAGGAATCGGCAGTGTTGAGTATTATGAACCGGATTTACTTGCTCCGAATAAAGGTCTTTCTCTGAAATCAGGCGCGGTTATTCCTTGGAAATCGCCGCAAATGTTTGGGCGTTATGAGGCTGAATTTCGTGCTCTCGGCAAAAAATATGATTTTAAGATTGATACTCCGCTGAATGAATTTTCCAAAGAAGCTATGAATGCGTTGTTCTACGGGGACAAGAAGCTTGATTGGGAAGGGATAATTAATCAGCTTGATGCCGGGCGTGATCTGGGACGCATCTGGCGTGATGAGTTGGCTCGTTTTCGACAGAATATGCCTTGTCCCGCATGTAAAGGAGCCCGTCTGCGCCCCGAATCGCTTGCTGTACGTGTTGAAGGTGAAAGTGTTTTTGATTTCTGTTCCATGTCTATCAAGCGGGCGCTTAACTGGTTGGAAGGGCTGGAATTTAAAGGTCATGATTCGCTTATCGCCGAGCCTTTGCTTAAAGAATTGATTCACCGCATCGGCTTTATGGTTAATGTCGGGCTGGATTATTTAAATCTAGGCCGTAACATGGCGACTCTTTCGGGCGGAGAAGCTCAGCGTATTCGCCTGGCAGGACAGCTCGGTTCAGGACTTGTCGGCGTAACGTATGTGCTTGATGAGCCTTCTATCGGGTTGCATCCTCATGACAATGAACGGCTTCTCAAAACGCTGCGTTCATTGCAGGCTCGCGGGAATACCGTGCTGGTGGTTGAGCATGATGAATCTACTATCAGGAGTGCCGATCACGTTATTGAGCTTGGTCCCGGTTCAGGCATGCTTGGCGGTGAGATTGTTTTTCAGGGCAGCGTTGACGATTTGCTCGGTAAATCGCAATCACTTACTGCAAAATATTTACGCGGAGAACTTTCCCTTGATAAGCCTGAGGAGAGACGCATACCTTCCGAATGGATAAGGATGCGCGGAGTTACAACAAATAATCTTAAAAATCTGGATGTGGACATTCCGCTGGGTATATTGTGCTGTTTCACCGGTGTTTCCGGCTCAGGAAAAAGCTCGCTTGTGGTGGATTCCATGTACAAGCATCTGGCATTGTCGCGCGGGATAAAGGTTGATCAGCCGGGGCAGATTACCGGTATTGAAGGCATTGATAAGATTGAAAAAGTAATTTCAATTGACCAGTCTCCCATCGGAAGAACTCCGAGGTCTAATCCTGCGACCTATACTAAAATATTTGACGAGATCAGAAATATATTTGCGGCGACAAAAGAATCTAAAAAACGCGGATATAAGCCGGGTAGATTCAGTTTTAACGTGCGTGGCGGACGCTGCGAAGCCTGTCGCGGTGATGGTCAGATAAGGGTTGAAATGCATTTTCTACCGGATGTGTACGTGACCTGTGATGTCTGCAAAGGTAAGCGTTACAATAGCCAGACGCTCGAAGTGGACTACAAGGGGCGCAATATCGCTGAAGTCCTTGATATGACCGTCCGGCAGGCGAAAGTTTTCTTTGAAAATCATCCTACTTTGAAGCGTAGACTTGAAGTTTTAGAGCAGGTCGGGCTTGAGTATTTACAGCTCGGTCAGCCGGGAACAACTCTTTCGGGCGGAGAAGCTCAGCGCATTAAAATATCGCGCGAGCTGGGCAAAAGACGTTTGCCCGGTACTCTTTATATTCTTGATGAGCCGACCACGGGATTGCATATGCACGAAGTCGGTAAGTTGATCAAAGTTTTGCAGCAGTTGGTAGAAAAAGGGGCAACGGTTATTGTTATTGAACACAATACCGATGTAATCCGCGCTGCTGATTATGTTTTTGATCTAGGGCCGGGCGGAGGCGAGTCCGGTGGACAGATTGTCGCAAAAGGCACACCGGAAGAGATAATGGAAAATCCCGAGTCGGTTACAGGGCAGTTTTTATTATAGCTTGCGATTGCGGTAAATTAAGCGGTTCAAACAAAAGCTCCGTATAAACTTTCGAGTGAGTTTATATGGAGCTTAACAATCAGTCCATCGGAACATATTCAATCACTATGTTTTCAAGGTAGCTGCGGACCTTGGCAGTGCACTCAGGAACTTCAGCCATGATTTTATCGCAAGCTTTATTTTCAATAAGACTGCCAAGTCTTGTTAGCTCTTCAAAGCCGTAAGATGATCCTGTTCCTTTCAGCTTGTGTCCCAGCATTCTGATTTGGTCGAAGTTCTCAGCTTTTATAGCCTCTTCGAGTTCACCCAATTCTTTATGTCTGATTTCAAGATACCGGGGCATGATTTCTTCGAGATCTTCATCCACTTTTATGATTAATTTGTTGCTCATGGTATTCCTCCAGAATAAAAAAGGAAAGTCGCACTTCTATGAATAGAAGGCATACTTGAACTTCTATTATTAATCCTTAATGGAATCTTTTTCTACTTTTTTTAATTCTTTTTCTTTGTCGTTACTGAGATCAGAGTCTAGAAAACTCTTGGTTTTGGGTAGCTGTAAGAAGAAGCTACTGTAAGATCCGACCTTTGCGACAAGATTTTTGAATTGGCAGCCTAAAACATGTCCGCCGGCAGTGCGGTCTTTGGTAATGAAGTGCCAGTGGAATCCCGGAACTCCTATTCCCTTTACATAGGAAGGGCTTTTGATGCCGATAAGCGACCCTTCTATTTCAGTAAATTTGAAGATGCTTTGATTTTTTACCACTTCAACGAGGGGTGGGTAAGGTTTCTTTTGTTCGGGAACACTTCGTGTCCGCATCATGCTGAATCTGCCGTCTATGCGGATGGCAAAGAAGATGTTTGTAGATGGAAGGGCATTGGTTATTTTCTGGTTTAATTCTTCAAGTGATGAAGTTGAGTCTATTTTCAGTATGGAATCTGTTTTGAAGATGAGGGCATCAGCAAAAGGGACTCGGGTAAGATTATCAACTGCGGCAGCTTTTCCGTTATATCCTACTCTGTAAACTTCACCGTCGATAAAAACCATTTCACCGTTTAGGCCGTTAAAGGTGCCTATTCCGAAGTCTCCGTGTGTCTTTAGTTCGGAAACGGTCAAATCTCCATCATAGTTGCCAAGCAACAAAGAGTCGATAGTTGAATATTGGTAGATTGTTTCGTCTGCATTGGCCGGACTGAAAGATCCAATAAGAATCAGGAGAAAAAAGGCTATAGGGAAAATTTTTTTAAATAATTTCATTTTTTATTCGTGAGGTGACAGGTTGTTTTCAATAGGGTTTGTTTATCAAGTCTTTTAAGCCAGATGTCTCCGCTGTGTGTGGCGAATAAAATCTTTCTTCCTACATTCCCCCCCGTATCCATTGCTTTAGGGTGAAGTCCTATCGCCGATAAGGAATCTAGAGCCATTTGGATATTTCGCCCTCCTACGGCAAAGGAGTTCGGAGCTCTGACTTTTGACAAGGTTAGCCCGCTGGCTCCTCCAAATATTTTGACCTCAAGTTCATTTTTTCTGGTTCCGATGCGGAGCATGCATGCTAGCAAATGGTCAATGGCTGTGTCTACATATCTACAAATTTGGATTGATATTTGTTTATCCGGGTTAATTTCTTTTCTTGAGGGAAGAAATGCGTGGCAGATTGCGCCCTGTTTCATTCGTGGGGAAAACATTGAAATGGCTACACAGGAACCGAGCACTGTTGAAACAATCGTAGGGTTTACTCCGATGAACGCATCTCCGGTGTGGAGAAAGACATGAGGTATGTCGGAGTTCTTCAAAGACATTTATTGATCCTTTTATGCAGAAGATTGGAAAATTATACGGGAAGTTTATTTTGACATATGATCGCGGATTAGTTGGATCACTTCTTTAAATTCTTCAAGTGGAGCCGCTCCAGTTACCGTTACGCCGTTAATAACGAAAACAGGTGAAGCCGTAAATCCAAATTTTTTAGCTTCGTTGAGATCACGGTCAACAATGTTGATAAGTTGAACTGACTTGATGTCGCGATGCAGACGAGGCAGATTACCTCCGGCTTTTAACACAAGTGTGTCGAGTTCTTTCAGCCCGCCTTTATTAATTTTAGACCGATTTGCAAAAAGCAGACTGTTAAATATGATTGCTTTCTGGTGGTCCTGCAGGGCTAAAGCTTCATAATACAGTGCCGCAGGGCGGGACATTTTGTGAAAGCCTTGAGGGTTATGGCGGTAGCGGTAATTAATGTTTCGATCGTTTTTTAAAAGTTCCTTTATTGTTTTGTTTGCTTTTGAACAGCTTGCTGATTGAAAATCAGAGTAAGCAAAGATTGAAATATTCCCATCTGGATTTCCCCATAGCGGGCGATTAGGCATTGGAAGCGGAATATTCGGATTATCCAGTTGTTTTTTCTGTCTGTTCCGTATCTTAGCTTTGTTTTTCTTTTCAAGCCCGACTTGCATGAGGTCGTACAGTTCTTCTTCATGTCCTTTGAAAGCTTCTAAAATTAGTTCAGGGTTGCTCTGTAATACTGTCTTTATTTCTTTTTGGAGCGAAGTCTCAAGGGGGGATTTGGCCTCCGCAAATGAAGAAGGGAGCAAGAGTGTTGCAATTGATAAAATTGAAAGAAGAAAGCGTCTCATTTGGGCTCCTTCTAACTAAGACAGTTCTTTTGCGGCGAGCAGGGCAGATCCATAGATATTAAACATGGAGCCAAATCCTGAAATTTCAAAAACTTCGCTGATCATTCCGGTAATGTTAGCAAAAGCAATTGCTCCGTCTTCAGCTTTCAATCTTTTTGCTGTCGAAAGAATAGCCCTTAAGCCTGCGCTGGAGATGTAATCAAGGTCACCGAGATCGAAAACAATTCTGATTTCACCTTCTCTAATGAATTTGCATATTGCATCTTCAAAATTAGGAGAAGTCAGCGCGTCGAGTCTTCCTTTCATACCGACAATAAGAGCATTTTCAACTTTTTTACTACTTAGTTCCATCGTGGATCCTTATAAACCTTATGTACTATCTTTAGATTGCATATTAGATATTTAAAAAATTAATTTCGTTGATTTATATCTTTTTGTAAAGGGCTGCTCCGATGAATTTTAAATAACATTTGCTTAAGGTGTATTCATCGGGAACATATAAATATTGTGGAGGGTAAAAAGCTGATCTGTTTATGACTTTCGTGGTTTAGCTAGTTCGGTGGGCTTAATCTTACAGCATGATGGTGATAAATTGAAATGGTCAATTTCTTTTAGGCCATGCATATATCAGAACTTGTATCCGAAGGTTAAACTTCCGCCGATGGCGGCATCTTGTTTGCTGGCTCCACCAAATTTATTTCCGTGTTCGTCGTAAGTTTTCATTTCTCTTGCGAAGTAATATTCAGGGCCGACCGAAAGTGAAAATCCTTTGAAGGGTTTCCAGTCAAAATATGCTCCGGTCATCATGCTGCTCGTTGTAATATAGCCCTTAGATGCAACTGTGCTGCTATTTTTTAATCGATATGTTTTCCCGTCTAGGCCGAATTTAAAGCGAATTTTTTCCGTGTTAGAAAAAGCATATCCGGCTTCACTGAGTGCTCCTAATGTCATGAAAATACCGGAGCCGTCTTCTTTGTAGTTTTCGTACATGATGCTTACAAAAGGCATTGCAGAAGTTCGTACACTATTTGTAAAGACTCTGGCTCCAATAAGGGCCTTCCAATTATCATTAAAAATATAACCTATATTTCCGCGAACGGCTGCACCGAAAGAATTACTCATTTCTTCTTCAAAGGCAGAGGTTCCTGTTATGCCTGCTCCATAAAACCAGTTTTTATTAATTTTCCCAAAGTGTGAGTAGCCAATTGCAATTCTGTGCAATGTGTTCCACGGGTCATCTACTCCATTTCCGAAGTTCAGCTTGTCGACATTATCCCATGAATAGTTTTTGCCTTCATAACTGAATGAGAATCCGGTAGCTTTGATGTCAATTTTGCCTCCGGCAACAGTTACTGCCGCTTTAGAGTCTTTAAAGTCAGATCCGCTGATAAAAGATCCGGAAGCTTTAATCGAGATGGGGATAGAACGCTTATTGTCTTCTGCTCCGGCGTTTGCCGTAACGCAAAGCGTTAGAAGTATTAGCATTAATATTTTAAATCTACTCATGGTTTAAAAAAATCCTCCGAGTTCGGATTACATTTTGTTTTTGCTATGAGGTTTAAAATTAAAGTTATGTCTTTGAAAAAGATGTAATTTGCATGTAAAATATAGAAACAGTATAATTAAAATCAGCTATATTCAAGTTAAGAAGTATAAATGTAGAGAAGTTCTAGATGGAAGAATGTCCCTTTGCTGTTAAATTAATCAATACAGTGGTATATAATATAATTTTTTGAATGAGGGATCACACTGTTTTTCACTTTTATAGAGGTGGAATTTAATTTTTTATTACAAATTCATTTTCATTTTTAATTCATGATCAATAAATTGCACAAGAATTAGTGAAACAGCAGATAATGCTGCGGCGCCGAGAAAGACTATGCGGTAGTCCTGCATCCACGCAATGCCTGCCAGAACGGGAATCGCTACTGCTGCAATGTGATTGATGGTAAAGCCTACAGCCATGCTTGGCGCAATGTCTTTTTTATCCGCTATTTTCTGGAAGAAAGTGCGGATACCCATGGCAAAGTTGAAAAATATGTTGTCTAGAATATAAAGTATTCCACCGATCAGAGGGCTTTCGATGAATGCATAGGCAGTAAATATCAAAACTAAACTTGCGTACTCAAGACTCAGTACTTTTCTTTCGCCGTATTTATTGACAGCCTTGGCAATCAAGGGATTTAAAAAGTAGTTAATAACATTATTTACTACAAATAAAATGGTGATATCCTGAATGGAGTAACCAAATTTTTTGACCAGTAGAAAAACTGCAAACGCAACAAATATCTGTCTCCGCGCACCGGCCATGAAGGTGAGTGCGTAGAAAAGCCAGTATCTTGACTTCAGGATCATTTTTTTATGCTGAAGAGGTATTTCTTTAGATGAAGGATCTTGAAAAGAGCAGTATATGCCTCCAAGAATAGCACATGCGCCAGCAGCTATGAACATTTCTTTGTAGTCAAAAAGGCCTGAAACGGCGAAGATAGCCACTCCTACGCAAATGTTTGTAGCTGCTCCGAGACTTCTAAGTCTGGCCATTACAATTGGCGCTTCTGAGTATCCGAAATATTGTAGGGTTAAAGATTGATTAAGGGTTTCATAATAATGAAACCCGAAGGACATGATTATAGTAGTGAAAGCAATGCCCATGAAAGAAGGCATGAACCCTGTTATTGCAACACCTACGCCCATGAGAATGACAGAAAGAGCCGCAAGCCTATGCTCTTTAATGAGAAAGAGAAAATAGATTACAAATAAAGCCAGAAAGCCCGGAATCTCGCGGATTGAGCCTATCAGGCCGAATTCTCCGCCGTTTAGGCCGGCAACATCTATGGCGAAGTTGTTTAAAAGTGTTCTCCATCCCTGAAATCCTATTGCTGTTGCTATAGTCAGAATGAGAAGAAAAATATACATTTTGCGAGAATTCAGCGCAGATTTGGTCACAGGGAAGTCCTTGGGGGATGGAATGTTGGAAAGAATTTTGTCTCAAAATCAGAGTGCGAATGCTAGTCCTGAAGTTTTTGCAATACAAGCAAAAACTTAGCTTTCCAGAATTGAAAAAAATATTGTTACGGAGTTTCTTATGGCTGATTTTCCGCCACCATATTCAATAAGGGTGAGTGCGCGGGCAAAAAATGTGATAATCAAGCTGATCCCTGATAAAGGATTGGAAGTCGTTTTGCCTAAAGGTGTACGGAAGGTTGAAGTTCCGCGATTTCTTGAGAACAAGCGGGAATGGATTTTATCCGCAATTAAACATCTGGAGCAGAAAGGATTTTCACTTTCTCCGCCGGAGTTGGTGTTGCCTGAAAGTCTATTTTTAGTTGCGACTGAAACCGAAATATATATTCATAGAGTGCGGACCAGAAAGCCCGGTTTGCGAGTCCGCAAAAATGTGGACAAATTGATGTTGAGCGGTGCGGCTTGGACTGAGCAGGAAGATATTGGTGCTCTGACAGAGTTCGTCCGTACACAGGCTCGCTCTTTTTTGCTCGCGGAACTTACAAAAATTTCAAAAGAAATAGATATGCCTTTTAAAAAACTGTTCATCCGTTCTCAGCGTAAACGCTGGGGGAGCTGTTCTTCAAAGGGGAATATCAATCTTAATATGAAACTCATGTTCCTGCCGTACAGGCTGGTTCGCTATGTCTTGATTCATGAGCTTTGCCACACCGTTCATCTTAATCACTCTGCTAGATATTGGCAGCTTGTGCAGCAGGTAGAGCCTGAGTTTCAATCGCTTGAGAAAGAACTTAGTGAGGCTAGTCCGCTTGTTCCTGATTGGATTAATTTTTAGATACAAACAAGTTATGAACAAAAAGGCTATTTAGTTTTCCACAAGTGTGCAGAACATGACCATCTAATTAGAATTACAGGTTTAGTTCTGAACATGGGGCGTTCATATTTTGTAGAAAGGTCTTAAGTCGGTTCGCGACTGGCGATGAGATCTAAATGATATTTTTTTTGCTGGAAGGGATTTGTATAGATATGACTGTCTTTTATCAAGAAAAAAAAGAGGGGAGACTTTTATAGTCTCCCCTCTTTTTAAGTTAGCTGATTAAAACTGTGCGATGGCTTTTTTGAACCCTTCGGTTGAGCGTTCGATTACGTTTACGCCTACGCAGAAAGCGAGTCTGAAGTATCCGGGGAAGCCGAAGCCTGTTCCGGGTACTGCGAGAATTTTTTCTTCCTGAAGAGCGGCGCAGAATTTTACATCATCGCCACCCGGAGCTTCGGGGAAGAAGTAGAATGCACCTTTTGGCAATGTGTAGGAATATCCCGCATCATCAAGGACTTTAGCCATTGCGTCGCGTCTTTCAAGGTAGATTTTTTTATCAACCTGAGCGCCGAGTGCTTTTTCAAGCAGCTTTTGTCCGACAGCCGGAGCATTTACAAAGCCGAGAATGCGATTGGCGAGAACCAGTCCTGCGAGCAGGGTCTGTTTTTCAGGCATTTCCGGGTTGATAAGTGCGTAACCGATTCTTTCTCCAGCCAGAGAAAGGTTTTTGGAAAAAGAACTTACCACGACACTGTACGGATACAGCGGTAAAATGGAAGGTACTTCTACGCCGTCAAATGCGAGGAATCTATATGGCTCGTCGGCAACCAGAAAGATAGGTCTTTCGCGGCCGGCGTTGGCTTTTTTAAGGATATCTGTGAGCTTTTCAAGATCTTCTTTTGAGTAAACAACACCTGTGGGGTTGTTCGGGGAATTGATAAGCACAACACGGGTTTTCTCGTTGATGGCTTTTTCGATTCCTTCAAAGTCCAGCTCAAAAGTAAGCGGTTTGGAAGGAACTGTTACCAGTTCTCCGCCGTAGTTCTGTGCGTAGAATCCGTATTCCACAAAGTAAGGAGCCGGGCATAAAATCTGATCGCCCGGATTAAGAATGGAGCGATAGAGAGCATTGATTGCTCCTGCTGCTCCGCAGGTAATAATTAGATCACTTCCTTCAACAGGAACACCTTGTTCTTGCGAAACTGTTTTTGCCAGTTTTTCGCGCAAAGAAGGGTAACCGAAGTTCGGCATGTATCCAAATGCAAAAGGTTCTCCTGCACATTCGGCCAGTTCTTTGAGGCCGTCAGCAATAGCTGCCGGAGCTGGAACGTCTGGATTGCCGAGAGAGAAGTCACATACTGCGTCTTCACCGAATTTTTTCTTTAGGACCATTCCGGTTTCGAACATTTTGCGAATCCAGGATGAGCTGTCAAGGTATCCTTCTACCTGACTTGAGAGCAATTTCATCTTCTATTCTCCGAATATTTTTCTGTTAGTATCTACGGTTTCCACCAGAATTTCTGCCTTGTGGTCTACCACCTTTGCCGGGGCCTCCGGGCCTGTTGCCGGACTGAGGAGGCCTTTTCGCAGGACGTGGCCTGTTACCGCTTGTATCCTGTCCTTCGGACGGAGGCTGCGGCGGGCGGGCGTGGAGCGAGTTTTGATACAGTTCGTCCATGAGCATCCCAACCAAGGTGCATTGCTCATCATCTTGCGCAAGCTGGCGAACAAGTTCTTTGTAACGGTTGATGCGTTCTTTTTCAAGAATAGTTGTTGAGCGGTATTTGGCTTCCAGAATGGTGGTAAGCCGTTCATTGATAGTCTTCAGAATTTCTTTGTCATCCGGCAGGGTGCGGCAGTCAAAATTTATACTGTAAGTTGTCGCAATTCTCTGCAACTCCAGTTTTTGAATAACGTCTACAAGAGAAATCGCGATTCCCGATGATCCTGCTCGTCCTGTGCGTCCGGCCCTGTGAATGTAAGATTCTTTTTCTTCGGGTGGTTCATACAGAATAACGTGAGACAGGTCTGGAACGTCAATTCCGCGTGCAGCAATGTCCGTTGCCACGAGAAATTTAATTTTACCGGACCTGAGGTCTCCAAGAATGCTTTCACGTTTGTTTTGTGAAAGGTCGGAGGTCAAATCTCCGGCGTTGAATCCGAAGTTGTTCAGCACTGCTGTTACGAAATTTACGTTGGCTTTGGTGTTACAGAAAATGATAGCCGAGGTGGGATTTTCCATCTCCAGTACTCGCATGAGCTGTCTTTCGCGGCCCATAGCTGGAACTTCGTAATATGCGTGTTCAATTTCTGCTACATGGACATGTTTGCTGCTCAGGCTCAGCAACTGAGGCTTGTACATGAACTCTTTTGATAACCGCAGCACGTGCTCAGGGAAGGTCGCTGAAAACATGTATGCGCTGATCGGGCGACGGGGCAGATATGATTTTACCTGCTGCATGTCGGGATAAAAACCGATGGAAAGCATGCGGTCCGCTTCATCAAAGATAAGTGTTTTCAGGTCATTCAGGGAGAATGTCCTTCTCATCAAATGGTCAAGAATTCGGCCCGGGGTACCCACAACCATGTGTGCGCCCTTTTCCAATTGTTCTTTCTGTCTGCCGTAGCCGACTCCGCCGTATACGGAAAGAACCCGGAGTCCTGAACCTTCGAAAATTATTTCAGCTTCACGTTCAACCTGTCTGGCAAGTTCCCTTGTAGGAACGAGGATCAAAGCCTGTGTGCGATTAAGTGACGGGTCGAGTTTTTCAAGCAGCGGCAGGACAAATGCGCCTGTTTTCCCGCTTCCTGTTCTTGCCTGAACCATCAGGTCTATTCTGTCTAATTGATAAGGAAGGGATTTTGATTGAACCGGGGTCAGGCTGTCCCATCCGGTTTTTTCCAGCGCTTTTTTTATTGAATTAGGCAGGTCTTCTATGGCGATTTCTTTAAGGGCCTCTTCTGGCTCAACCACTTTGTCAGGTTCTTGATGGGCATAGTCGTTTTTTAGTTCATCGCCCACGGGGTGGTCGTCTTTTGAATTTTTCATATTCTTTTATCCTATAATATTTATGATGTAACCTTTATTACTTAAGCTAGAATAACACATTTGTGCAAAGGGTATTTTGGACGCAAAAAGTTGCTATAAGTTCAGACTATGGAATGTTCCTTTTGTAATAGTTTATAACGATTTGATTTGAATCACTTAGTAAGGATAGTGATGGAACATTAAATTATTGTTCAGTGGGTAAAGGAGCACTAATGGGGAAGGCGAAAATATTTGGAAAGCTTATGTCTGAGCAGGCTTATTTGATTATCAGATGTCTTCTTGCCGTTGTATTTTTTTATGCAGGGGCAACAAAGATTATGGATACTAATGGTTTTGCAACGGTCATCAGCGGATATGGGTTACTGCCTGATTCTCTGGTCGGTTTGTCCGCAATAGTTCTTCCCGTGGCGGAAATATTAATTGCGACTGCGCTTGTCTGGGATCTTAAAGGGTCTTTATTTCTCTACTCGATTCTGCTGCTCGTCTTTATGGGCGTCCTTGCTCACGGAATAAATATGGGACTTGATGTCGATTGCGGTTGTTTTGCTCCGGGGGATGCAGAAGGCGAAGCGTATCATTCACTTCGCGAAGCTCTTTTCAGAGATCTGTTTTTATTCTCCGGCTGTGTATATCTTTATTGGCTTAGGGGAGCGAAAGATTACAGACCTAGATCGATTTTTGCTTTTATTTCAAAAAAATAAAAATTGTTTTTGGAGGTTTTTCAATGAAATTTGTAAGAAATGTTTTTTCACTTGCCGCAGTATGCGCATTGATGTTTTCACTGGTCGGCTGTCTAGGCAGTGATAAATTTGAGCAGGAAGTTTCAAAAGAAACAGGCGCAATCAAACTTGTTCGTGAAATACAGCGCGGTGATTACGATGTGATCTCAACTGCTGAACTTAAGGCTCTTCTGGATAGTAAAGCGGAAGTGCTCGTTATCGACACCATGCCGTATGAAGCCAGCTATAAAAAAGAACATGTTCCCGGCGCAAAACAGTTCCTCTTCCCGATTCCTGATATGGATGAATGGGACGTGACCAAAACTGACGGCAAAACTCAGGAACAGTTTGTCGAAATGCTTGGACCTGATAAAGATAAAGAAATCGTTGTTTATTGTGGATTCGTTAAATGTTCCCGCAGTCATAATGGTGCAGCATGGGCTAAAAAGCTCGGCTACACCAACGTGAAAAGATACCCCGGTGGTATTTTCGCATGGAAAGGTGCTAAGTACCCTGTTGGGTCTGTTAAATAACATCCTTTAGTCTGAATTGTTTTATAGCCTCGACGCATTATGTGTCGGGGCTTTTTTTTTGGCGATCCCGTTGTAGTCTTCATGGTTGCGGATGAAAGGGGTAATGAGGTAAAGCGAATTATATATGATTCGTTTGGTAATTTGCTATTCGATAGTAATGAAAAGTTTGATACTTGCGTGGGTTTTTCCGCAGGTCTGGCCGATAAAGATACTGGCTTGGTTCACTTCGGATATCGTGAATATGATCCCGCCATCGGTAGATTCATAACTCCTGACCCAATCGGCTTCGCTGGCGGGGATGTGGATGTTTATGGGTATTGTCTTGATGATCCTATTAATTTTGTGGATCGGACGGGATTGATGGGTTATGTGCCAAGGATAGCTCAATGTGGTTCTGCTATAGTAAATACTTTAGATCCAAGTAGGCCTTCGTGGCAAGGTGCAGCCCTAAATCTTGTTGTGGATGCTGTTAAAAATCAAGATCTCGATGAAAATATTAAGAAAATACAAGAAGGACGATTCAAGAAGAGAGAACGTAGGCCAGTAAGGACTGATCTGAGGAAAAGTAAAAATAAATAAATGTGATCTCTTAGGCTGCGGGGGCTTCTCCCGCAGCCTATAGGTTTAATAAGGAAATGGAGATATGTCGAAATGAAAGGATATTACTTGTTTTATAGGGATCAGTTGTACATTTGGACAATAGTTGCTTCAATTCTCTTTCTCATGGGAAATCTCATTGGTAGAGGAGTGCTATTTGTCTTATTTTTTTGTGTAATTCTTTCCCCATTCCTTTTATCTGGCGTGCACCAATCTTTTATATCTTATTTAAAAAGTATGTTCACTTCTGTGGGATTAGTGAGAATGTTAATTCTCTCATTATCAGTGCTTTTTATTGTTGAGTCAGTTTTTTTGTTTGTTTGTATTGATTATTTTTTTGATGGCAACACAAACTTCAAAGATATAGTAAAATCATTTTTCTGGGTTGGCGTTTGGGCAATCAGTTTGACTTTTATTTACAGGAAAAAACTGATGCTAAAAGTAAATGACGAAGGAATAATTATTGCTGTTCTTACGTTGATTCTGGGATTCATATTGCAGTCTATAGGTTTAGGATACATTTACTCGTCAGCAAGCTATTTTGGATCGCCGATGAGTGTTATTTTAGATTGTTTTTGTATTGGTAATTTTATTTATATTTTGAATAGTTCTTTACGTTTTAAACAGTAATTTTGTGGACCGGACAGGATAAAGACACGGGCCTCATTCACTTTGGATATCGTGAATATGATCCCACCATCGGCAGATTCATAACCTTCGATCCAATCGGCTTAGCTGGCAGAGCTTTTTTTATTTAAGCCTCAACAGCAATAAGTATCCCCTCCGGTGTAGCCTTGCCTTTCAGCAGCATTTCTCCAGCAGCCTGACATGCTGTTTCAATATCTACCCCCGCAGAAAGTTCACACGCTTCTTTCAGTTCTTTTATTCCTTTACCTGTGGAATCGAACGCGGACAGCATTTCTCTACTATATATAAATAGTCGGCTGTTTTTTTTCATTTCGAAAGTTGAGCAGGGGAGTAACCCTTTTCCCAGTTCGCCTAGCTGTCCGCTTTGGGGTTCAATGAAAACAGTTGATCCGTCAGGTTGCAGCAATATGGCCGGAAGTGATCCCGCATTTACCAGAGTCAGTGAGTCGGTTTCACTATTTATATGAGCATATATCCCGTCAATTTTCATCATTTGATTAATGTCTAGCCGGAATGTTTCGCGTAGTGCAATCCCGACATTTCTGAAAGTTTCAGCAGGAGTATAGAGTGGCCCTGTGTTAAGGGATAAAGCCTTTCTGATGGTGTTCGCTGTTCTGTTGTCCAGTTGCGGAGGAGTGAAATTCAGCAGCAGAATACTTTCAGATTTATTGGGCAGAATGACAGATTCATAAAGGAATGTTTTTGATTTTTCTTGTTTTGCCGGGAATATCGACTTGTTTTTTCTGTGCGGGGAGTTTTCTTCGTGAGCAGGTAAGGCTGAGTTCCGCACTAAAAGTTCTGCTTGATTATTCATCATGAACTTATCGCTTGCGGCTATTTTTAAATGTAGTCTTATTCTGTGTAAAACTTCTCTATACTCGAAAGGTTTTGTAATAAAATCTACGGCTCCGGCATCAAATCCTTTTTGGGTGCTTTTTGCATCATCCAGAGCAGTTAAAAAAATAATCGGAATCTCGGAAGTTTCAGGCGACAGGCGCAAAATGGTTGCGCATTCGAAACCTGTTTCCCCCGGCATCATGATATCCAGTAATATAAGGTCTGGTTGATTTTTTACGGCGAGCTCAATGCCTGTTCTCCCGTTGTTTGCTGTAACAATTTTGTAGCCCTGCTGACGAAGAACCAATTCAAGAAATTCCAGATTGAAAGGTTCGTCATCAATGATCAAAATTTTCGGTATATAGTTTGGCTTTAAGGACATTGTTGTGAACCCTTTGCGGATATTTGTTTGATGTTAAGGTTGTTATTCTATATAACAATAAAAAATAGAATAAAAATCTTTAAACAGCTTTGAAATAGTACATTATTTTCAATTCTTTGTTGCCAGAAAACCCCATCAGGGTAAGTATGTGTTTACTCTGTGAGTGCTGTCTTTAGAGTTTTGTACGTTGCATGGTAATCGATTCAGTTTACACGGTAACAGTACATCAATAAAGCTTAGGTTTGCAGAAAGATTTATGTGAAAATTCGAAAGCAACGGGTTTGATTCTTTTGTTGTACGGAGTTTCTTTCGTTGCATGGTTCATTGGTGCATAATGACTTATGGAGTCATGCTGCATAAGGTTTTATCATAACGTATATTCCCCGGGAGTTGATGAAATGCTTATTGGTATTCCTAAAGAAGTTAAAACTATGGAAAACAGGGTCTCAATGACTCCTGGAGCAGTTGAAAGTCTTGTCCGTCGCGGTCATACCGTTGTTGTTGAAAAAGAAGCCGGCATTGGAAGTGGACTTCCGGATGACGAGTATCTTTCTGCCGGTGCTAAGATGGTCACGGCTGATGAAGCCTGGGCTGCTGAAATGGTCATCAAAGTTAAAGAACCAATTGCTTCTGAATATAAATATCTCCGAAAAGGTCTTTTGCTTTTTACATATCTCCACCTCGCCGCTGACAGAGCTCTTACCGATATCCTTCTTGAGAGCGGAACCACCGGCATTGCATACGAAACAGTTCAGCTTCCCGACCGTTCGCTCCCTTTGCTCACTCCTATGAGTGAAGTTGCAGGCCGTATGGCTGCTCAGGAAGGCGCTCTGCATCTTGAAAAACCTAAAGGAGGCAGAGGTGTTCTTTTGGGCGGGGTTCCGGGAGTTGCTCCTGCAAATGTAATGATTCTCGGTGGCGGTGTTGTTGGAACCAATGCTGCTAAAATCGCTGCGGGCATGGGCGCAAGAGTTACTATTTTTGACGTAAGCCATTCAAGACTTCAGTATCTTGATGATATCTTCAACGGTAGAGTTACAACCATGACTTCTACCGAGCCTAACATTCGCGCTGCAGTTATGCTGGCGGATCTTGTAATCGGTGCGGTTTTGATTCCGGGGGCCAAGGCTCCTAATCTGATTACCCGCGGTATGCTTTCAACAATGAAAGAAGGGGCCGTGATTGTTGACGTGGCAGTTGATCAGGGCGGATGTGTTGAAACCATCAAGGCTACGACTCACACTGATCCCACTTATGTGGTTGATGGTGTTATTCATTACGGCGTAGCAAATATGCCCGGAGCTGTTCCCAGAACTTCTACCTTCGCTCTGGTTAATCAGACACTGCCTTATGCAATGCTGCTTGCTGATAAGGGGCTTGATGCTTTGCGTGCCAATAATTCATTAAAACTCGGGCTTAATACTATAGATGGTAAGCTTACCTTCGCAGCGGTTGGCGAGGCTTTCGGGCTGGAAACAATTACTCCTGATGAGGCTCTTGCTTAATTTTATTGATTAATATGTTTTTAGTAATCTTTAGGGATTACGTGGAAATGGAGGTGAAAGCAGATGCTTTCACCTCTTTTTTTTGTCCTTTTAAATTTGGAAAGATTTAATTCAGTTGAACAAATTTAATTAGAAGTCTTTTGTTTTATTTGTATGGATGATAACTTTAACTATATTTTTGAGTTTTAGATTCTTTATATTGGCAGAAATATGGAGGAAGGCATGACCATACGGACAGGGGTTACTGGAAAACATTTGTTGTATGCCTTTGCTTTGGTAATATTTTTATTTTGGATTGGTGAAAGTCTTTTTGAGTTTATTTGGTTTAACCCCGAAGGGAAAAGTTTTACTTCACAGTTACTTCCGCTTCATAATTCACATGAAATGTTTATGCGGGTAATGACATCCTTTACATTCTTAGTATGCGGATTTGTTGTTTCAAGGATGTATAACAATCTTGCCGATTCAGAGAGTCAGGCTCGGGAAAGTGAAAATAATTTACGGATAACATTTGATTCAATCGGGGATGCTGTCATTGCAACCGATGTTGAAGGAAATATTGTACGAATGAATCCGGTTGCGGAAACATTAACCGGATGGGATTTTACTCAGGCTGAAGGTTCTGCTCTGACAGATGTAGTTAAGATGATAAATCCCAACACAAAGGGGCTGTCCGATAATCCGCTTGAGGGAGTCCTGCGGGATGGAGAAGTCCGGGAGCTTTCAAATCATACAATCTTGATTTCCAAGCAGGGAAAGAAATTTCATATAGCTGATTCCGCTGCCCCGATCAGACGGGATGACGGGGAAATGTCCGGAGCTGTTTTTGTCTTCAGAAATGTCACTGAACGATATAAAAATGAGGCAGAGCTTCGCAGTTTGCGTAATTATCTTTTTAATATCATTGATTCTATGCCGTCAGTTTTGCTTGGAGTTAGCGGTGACGGACAAGTGACTTTGTGGAATCGGGCCGCAGAGCAGGCAACCGGTATTTCTGCTGAAGCTGCGCAGGATAAAAAATTGTTAGAGATTTTCCCACGAATGGAAACGGAGATGGGCAGAATTTTTGAAAGTATCAGGTCGAAGGAAATAAGCCGGGAGCAAAAAAAGATTCGTCATTCGGAGACAGGGGTTTGCTATGAGGATGTGACAATCTTTCCTTTGGCGTCCAATGGGGCTGAAGGAGCTGAAGGTGCTGTGGTCCGGGTCGATGACGTGACAGAGCTTATCAGATTGGAACAGGCTATGATTCAGAATGAAAAGATGATGTCTGTCGGCGGGTTGGCGGCAGGAATGGCTCACGAAATAAATAATCCTCTGGCTGCAATATTAGGGCATACCCAGAATATTAATAATCGGGTTTTCGGGGATCTTGAGAAAAATGAGGAGATTGCTGTAGCATGTGATGTTTCTCTTCATAAGGTTAGGGAGTACTTAGAAAAACGGGGAGTCCCTAGGATGCTGGATGGAATTTATTCATCAAGCAGTCATGCTGCAAAAATTGTCAGTGATATGATCAGGTTCAGCCGTAAGACTGAAAGTAATATGGGGCGACACCACCTTTTTGAACTGTTGGAAGATACGTTGGAGTTGGCAGCAAATGATTATGATTTGAAGATGCATTATGATTTTCGCAAGATAGAAATTGTTCGTGAGTATGACAATAGCGTTCCTTCTCTTTATTGCGAAGGGAGTGAAATTCAACAAGTCTTTTTAAATATTCTCAAGAATGGCGCACAGTCTATGATGGAAAAAGAGTATCGCGGCGAGCATCCCCGGTTTATTCTCAGAGTTCGGAAAGAAGAGGATGTGGCTGTAGTTGAAATAGAAGACAATGGTCTAGGTATGGATGAAAATGTTATTAAACGAATTTTTGAGCCTTTTTATTCTACCAAAAAAGTGGGGCGAAGTTCCGGTCTCGGGTTGTCTGTCTCATATTTTGTTGTAACCGATCAGCACAATGGAAGCATGGAAGCACATTCTTTGCCCGGAAGCTGGGCGCGTTTTATTATTAAACTGCCGTTAGCCGTTGAGGTGTAGTTCTTTTGTCGTTTTTATACAGTCTTGCGGCTTCGTGTTTATTAGCATATTTATGATCTTCCTTTATCTTGAGAGACTCGGGGAGAGACAGTGGCTAAGAAAAAAGAAGAAGATATTATATATGTTATCGGTAAACCAGACACCGAACCGCCGCATGAAGAGGGGTTGCCTCCATGGATGGCCACTTTTGCCGATATGGTTACTTTATTGCTTTGTTTCTTTGTTCTTCTTTTGTCTTTTGCCAATCAGGATATTGCCAACTTTGAAAAACTGAAAGGTTCAATGAGAGATGCTTTCGGTGTGCAGTTTGAAGACAGAACAGGGCGTAAGGTTGCTTACTCTGAAAGTCCTTTTTCTGCCAGTTCCGAAAAAAAAGCGGCTAAAAAAGATATGGCGGCTTTGGAACTTGATATAAGAGCATTTATTAATGCCGGTAAGGTTTCAAAGCTTATGTCGGTAAATACTGATCAGCAGGGAGTTTTAGTTCGTGTCCCTTCCCGTGCCATTTTTAAGCCCGGAACGGCAACTCTGGCCCCCCGTATTTATAAAGTTCTGGATAAAATTTCGAGTATAATGAAGACAAAAAAATTTAATCTGGTAGTCAGAGGACATACAGATGACCGGGCTACACACAATAATGTTTATGATTCAAACTGGGAATTGTCCTCTGCCAGAGCAGCATCTTGTTTGAGGTATGTTTTGCAGAAATCAGGAGTTTCTCCGACTAGAGTCAAGGCTGTCGGTTATGCCGGGACAAAGCCTCTGGTTCCAAATACATCCGACCGTAACCGGGCAATTAATCGAAGGGTTGAGTATTATTACCAGCCTCCATCAAAAATTTGGTAATTAAGTGTTCAAAAGCCCGAAGTTCAACTCGCATAAGCGGGCATGAATTTCGGGCTTTTATTATAGCTGAGAGTCTCAGTTATATAAGATTTAATCTTCTACCTTTTTCCGCCTTTCCCAGAGCCGCATTTCTTTCATTTTTTTACGACGTTCGCGTTGAAGCGATTTACAGACTAAAGGCGTTTTTTTAGCATATCCCCATTTTTCCCGGTATTCTTCAGGCGTAATATCATATTTTGCAAGGTGTCTTTTGGTGAGAACTTTAAATGGTTTTCCAGATTCCAGACAGATGATAGTTTTTTCTCTGATCGCCTTCTTGGGATCCACCGGAGCAACCTGCGCAGTTGTAGAAGACTTTTCTGTCAGTCCTTCCCCTATTTGCATGATGCCGAATGCCAGTTTTTGAACCATGGATGTGATTTCATCTTCGGTCATGGTTCTGACGCTTGCTTGCGCTTTAACAATTTCAAGAGCTGCTTTTAAATGGTCTTCCATTCTCCCCCCCCTATGGTTTATCAATTGTGTTCTTCAAAGAAGGTTCCGGTTTTTGTAGTGTTTTAATAATACATAAAACAGGTTTTAGCCTATTTTAAAGATTATACCAGTTTAACATTATATACGCATAAAGGTGAAGAAGAATGTTAAAAAAGATTTGTATGCTGAACTAAATGTCAATTTGTATTGAATGATGTGTAAATATGAAAAAGTTAACTGCGTTGAAAATATAAAAACAATTTTTATTACTTTCTTATGAGTTGTGCGCTATATTGATACAATAATTCTATTTCTTGAAACCAGCGAGGTTGTATCATGTCGACAAAGGATTCCGACGTAGTATTAGAAGAAATGGGCGGACTGGACTCCGAATCATTAGTTGAAAGTATTTGTCAGCATCATCTTTCGAATCTTGGCAGGGATTACGGTAGATCTGACAAGTTTTCACTCTATCAGGCTTTGGCATATTCTCTGCGAGACAGGCTGGTGGGTAACTGGATAAAAACGCAACGCTCTTACTATAATCGCAGCGCAAAAAGCGTTTACTATCTTTCACTTGAATTTTTAGTGGGTAAATCTCTTACAAGTAATGCTATTAATCTCGGGATTGAAAAGGAAACAGAGGAAGCTCTTGGTAAATTCGGAGTTACGCTGGAAGATGCCGAAAGTGCAGAGGTGGATGCCGGACTCGGTAACGGCGGACTCGGAAGGCTTGCCTCATGTTTTCTTGATTCAATGGCTACACTCGGGATTCCGGGTTACGGATATGGAATAAGATACGAGTACGGAATTTTTAAACAAGCCATTGAAAACGGTGAACAGGTGGAACTGCCCGATGATTGGCTTCATTCGGGAAATCCGTGGGAGTTCCGCAGAAGGGGATTTGTTTTTACTATCGGGCTGTATGGCAGAGAAGAAAAGTATACTCATGACGATGGCTCTTTGAGGCATCGCTGGACCGATACGGCAAAAGTGATGGCAATGCCTGTGGATATGCTTATTCCGGGGTATAAAAACGGTAATGTAATAAATATGAGACTTTGGGAGGCCCAGCCTGCCAGAAGATTTAATCTCGATCTTTTCAACAGCGGTGACTACATCCGCTCAATGGAAGATGCTGTTAAGACGGAAACAATTTCCAAGGTGCTTTATCCGAGTGACAAACTCAGTGAAGGACGTGAGTTACGTTTAGTTCAGCAGTATTTCTTTGTTTCGGCAACTATTCAGGATATGCTTCGCCGGTTTGAGAAAATAAAACTGGACTTTTCAGAGCTTCCAAACAGGGCGGTGGTTCATTTAAATGAAACTCATCCGGCAATAGCTATACCTGAATTGATGCGTATTTTAATTGATGAACATATGCTCAACTGGGATCAGGCATGGAGAATCTGCCGGAGAACTTTCGCTTATACTAATCATACAGTAATGCCGGAAGCTCTTGAAAAATGGTCCCTTGATATGATGCGTAAGGTTCTTCCCCGCCATGTTTCGATCATTTTTGAAATTAACCGCCGTTTCCTTGAAGATGTAAAAAATTGTTTTCCGGGGGATGAGGAAAGGCTTTCCCGCATGTCCATAATTGAGGAAGGGGAATATCCGCAGGTCCGTATGGCCTGGCTTGCTGTGGTGGGGAGTTTTACCGTGAACGGAGTTTCGACTCTGCATGGAGAATTGATTAAGAAAAACATTTTTTATGATTTTGTTGAAATGTTTCCGGGAAGATTCACCTCGGTCACCAATGGAATTACTCCGCGCAGGTGGCTTAAACAATGCAATATTCCGCTTTCAGAATTGATAACGGAAAAGATAGGTAAGGGCTGGGTTACCGATTTATCAAGATTGCATCAGCTTGAGTCTCTGGCGGAAGATGAAGAGTTTCAGAATCGCTGGTATGATTGCAGGCTGAAGGCTAAAAAGAAACTCGTAGAATATGCTCAGAAGGAATACGGGTTGTATATGCCTGCCGACTGGATGTATGATGTTCAGGTGAAAAGAATTCACGAATATAAGCGGCAGGTGTTGAATGTTCTTCACGCGATTACTTTGTACTGTCGTCTGAAAAAAGATCCGTCGAGTGTGGCTGTGCCGAGAGTTAAGATCTTTGCGGGTAAGGCCGCTCCGGGATATTTTCTTGCCAAGCGGATTATCCGGCTGATTAACTCTGTCGGAGCAGTTATTAATTCCGATAGTGCAGTGAATCATAAACTGCGCATTGCTTTTTTGCCCAACTACAGGGTTTCACAGGCTGAGTATATTATTCCGGCCACAGACCTTTCCGAGCAGATTTCGCTTGCAGGAACAGAGGCTTCCGGTACCGGGAATATGAAATTTGCTCTTAACGGGGCTTTGACCATAGGAACCTTGGACGGGGCAAATATCGAAATTATGGAAGAAGTCGGTAGAGAGAATATCTTTATATTCGGTATGAATGCAGACGAAGTTGAAAAGCGTAAACACGAAGGTTATGTTTCCGGTGATGTTGTCGGGGGAGATTCAGAGTTGGCAGAGGCCCTCAATCTGCTCGCCGATGGAACTTTCTCTGAAGGTGATCGCGACTTCTTTGCCCCCATATTGGATTCTTTATTTGCCGAAGGAGATCAGTACATGACTCTGGCAGATTATAGAGCTTATGTTGATGCTCAGGATGCACTTGAGCAGATCTGGCTGGACCGTAAGAAGTGGCTTAAAATGTCCATTTTAAATACTGCTGGTTCGGGGCATTTCTCCAGCGACCGAGCTATAATGGAATATGCCACAAGTATATGGGGAGTTCACCCCATGGAAAAAGAATCGTAGACGGACATAATCGTTTTGTTAATTAGAGCCCGAAAGTGAAGTCCGTTATCGGTTTCATTTTCGGGCTTTTTTTTATGGAATCATATTAGTTCCAGCTACGTTGCAGGGAAAAAAATCTTGATTCGCATGAAGCTTTGCGTTCAACAGAAAATTCTCATATATTGCGTTTGCGAAATTTAATAAGATTGAAACTTAAAAGGATCATAATGTCTGTACGTCCTCTGACTATCGCTTTGCTTGTAGTACTCCTTCTGGTGACGGCTTCTTATGCTTTGTTCCATTTCGGAGTGCTTGATCCTTTTCTTTCCGGATATTCAGAAGTCAGTGACAAGAATGATAATACCGGTCCGGTTGTTCGCCATCCGGTGAGTAATCTTGTTTTGCCGTTGCCCTCCTCGAAACAGCAGGTTGCCCAGTCCGTGAATGGTTCTTCCGAGGTTGGTGCTGAAACAGAAACTGAAGCCGGGACTGACGTTGTTACCGAGGTTCAAAATGCTGGGGACACTCAGCCTGTGCAGGTTTCTGCTGTTAAAAAAGTTGCGGCAATAGCTGTTACAGAAGTTGCCCAAAAAGATGTCGCCCCAAAAAAGAGCAAAGTTGAAAAGGTCGTTGCCGGGACTCTTAGCCGTGTGAAACTTGATTGCTCGAGTGATTCCTTAACTTTGAAAATTTCTCTTTCACAGCCAAGCGACAGAATCACATGGTTTAATCTCAATGATCCTAAAAAGTTAATTGTGGATATTCGTGGACATTGGAAGAATTATGCAAAATCAATTTACAGATTAAAAGACTGTGCTGTCGAAAAGATTGTTCTCGGAGAGAATTCTGATAGATTTCGTCTTGTTTTTTATATTAACAAAAAAGATTTGCCCCTTAGAATCAGGCCCGCGATTAAAAAGCTTTCTGATGGGATAGAAATTAAAATTAAATTATAGTCTGAATATTTTTATTTTCCCTCCTCTTTTTTTCATATCTGTTGCCTCTCAACATTCTCTCCTTTCGATCAAATATTCTCGCGTAACTGAAATGTAACAAACGAGTCATTGCTTTGTAACGCTTGGCGGCTAGGTAGTTGTTGTCGCGCTGTTACGGAGATTCTTTGTTTGGCGCATATTGTGAGAAAGTCTTTTTAGAATGGAGAGTGTTCCAATGGGGCAAGCTGTTAAAATCGCTTCCAGACATCTAGATTTTTATTATGGAGACTTCAAAGCTCTTGAAGATATCTCTATGGATTTTGTTGAAAACAGAGTTACCTCGCTCATCGGGCCTTCCGGTTGCGGTAAGAGTACGTTTTTACGCTGTTTAAACAGAATGAATGATCTAATTCCCGGCACAAAAGTAGACGGGGAACTTACTCTGGATGATGAAAATATATATGCACAAGGTCTTGATGTAGTGACTTTGAGGAGACGCGTAGGAATGGTTTTTCAGAAACCGAATCCTTTTCCTAAGTCTATTTTTGAGAATGTTGCTTACGGGCTTCGTGTCAACGGCATTAAAGATAAAGAGTATCTGGCTGTAAAAGTCGAAGAAAGTTTGAAAGGCAGTGCTCTTTGGGATGAAGTTAAAGATCGGCTTCATGCTTCCGCATTGGGTCTTTCAGGCGGGCAGCAGCAGAGACTTTGTATTGCAAGAGCCTTGGCTGTAGAGCCTGAAATTCTGCTTATGGATGAACCTGCGTCTGCTCTTGATCCTATTGCTACTCAGAAGATCGAGGATTTGATTCACGAGCTTAAAAAGAAATTTACTATTATTATTGTCACTCACAGCATGCAGCAGGCAGCCAGAGTTTCCGACCGGACAGCCTTTTTCTATATGGGCCGACTGATTGAAACCGGCAAGACTGAAACAATGTTCACTAAGCCTAAAAACAAACAGACGGAAGATTATATCACCGGACGTTTCGGTTGATAATTGTAGCATGCGTGCGCTTGATGAGTTGTATTAATTTTAAGTTATTTTGAGGAGATATAGTATGGAGCAGCGTGGTCATTTCACCAAAAAAATGGATGATCTTAAAGTTCAGATTCTGCGTATGTCGAGCATGGCTGAAATCGCGATGCATAATTCGGTTAAAGCGCTTCTCGAGAATAATGCAGAGCTTGCTGAAGAAGTCATAATGAATGACATTAAAATTAATGAGTTGGAATGCGAACTTGATAAATTTAATATCGGATTACTGGCTTTAGATCAGCCTATGGCTAGAGATTTAAGATTCATTGTCGGGTCTATGCGTATCAGCAGCAACCTTGAAAGAATCGGAGATGAGGCAGTTAATCTTGCTCAGCGCAGTGTTTTTTTAAGCACCAGACCTCTTCTTCCTTTTAATCATAAGCTTGAGCAGATGACTGTGATTGCGAGAGATATGGTTACGCTGGCTGTAAAGGCTTTTGCGGATGAAGATCCCGTTCTTGCCGGAAAAGTTTGCGGTATGGATAATGATGCCGACAGCCTTAACTTAAGAATTTTAAAAGGTCTTATTGAAGACATGGTTTCTGAGACAAGACTAGTTGAAAGAGGTGTTCATTTGATAATGGCTTCAAACCACCTTGAACGTGTGGCGGATCAGGCAACAAACATTGCTGAATCTGTGATATTTATTGCTCAGGGAGTGGACATAAAACATCATTTCCGGGGCTGACTTAGGTCTGCTCATAGCAGAGTCTCTTTTGTTTTAAAAGCAAGGCCGGATTTATTCCGGCCTTGTTTAATTTGGAGTTGCCGTTGTTAAGATTTGAGTCTTCGGATTATGAAAGGAAGGCGAATTTTGTTTACATATGTATTTTTTTGGGATAGAAGCAGTTCTCTTAATCTCAAGAGGAAAATCCGCATAGTTGGTAGCCGCGAACAAAACGTTGTTGCCGATTGGATCAGCTCTTGAGAGACCCTTTTAGGGCATTAGGGATAAAGTGTGGCTTCAGAGCCAATGGTCAATTTGTGTATCGGCTGCCTCGGAACGCATGCTCAGGTTGATTTCAATGCACTTGTCTCATTTTAATATATGCCGAAATTTTGTCCGAGGACATCGTTGTTGGAGGTAACTTATGGAAAATAATGAAAACTTGAACTCCGAAATGGAGATGGACTTTGAGGCTGCCCTTGAAGACTATCTGAATGCCGATTTCGGAAACCTGGATGAAGGAAGTATTGTTGTCGGAGAAGTTGTTAAGGTTGATAAGGATTTCGTTCTTATTGATGTTAACTTCAAATCTGAAGGACAGATTGCTGCATCTGAATTCCTTGATGTTGATGGTGAGATGACCGTAAAGGTCGGTGACAAAGTTGACGTTTTTGTTTCAAACAAAAACGAAAACGAAGGAACCATCAATCTTTCCCGTGACAAAGCCAAACGCATGCAGCTCTTCGACAAACTCGAAGAAATGCAGGAAAATGAAGGCATTGTCGAAGGTAGAATCGTTCGCCGTATTAAAGGCGGTTACACTGTCGATCTAGACGGCGTTGAAGCGTTCCTACCTGGTTCCCACGTTGATCTTCGTCCCGTCCCTGATATGGACGCTCTCGTTGATCAGACATACGAATTTAAGATCCTTAAGATCAACCGTCGTCGCAGCAATGTTATCGTTTCAAGACGTGTTCTTCTCGAAGAACAGCGTAATGAAATGCGTTCCAAGCTGCTTGAAACTCTCGAAGAAGAGCAGACCATTATCGGTAAGGTTAAGAACATCACTGAATACGGTGTGTTCATCGACCTCGGCGGTCTCGACGGACTTCTCCATATTACCGACATGTCTTGGAAGCGTATTAAGCATCCTAAAGAAATGGTATCTCTCGGTGACGAACTTGAGCTTAGAGTTCTGAATTTTGACCAGGAAGGACAGAAAGTCTCTCTTGGACTCAAACAGCTCGTTCCAGATCCATGGGAAGATATCTCCGGTAAATACCCTGAAGGTTCCAAGTTCTCCGGCAAAGTTACTAACCTTGCTGATTACGGTGCTTTCGTGGAACTCGAAGCCGGTGTTGAAGGACTTGTTCACATTTCTGAAATGTCCTGGACCCGCAAACTCCGTCACCCTTCACAGATGGTACGTGTAGGCGACGAAGTTGACGTTATTGTTTTGGGTGTTGATCCCGACAAGAAGCGCATCTCTCTCGGTATGAAGCAAGTTAAGCCTAATCCTTGGGATGTTGTTGCAGAGAAGTTCCCTGAAGGAACTGTTCTTGAAGGCCAGATCAAAAATATCACTGAATTTGGTGTATTCATCGGTATCGAAGACGGTATTGACGGACTTATCCACGTTTCTGATATCTCCTGGACAAGAAAAGTACGTCACCCTTCAGAAGTTTACAGTGTTGGCGATTCCGTTCAGGCGAAAGTCCTCACTGTTGATAAAGAAAACGAAAAGTTCACCCTCGGCGTAAAGCAGCTCTCCGATGACCCATGGTCTCAGGTACCTTCTAAGTACCCCGTCGGCTGTACCCTTGAAGGACTTATCACCAATATCACTGACTTCGGTCTCTTTGTTGAGGTTGAAGAAGGTATTGAAGGCTTGGTTCACGTTTCTGAAATCTCTCATAAGAAGATCAAGAATCCTTCTGAGATGTTTAAAGAAGGCGTTACTATCCAGGCGAAAGTCATTCACGTCAGCGCTGATGAACGCAGACTCGGTCTGTCCATCAAACAGCTGAAAGAAGAAGACGACAAGCGTAAACCTAAAGAATTCCGTTCAGGCCCTGCTGATGCAGGTAACACTCTGGGCGAACTTCTTAGACAGAAGCTTGAAGATGCAACCGAAGCTAAAGCTGCAGCAGAGACTGAGGATGACGAATCCTAAGCTCAGTTTCTCTGTAAGGCATCCGTTTCTATTCGGTTTCAGCCTAGTTATAATGGCTGTGGTCCTCCTATGGGGGGCCGCAGCCTTTTTTAATGGGAAAGCAGGGCTTATGCTGGGAGCTGATTCAATCGGGATTGTCACGGTACAGGGAACTATTACAGACTCATTGCCCACGGTAAAATTTTTGCGTGAACTTCGTAAAGACGATTCAGTTAAAGGTGTTCTTTTGCGGGTTAATTCTCCGGGTGGAACCATTGCTCCGTCACAGGAATTATATCTTGCGGTAAAGCGTTTTGCAGAAGTTAAGCCTATCGTTGCGTCTTTCGGAACTGTTGCGGCGTCCGGCGGATATTACGCTGCGGCCCCGGCAACTCAGATTATTGCGAACTCCGGTTCAATTACCGGAAGTATCGGTGTTAAGGCCGAGTATGCGAGTTTCAGAAAGTTGATGGACAGAGTCGGCATTAAGCCTATTATGATCACCAGCGGTGCTCTGAAAGGTGCAGGATCTCCATTCACTGAATTGACTCCGGAGCAGCATGAATATCTCGTGGGGCTCATTATGGACATGCACAATCAGTTCGTAAGTGATGTTGCTACAGCTCGTAAACTTGATCGAAAAGAAGTTGAGAAAATTGCAGACGGAAGAGCTATTACCGGGCGCGAGGCAAAAGAGTTAGGTCTTGTTGACAGAATCGGCGGATTCGAAGACTCGATCACAGTTTTAAAAGCTCTTTGCGGTATAGAAGGTGACGTTGCTGTCAGGGAAGGCCCTGAAAAAGATGAGCCATTTATTAAGGAAATATTAGGCATGTTAGGGCTTAAGCCTTCCGGCTCTTTTTCTGGCGACGGTTTTACCTTTTCATATTAGTTATTCAACTTGTAAATTATATCTTAAGCAGACTGAGAGTTACTTTAAGTAATTGATCAGTGTGTTCTCAGAGAGGTTACCATGGAATGTAAATTCATAGGTGTAGGTGACGCTTTTGATGGAAAACACACTAATACAAGTCTGTATGTCAAAATTAAAAATAGAACTTTATTATTTGACTGCGGATTTAATTCAGCTCACTCCTTTTTTCAGCTTGTCCCGAATTCTCTTGATTTAGATATCGTTTGGATCTCTCATTTTCATGGAGATCACTGTTTCGGCTTGCCAATGCTTTTGGGAAGTTTTCATACTTCTGATAGGAAAGACCCCTTAACTATTTGCGGTCCGGTCGGAATCGAAGAAAAAGTTCGAGCCTTGACAACTCTTGCTTTTCCTAGATTATTATCAAAGCTTTCATTTGAACTGAAGTTCCAAGAATGTTCTCCTGAATCTACTCAGGATGTTGCCGGGGTAAAGTTGAGTTCTTTTCAAACTGATCATACTGAATTGGCAGGGCCAGCTCTTGCTGTTCGGGTTGATTATGAAGGCTTTTCTTTTTTCTATAGTGGCGATGGAGCCGTTTCTTCGCAGTGTCTCTCACTGGCAAGCGGAGTTGATCTGGCTGTTTTTGAAGCCTACTATCTTGAAGAAACAGAGAACGGGCATTCGTCAGTTAAAGGGTGTCTCGATTTTGCTCTTAAGGCAAAAATCAATCAAGTAGCACTTGTGCATATTAATCATTTTGTGAGAACTTACCATTTAGACGAAATATTGAAGCTTATAAAAGATGTTGAAGCGGTAAGCGTCTTACTTCCGGAGGAAGGGCATTTGTTGCGTATTCCCGGCAATTAGGAAGTAGCATTAGACGCACTGCGGTTTGAAGCGAGGGAATAAGTGGCAACAAATTACGATCAAATTGTTCGCGAATATTTTGATGGACGTTCAGGATATACAATCCTTTTAAGTGATGAACCTTCATTTTATAAGCTTCTGAGAGGAACTTTATATAAGATTTTGGCAATTCGCAGAGATTGTTTAAGTTATTTTCAAGAGCAAGCACCTGCCCTAAGTGAGATTAAAGATAAGGCTGGAGAGGGCGTTCCTGTACTCGTTTTTGTCGAGAGAATTTTAAAAGGCAGGCCTTCTGCTGATTTTATTTTGACTGTTCGCAAGCTTTTTCCAGATGTTAAGCTGGTTGTTTTGACCGGAGAGATCGGTGAAGATGAGCTTATTTATCTTCATGAGATCGGTGCAAATAATATAATTACCAAACCTGTTTCTGTGGACAGTCTTGTGCAGAAGCTTGCTTTTACGATTAAGCCGCAAGGTAAATTGAATCAGTTGGTTCAGGTCGGTAAGGAATTACTCCGAAAAGGTGATCTCGAAAAGGTCATGCTTGTCAGCGCTAAGATCCTAGAAATTAAGCCTGACAGCCCCGCTGCGCTAATGCTTCTTGGTGACGCTTTAAGCGGTCTCGGGAGGCGAGACGAGGCTCTCAAGGCTTTCATGAAGGCTCACGAACAGTCGACTGTGTTTATGGAGCCGATTAAAAAGTTGGCTGAATTCTATAAAGACAGCGACGATAACCAGTATCTATTATATTTAAAGAAGCTCGATAAAATCAGTCCTCTCAATACTGAGCGCAAGTGCGAAATAGGTCGAGTTCATCTTGAGCGCGAAGAGCTTGATGATGCTGAAGTTTTTTTTGATCAGGCAGTAAAATGTGCAGTAAAAGAGGCTCATAGTTATCTTTCGCAAGTTATGAGCGGTATTGCTGAATCTCTGTTTGAAGTTTCTCCTTCAATGGCTGAAAAGTATTACAGTAAGCTTCTTTCGGTTAAATCAGCTAATCTTACCAGTGAGGATCTTGAGACTTATAATCGTCTCGGGATTGCCATGCGAAAACAGGGTAAGTGGGAAAATGCTGTTGCTAATTACAAGGAAGCGCTCAGAGTTGCTCCGAAAGAGGCTGGCCTATATTATAATATAGGGATGGCTTATACGGACGGCAAAGAGTATGCTAAGTGCGCGCAGTCTTTTAAGAGAGCTCTTAATTCCGGTCAGGATATTCATAAATCTTCGGCGGCGGTTGCTCGGAATATAGCCGGTATTTTTTTGAAAGTAGGTATGACTGATGATGCGCGAATCATTATTGAAGAAGGGCTGACGGTTTTTCCGAATGATTCCGGGTTAAAAACGTTACTCAAAAAAGCGGTTTCTTAAGTTTAATTATCTGGGCGGTTTTGTTAAAAAATAAATCAATAATTACTGATTCTAGCTGAAATACTTGAGTCGGTGTCAGGGGTAATTATAGATGTATTTAATTTCTGCACTTGTTTTAGGATTCATAATCTTTATGATTATTTATGCCCGCTACATGAATGTCAGTGGGGATATTGCCAGACGCAAGATGCAGCTTGATAATTTCCGCGATCAGGTTGAATTCCGGGTGAAGAGACTCGTAATCGGAACGCGGCAGATAAACGAAGACATAGCTCTGGAGAGTGAGAAGCTTGAAGATTTGAAGAGCGAGTTAAAAAATATCGGTGGCAGTAAATGATAATATTTCTCGTTCTTTCAGGCGGGTTTATGATTCTGGCGCTGATTATCAACAATATGATTACGACATGGCATGCCGACAGATTGAAAGCTTTTAAGATCGAAGAAGTTAATTTGAGAAATCGACTTGATGGGGCTATAGACAGGCAGAGAAGTGTCTTGATTGAGCTTAGAAATATCAAGTCTGAAATTATTAATTATGAGAATATGATAGAAAGCCAATATATGGATGAAGGTTTTGACTAGAAATTTTGGCAGATAGCTTTTTTTAGCCCCCTCAGATTTTGGTCTGAGGGGGCTTTTTATTTATCGAAAGTCGTTAGAAGTGGATGTCATCAATAGTGATATTCGTATCAAGATCTGCAATTAGCGTATTTCCTCCGGCTTCATCACCGTTTGAATCATACCAGAGTTTCTGAGCATTCGTGTCAAAGACAAAGTGGGCGTCTTCGTCGCCTCCGAATAAGTCGTCACTTCCAGAGTAATCCCCTGCAATAGTGGCGAATGTCGAAGTCTTGGCAGAAGAGTCAAAATTACCACTGAATTTAAAATAGTCTTGTCCGCTCTTGAAATTTTGGATTTGGTCGTAATTATCATCGCCGGAACTTGCAATGGACGTATATTCAAGTTCCGATACTGCCAGATTATCAAGATTAATGGTGTCAATTCCTTTGCCGCTTTGGAATGTTTCAGACCCGGAACAAGTCAGACCGTTGAAAGTGTCACCTTGTGCTGTTCCAATAACATGCTGGATGTTCGTGAAAGTATCCTCGAAGGAAGAGGGCGAGCCTTCAGTGGCTTTTCCTACTCCTTCAGCGGTCATATTAATTGTCATCTCTTTGTAGAATGACGCATAACTCAGTATGTCATGGCCGCCACCGCCATTATAAACGTCATTTTCTAAGCTCCAATTGAAAATTTCGTCTCCAGAACTACCTGTAATATTATCGATATCTGCTGTTCCGGTGAATCCTTCAATGTTTGAGAGAGTATCTGTCCCATCGCTATGTGTTACAGTCGCTTCTCCGCCGCTGGATATAGTAAAGGTTACACCCGTTGTAGATCCGGCAAAAGAAACAGTGTCAATACCGTCTCCGCCGTCAATTACGTTGTTTCCTTTGCCTCCGAAGAAATGTTCATTACCCGTGCTTCCTGTCATGTTGTCATTTTTGTCAGAACCAATGAAGCTTTCAATGTGTGCTATTGTGTCAGTTTCTCCGCCATGGGTTGCAGAGCCGGTTACGGCATTTATTATGACGTCGGTTGTTGAATGGATATAGGAAACCGTATCGAATCCAGATCCACCGTCAATAGAGTTAGAGCCGTTTTCTCCAAAAAGAAAATCATTACCATTTTGACCGAAGATAGTGTCGTCGCCATCCAGTCCGTGAATAATGTCATCGCCGCTGTTACCATAAAGGATATTTTCATCGTTTGAACCAGTGATGTTATCCGCATTTGCGGAGCCGAGAACATTTTCGATGCTGGTTAGAGACGAGATGTATGTCACACTTTCATCGGGTGTCATTACGAATGTGGTGGTATTAGTAAGGTCGACTGTCAGGTTGTAGTCACTGCTAAGTGTTTCATACTGCACCCAGTCGGAGCCATCGCCTCCATTAATAACATCATTTCCAAGTAACCCTTCAAATCTATTGTCGCCGTCGTCTCCGGTCAGTACGTCATCATGAGAGGACCCAATGACACCTTCTATATTAACCAGAGTGTCATGCCCGTCCGCACCTGTTGCGGTATGGGTGCTTAGATCTACGGATACAGAAGCAAGAGCGTCCGAGTATGAGGCGAAGTCTACATCATCACTGGATGTTCCACCGTCCAGATAATCATTTCCAAGGCCGCCGTTCAGGATGTCTTTCCCGGTTCCGCCATAGAGGGAGTCGGCACCTTCTTCTCCGTATAGTTTGTCGTCTTCGGTTCCGCCATATAAAATATCGTTTCCATCATCACCTGTGAGAATATCTTTTCCAGCATCACCACTGAGATAGTCATTACCCTCTCCGCCGTTAAGCAGGTCTTCTCCGGTTCCACCGTAGAGGGAGTCGTCGCCGTCCATTCCGTAAAGTTCGTCATCGGCGCCAAGTCCTAAGATAATGTCTGCGCTGGAAGTTCCTGTGAGGGTGTTTGCGTTATCATCTCCGGTGATGGTGTTAGAATTTGAATTGTCATCCTTACCAGTGATGGGTGTCGGTTTAGGGTCGTTTATGGGATCTATTGGATCTATTGGATCATCTTTTGGATCATCTTGCTTCTCTCCTTTCGGTTGAGGAGGTGGAGTGGCGCCTAGCTCTGGCCTTTCATGTGGTTGACCTCTCTCTAGAGGTTCTTTGACAACTGGCTCAATTACTTGTCCCGGTAATAGTCCATTAGCTCCTTGCAGGCCACCTTCGCCTCCCTCTGGCTCCCCGCCTCCGGGGTTGACATCTTCCGGAAGAGCGTCGCCGTCCTGTCCTTCACCCTCATCCTGCTGGTCATCGTCTGGAGTGTCTTCGTCTTCATCTTGTTGATTGAGGATCTCTTGTTCCTGCCGGATATTGGCGGGTGCGATTCCGCGAAATTCTTGTAATTCCTGCATCGAAAGGGGGCGTACGAGGCCAAGTGCACCGGATGCGAATACTTCTACTATTCCTTGTGGCTGTGCAATCTGGCGTATTCCGCCTGTAATATTACTTTGAATAATAAGTGCCTTACCACTGTGAATTTCTTCAACCCCGTGTTTTTCAGCACCTCCGGCAATAACTTCATGAACCGTAATGGTGCCGCGAATACCAATGGTGGCAAGCGGAGACCCTACTTTAAATCTTTCAGGATTTTGTTCGGCTATTTTACCCGTAACTACGCGGAATGTGCCTTCGGTGATTTGGAGTAATAGTTCGGAAGCAGAACTTTCGCTTGTGTCATATATGTAGTCATCAAGAGTTATGCGGGAATTGGCACCCTGCGATAAAAGCGTATCGTCGATAAATCTTACTTCGACATTTCCGGCAGGACCGGTGATCAGATCCTCTCCTTCAAATATCGGGCTTCCAGGTTCAAGAGCGCGCGAACCTGATTCGGACTCAGCGTAAGCTTGTCCTGTTAGTCCGGTGACGACACCGATTTCATTTGTTGATGGCTGAGAGTCTGGCATTGCTGCTCCGAATATGGTGTGGAAAGTATAAAATTTGATTTACTATAAGTTAATTTTTTTATCATTTTTTATAACGGATGTCATTCTTAAATGGTTTGAAAACATTGGCTATAGGTAGCAGGCATATATAGTTAATATTATACGTAGTTTACTTGATATGACTTATGCGTAAATGAAAAGGGGGCTGTGTTTGTTTGATTGCGCTATGTCGCTTGTCTAAGAACGTGAATATAGTGTAGAGTTCTATTATCGGTTTAAATTTCGTCTATATATCTCTGCTGGAGGGCGTAATGGGGGTTTTAAAAAATAGTGCATCATCAGGGGACAGGTTCCCTGTATGGCTCAGGATTGCAATTCCCACAGTTGCCTCTCTCCTGTTGTTTATTTTTGTTTTGTTTGTTGTGCATATGCCCGCCGTGAAAGAAACGATGGTTTCGCAGAAGAAGGCTTCTTTAAAACATATGACGCAAGTCGCAATAAGTTTGCTGGAGCACATTCGCACTCAGGAAAGAGAGGGCTTGCTCACTGCCGAAGAGGCCAGAAAAAAAGGATCAGATTTATTGCATTCTTTACATTTTGGACCTGAAGATAAGGATTATTTTTGGATTACAAATGTTGATATGCAAATGGTTATGCACCCATACAGGCCGGATCTTGAGGGTAAAGATTTAACAGATTTTGTGGATCTCAGGGGCAATTATCTTTTTCAAGAGATGAAGAATGCAACGGAAAAAACAGGCGAAAATTATATTACCTATTATTGGCAGTGGAAAGATAAGTTGGGAACGGAAGCTCCGAAGCTTTCGTATGTAAAAAGATTTGAGCCGTGGGGATGGATAGTAGGAACAGGTCTTTACCTGAAAGATGTTGAGGAGGAAGCAGAAGCTCGAAATAGAGAACTTGTTTTGTTGACTCTGGCTGTCCTAGCTGTGATTAGCTTACTGTCGGTGTATTCAATAAATCAAAGCAGAAGGGCGGGCGAACAAATTCAAGATAGTGAAGCTCTTTTCAGAGGAGTTTTTGATAACAGTTTCCAATTGATGTGTGTGCTTAGTTCTGATGGCATTTTGCAAAGGGTAAACCAGACAGCTTTAGACCATGCAGGAATTGAAGCTGAAGATGTTTTGGGAGAGTATTGCTGGGAAACACCGTGGTGGAGTTATTCTTCTGACGTTCAACTTCACTTGAAAACTTTAATTCAGAAAGCTTCTCTTGGAGAAGTTTGTAAAGATGTTGTCATACATTATGATAGTGAGGGGAATCAATTTTTTATTGATTTCTCTATTACGCCTGTGTCCGATTCTGTCGGGGAAGTGCGTTTTATGATCCTGGAAGGACATGACGTTACAGCCTTGAAGGAAGTTCAAGAACAACTTGCTATAAGCGAAGCAATGTTTAAGGGCGTCTTTGATCAATCCTTGCATTTTATGGGGGTTCTTTCAGTTGATGGAACTCTTCTCGAAGTCAACAATGCCGCTCTACTCATTAGAAATGTGTTGGCTTCGGATGTTCTTGGCAAGCCCTTCTGGGAAGGTCCATGGTGGCAGGAGCCACAGGCTTTGATTCCAATGTTAAAGGACGGCATCAGGCGTGCGTCCGACGGTCAGACTATCCGTCGTCAGATAGCGACGCATTCAGAAGAAGGTGAAGCTAGATACATCGATTTTTCATTGAAACCAGCCTTTGGGGCCGATGGAGAAATGCTTTTTCTTATTGCGGAAGGACGCGATATCACCGAGCTCAAAATGGTTCAGGACCAGTTGAAGGATTTAAATGCAGAGCTTGAGCAGAAAGTTGAAGACAGAACTAAGGAGCTGCGTGAATCTATTGAGCGTCTTGAGAATGCTCAAACTCAGTTGATTCAATCTGAAAAAATGGCGGCTCTCGGTGATCTTGTGGCAGGAGTTGCTCATGAAATTAACACGCCTATAGGTATCAGCGTAACAAGTATCAGTTATATGGAAGAAAAACTGAACGCTCTTGTTGAGAAAGTTAAAAATGGAGAACTGCGTAAATCAGATCTGGATAAATTTGTATCAATTGCTCAAGAAGCTACAAAGTCCAGTATGCTTAACCTGCACAGGGCTGCGGAGTTGATCGGTAATTTTAAGCAGGTGGCTGTTGACCAGACCTCCGGGCAAAAACGCAAAATTAATTTGCATGAGTATCTTGATGAGATTTTGCTCAGTCTTCGCTCAAAATATAAGAGGACTCAGCACAAAATTAATGTGACCTGTCCTGACGATCTTGTTCTTAATACGTGGCCCGGCGCGTTTATGCAGATTTTTTCAAATCTGATAATTAATTCGCTGCTTCATGGATTTGAAGGAGTAGAGGCCGGAAGTATATCCATAAGAGCTGAAGTGACTGAGGATTCTCTTGTGGTTCAGTATAGTGACGATGGGAACGGCATGCCCGAAGAAAGCGTTTCTAAAATTTTTGAGCCATTTTTTACCACCCGCAGAGGAAAGGGCGGCACAGGGCTTGGCATGAGCATTGTTTATAATCTTGTGACCAGCCGTCTCGGCGGCTCAATCAGCTGTACAAGTGCCGCGGGACAGGGGACAGCTTTTATTATCAGCCTGCCTTTAGATATTGTGAAAGTATAATATTGATCGTTTCCTTACTCTTGACGGTTTGATATTAATAAATATCTTTTGAAGACCGCGTTTATTTAACGCGGTCTTTGTTGTTGTCTGAAAATTAATAGGAGAAGCCGCATTGGCTTCGTTTTATCATAATATTTATTCGATAATTATCGGAGGGTTTTCTTACATGACCAGTCAGATTAAAACTTTTTTTCTTCTTGCTGCGCTTACAGCAATTATTCTTTTTCTCGGTGGCATGATGGGAGGCCGGACCGGGCTGATTCTGGCTTTCGGATTAGCCATGTTTATGAATGTGGGTAGCTATTGGTATTCAGATAAGATTGTACTTTCAATGTATAAAGCAAGACAGCTTTCCAGAAATGATGCTCCGCAGGTTTTTGCTATGGTTGAAGAACTTTCCGCTAATGCGGGTATTCCCGCACCCAGACTTTATGTCGTTGATCAGGATTCACCCAATGCTTTCGCAACGGGCAGAAATCCTGAAAATGCTGTGGTTGCGATTACCAGCGGCATCATGCGCATCCTTACACCGGAAGAGTTGCGCGGGGTTATCGCTCATGAAATAGGGCATATCGCAAATCACGATATTTTAATTCAGTCAGTTGCGGCAGTGCTTGCAGGAGCGATCATGATGATTGCGAATATGTTGCAGTGGGCCACACTTTTCGGTTTCGGCAGCAGTGAAGATGACGATGGCCCAAGTCCATTGGCTGCTATCGCGCTTGCCATTATCGCGCCTATTGCCGCGTCTGTGATTCAGATGGCTATTTCGCGTTCCAGAGAATATCTGGCGGATGCCACCGGTGCTAGAATTTCTCGTGATCCCAAGGCACTGGCTTCCGCTTTATATAAGCTTGATGCAACTGCCCGTAATATCCCTATGGATGCCAATCCTGCCACTGAAAACATGTTTATTATCAATCCTTTCAGTGGCGCGAGTATGGCTAAGTGGTTCAGCACGCATCCTTCTACTGAAGACCGTATTTCCAGATTGATGGAGATTTCCCGTAATCTTTAATTCAAGAAAAATATGAATCCTGTGTACAGAAAAATACCGTTTACTCTTTTTGCCATAGTTGCTGTCGTTCTTTCCGTTTTGTCGGCAGGCAATGCCCGCAGTGAAAATCTGCGGGTAACGCCTGTTGTCCGCGCTGTGCAAAAAACTTCACCTGCGGTTGTGAATATAACTGTTACACGCATCGTTGAACGGGGAGTTTCTCCATTTGCTCAGTTTTTTAAAAATGATTCTTTTGATATGTTTTTTGAAGGAGGGTCCGGCGGGCAGACTCGTAAGTTCCGTTCTTTAAGCACTGGTTCCGGCGTGATTATTAACGGACAGAAAGGGTTTGTGCTTACTAATGCTCATGTGCTTGCGGGCGGAAGCGATATAAAAGTCAGGATGATTAACGGCGAAGAATTTGAAGCTGAAATCATCGGTTCTGATGCTGATTTTGATCTGGCTGTTCTGAAAATAAAAGGTGCGGAAGGTTTACCGCAAGTTGAGATGGGGGATTCCTCTGATATCTACATAGGGGAAACAGTCATCGCAATCGGTAATCCCTTCGGCTATACGCACACCGTTACGACCGGAGTTGTTTCCGCTCTTAAGCGGACCGTGAAGTCCGAAGATGGCGCGTTCACAGATTTTATCCAGACCGATGCCGCGATTAATCCGGGTAACATCGGCGGTCCGCTGTTAAATATCATGGGGGAATTAATCGGCATTAATACTGCCATGCAGGCCCGAGCTGAAGGTATTGGTTTTGCCATCCCCATTAACAGGGCAAAACGGGTTGTTAAGGAGCTGCTTGCTTCCGGCAAAGTTTCTCCTGTCTGGCTGGGACTCAGCGGACAGGATTTAGATCAGAGTTCAGCCAGTTATTTCGGACTGCCCCGCGTTTACGGGTTGCTTGTCAGCGAGGTTTATCGAGGCATGCCTGCTGAGAAGTCAAAGCTTGCTCCTGGTGATGTGATTCTGACCGTGAACGGTATAGAGGTCGAAGATAAGGATAGTTACGTAGCTTTGCTACGCGCGCAGACTCACGGTGATGATGTTGTTCTGGAAGTTTTGCACAGGGGTAAGAAAGTAAAGATTAAAGTTCGCCCTGATACCCTTGCTCCGCAACAGGTTACAAACTTTGTCTGGTCGAAGTGGGGCATTGCTACAGGAAAAGACAGCCGCGGATACGGGCTGCTGGTTTCAGCTGTTAAAAAGAATAGTCCTGCCGCAAAGCTCGGTCTCAAGCCCGGTGATAAAATTCATCAGATAGGGAACAGGCGCATTAATACACAGCAGGATTTTCTTGATTCTTTCCTGCGCTATCGTCTTAACGGCAATGTTCTTATGAAAGTTCAGCGTGGCAGAAATTACTATCACGTAAAATTGAACTCGTAGCCCTTGTATATGGATCTTAGTCGCGCCCTTTGTACGCCTTAAGTTTTGTGTAGATTGGGCCTGAAGGCGTCAGTGTGCTTTGATACAGGGCAAATTCTGTTACAGTGCACACAGGAAGGGGAATCCGGCTGATTTTTTCCGCAAGATCCGCCCAATTATCTTTTGCCCGTTTTTTTACTCTGCCCAGCGTTAGATGAGCGTGATAGGGCTTGGTATTCTTTTCGAAGCCAAGTTCTGCAAGCTTATTGTCTATTGTGATGGCATTGTCACATATTTCTTTGGATCCATTCGTTAAACCAATCCAGATAATGCGCGGATTTAGCGGGTCAGGAAAAAAGCCGCCCGGACCGGCACTTATTTCAAACGGTTTAAATGGAATTTCTTTTAGCGCGGAATCTATTTGTGGAACAGACTCTTCTGAGATCTCTCCGATAAATTTCAAGGTGAAATGTATGTTTTCAGGTTTTACCCATGCTATTTTGGACTGCAAGTTTTGATTTAACTCTTCAGCGTTTTCTAAAAACGCATTTTTCCATTCTTCCGGAACGGGATGTGCAATAAATGTTCGTATCTTTTGCATATAATTACAGCCTTTTAATAAAGTTATGATCAGGGTGTGGAAAAAGAGAAGAAAAATTTCAACATTCCGAACACAATATCATCATTACCATTATTTGCCAGAGAGTTCGATACATAAGTTAAATCCGGAACAATCGAGAAATTGTTGCTGATTTTGATCTGGTAGAATGTTTCATAATGGAATTCCATATCCTTATTTGCGGTGTGTTTGTTTCCCTGCACGCCGCCGGCTGCAACTCCCCACACATCTTCATCTCTGCCCGGAATACACGCTTGCCAGTTCGTGCCGAGTGACCAACTCCATGTGATGTTGTTTACAGCGCTGTTGCCCTTCCCTACTCTCGCAAATATACCGAAGTCTTTGGTCAGATTCTGGTCCATGTTGAAGGCGAATCCCCAGTTTGCAGAGTCGCCGTTTCCATCAAGGCGAGTTTGTTTATATGTATTGGTCCAACCGAAAAGACGATAGTTGCCCGGTAAATTGCCAAATGATGGAGAGTAGGTCAGTTGCCCGCCTAAAAAAGGGTCGTCTAACAGGTCATCAAATCCTTGTTTTTGCTGATCTCGTGGCAAAGCTGATCTGCTGATGGATTGGGCAAGGAATGTGAATTTGAATTCTTCAACAGGGCTGTAGCCCGCAGCAATGATAGGATGGTTTTCATCAACTAAGTCAAAAATAGGTTCGTTGTTGAATATCGTATTGGTGAATTGTGTTCGTCCGTTTCCGGCAAAACGGTTGGCATCAAGAAAAGATTCAGGTTCACTCCAACCTAGAGTTACGAAAAATTTATCTTTTGCAAAATGATGAGTGTACAGGACATCTGAAATAGAAGCCTGTCCACCTGCTGTTGTACGTGAGGCGAGCGAGTTTAGAGGTGTGGCAACCATTCCCCGGCTTGACGGGTTGCTGCCTGTATCGGCTTGTCCGCCTTGCAGCTGTATGAATAGTTGTCCATCTTCAACAGGTTTCCAATTGAGTCTGAGACGAGCTTTGAATCCTCCGTAGTCTCTGCCTTCCTTCTTGTCCCCGGAAATTTTTGAATCTGCATAGCCCTGCCAGTAACCGAGCACATCTCCATCTATGACCAGCGGGCCTGTTGCATTCTGCACTTCCGCCCATGATTCGCGGAATTGGTTCATAAAACCGATTTTCCGTTTGTCGGCATCCCCGTAGAGGTCTAGCTGTTTATACAGATTGTTTGAGGTGTAAGCCAGACATGTTCCGGGAGTGAGAATGAGCAGTAGCAGTATGGAGAATATTCTTGTCATTGAAAGTTCCCGGTTCAGCTGGTTTTGAGAATTTCGAGGAGTCTTTCCAGTATTTTATGCAGGCTTTGCTGCTTAACACTTATACGATCTCCGGGAAAAAGAAATTTTTCTGAATAGGTGGTTCCGTTAACATGCCAGCCCATCCATACCGTACCGACAGGTTTTTCCGGGGTTCCGCCGGTCGGTCCGGCAACACCTGAAAGAGATACTCCTACGTTTGTGCTAAGCGCTGTGCAGACTCCCTCAGCCATAGCTCTGACTGTCGGTTCGCTGACTGCTCCGTGTTCTATTATGATTGCTTCAGGGACGTTTAGAAGGGCTATTTTGACTTCGTTTGAATAGGCTACGATGGCTCCTGAGAACCAGGATGAGCTTCCGGAAAAGTCTGTAAGAGTCGCTGAAACCAGACCTCCGGTGCATGATTCAGCCGTTGCCATGGTCCACTTTTTATCAATAAGGATATTTCCGATTGAGGGTACTGTATTTATCATGCAGGAACTCTATACTTAATTTAATGATATTTGAAGAGGGAAAGATATAGGTGGGGGATTTCAGCTATTCAGTCGGCTTTATGGATTTGTATTTATTTGTGATCTTTTCGTATGTCCCGTCATACTTCATTTCTTGAAGCGTTTTTACTATCTGAGGGATTAAGGAGATATGCTTTATATGAATGTAAAGGTATAAATTACTTAAAAGTATTGCGGGAGATAAAGGGTATACATTAGTGATGCCTAATTTTTTAAGCATTGCTGATCCAGTACTCAGGCCAAAAACACCTACGTCAGCCCGTTCTTTTGCCAAGAATAAAAATAGCGCTTTTTCACTCCTGACTCTGGTTACGCTTTTAGCCTTACTCAGCTCACGATCACAATTTTTCCAGCCCTTAACCCAGACTACGCGATAAGGAAGTAAACTTTTCCATCCGTCTATTTTGATATTTTTATTGTGTGAAAAGGCTACGATCGTGTTTACATAAAAAGGCTCTGGAACCATGATTAAATTAGGGTAGGATTTTGAAATTCCTTCAGTCCGTAGAAAGTTGCCATCTTGAGTCCCGGCATTTGCATTATATAGTGAGCGTTCAGATGGCATGGGGATAATATTAATTTTTATATTCATGCGATTGAAACAAGTTGTCAGCAGTTCTTTCATTGCTTTGGTGCGAGCGTCATCCCTGTCATCTCCCGTTGTGAATGTCAGGGTTTTGTTTTCTGCATTTGCCGCCGGCACTGCTAAGAGCAAATTAAAAATAATGAGTATCGCTAAATAACGCATGGCCTAATTCCCTCCTAAATGCGTAGCAAGTTGGAGTGTGAGTCTTTACGATAACACAGATAGTCAATTTAATTTAGTTTGTTTTATATCTAATGCTGAGCTTGCCAGAGAAAGTGATAGGGCATACTTATCAGAGAGTTGTGCTGTGAATCATTTATTATTTTGTAGTAAAATGGTTAACCTTGATATTATAATAAACAAATGAATTTTAGAAAACATATAAATTTTTATTGGCAGAGACATCAGAGCCATTGGAACTGGATACTTGGAGTTCTCGGGTTCGGTGTTTTTCTTCTGGCCTTGTGGCATCGATCTTTTTTTATTTTTTTAATTTCAATGGCCGGCTTGTGGGGATCATTGATAAAACTTCCCGATCCTACGCCTCCCTTTACCTATATTGAAAAAATCCTTGAAACGGAAAGATCATGGATTGCTAAGCCTTGGGGATGGAAAAAGGGATTTCAGGTTTTCGGGCTTGTTGCCGGGTTTATTTTTGTATTAGTTGCCTGCTGGTCAGGAAGTTTAATGTCATTACTTCTGTTTATCGGGCTTTGTGTTAATATATGGTGTGTTCATGACAATAAACTTATGGGCATTGATGATTTGTAGGTTGGGTTTTTCCGCCGATGTTTAAAAAATCCCCTTTATTACTGTGCTGACATTGGTTACAGCAAAGGCAATGACCAATATGGGGAGAATATGAGGAGAACTAAATGCTCGATTTAAAATTTGTTCGTAATAATTTGGATGTTGTCCGCGAAAGTCTGAAAAACAGAAATTCCAAGCTGGACGTTGAAGAGTTCAATGAGCTTGATGGCCGTCGCAGAGAGCTTGTTCAGGAAGTAGAAGTCCTGAAAGCTGAGCGCAACACCACTTCCGCTGATATTGCCAAGATTAAACGCGAAGGCGGAAATGCTGATGGAATTATTGCCCGCATGGGTGAACTTGCCGGCAAAATCAAGGCTCTCGATGAAGATTTAAAAGATATTGAAGTCGCAGAACATGACTGGCTTGTATCTGTTCCTAATATTCCCGACGAATCCGTTCCTGTGGGAGCGAGTGAAGATGATAACCCCGTCATAAGGGTGTGGGGCGAAAAGCCTGTGCTCGATTTTGAACCGCGTGAGCATTGGGATCTTGCTGTTGAGCTTGGCGGAGTTGATTTTGAACGTGCCGCAAAGCTTACCGGGGCGCGTTTTGCCGTTCTGCGTAAATGGGGTGCAAGGCTTGAAAGAGCTTTGACATCTCTTATGGTCGATATTCAGACTATGGAGCACGGTTACATTGAAATAATTCCTCCATATATTGTTAACCGTGATTCTCTTTACGGAACAGGGCAGCTTCCCAAATTTGCGGAAGATCTGTTCAAGCTTGAAAATTCAGAATACTTTTTGATTCCTACAGCGGAAGTGCCTCTCACTAATCTTCATAGAGATGAAATCTTAGATGAATCTGAATTGTCGGTTGCCTACTGCGCACCTACTCCTTGTTTCAGATCAGAAGCCGGGTCGTACGGTAAAGATACAAAAGGGCTAATTCGTCAGCACCAGTTCCATAAAGTTGAAATGGTTCGCTTTGCACATCCTGATAAATCTTTTGAAGAGCTTGAATTGATGACTTCTCACGCAGAAGAGATTCTTAAACGTCTTAATATTCACTATAGAGTAATAACTATTTGTACTGGAGATATAGGATTCGGTGCAAAGAAAACTTATGATCTCGAAGTCTGGCTTCCCGGTCAGGATAAATATCGTGAGATTTCGTCTTGTTCAAACTGCGGTGATTTTCAGGCCCGCAGAGCAAATATTAAGTTTAAGCCCAAAGATTCCAAAAAAGCACAGTATGTACATACATTAAACGGGTCGGGACTTGCTGTAGGGCGTACTTTTGTTGCAGTGGTTGAAAACTACCAGCAGAAAGACGGAACTATTTTAATACCTGACGCTTTGAAACCTTACATGGGCGGACTTGAAGTCATTAAGCCTGAATAGTTAATCCTGTTTTATCTTATAAAAATAAAAACGGTCCATCTGCTCAATATGCAGGTGGACCGTTTTCTTATTTGTAAGGCTGCGTAGTTTTTAGAGATTGAGCCCTGTTTTCTTGTAGTCGTTCAGCTTGTTTCGCAGTGTGCGGACTGAAATCCCGAGCAGGTCGGCAGCTTTGGTTCTGTTTCCGCTGGTTTGATCCAGACTTCGTATTATGAGCTGTTTTTCCATTTCTGAAATAGTCACAACTCCTGAATGCGCTGACCCCCCGACGGGCATCGCCGTGTTTGCTGTCTGCTCTGATCCGGTGGCAGATGCTCCCGGTTCTGAGGATTCAGATATCGGTTGGAATGAGTCTTCCGGCATCCATGCGTCCGGGTCATTCAGAAAGTGTTTTGATGCAATAGGTCCGGCTCCAGAGAGGAGAACGGCTCGTTCCATAAGGTTTTGCAGTTCACGTACATTACCGGGCCATTCATATCCAAGGAGCCACTTCACAGATTCATCTGAAAAAGCAAGCGGAGTGAGTCCATATTCCCGGCAGTATTTTTCAACGAAAAATTTTGCAAGCAGCATTATGTCGTCGCCGCGCTGGGCAAGGGCCGGAAGTTTCAGCGGGATAACATTTAATCTGTAAAAAAGGTCCTGCCTGAAAGATCCTTCTTTTACTGCGCCTTCAATATTGCGGTTGGTAGTGGCAAGAACCCTTACATCCACCTTTACCGTTTCTACTCCGCCTACACGGTCAATTTCACCTTCTTGTAAAACTCTTAGAAGTTTGGCTTGAAGGCCTAGTTCCATTTCAGTTATTTCATCAAGAAGTATTGTTCCGCCTGAAGCCAGTTCAAATTTACCCAGCTTTCGGCTTATTGCTCCGGTGAAGGAACCTTTTTCGTGTCCGAAAAGTTCAGATTCCAAGAGATGTTCGGGAAGGGCTGCGCAGTTGATTGCAACAAATGCACGGTCGCTTCGGTCTGAATGATGATGCAAAAATCTGGCGAACATTTCTTTACCGGTTCCGGATTCGCCGGAAATAAGAACCGTTGCTTTTGATTTAGCGACTTGTTTGGCAAGGCCGAGGACCCGCTGCATTGCCGGATGGTTTCCGATAACCTGATAACGGCCTTGAGTTCCCTGTGAGCCGCTTTTTGCGGGAGGGACAATTTCGTCAGGCAATTGGGCCGGATGTTTTTTTTCAGGGAGCATCAGCTTGATTTTTTCCCATGAAAGAGGCTCAAGCCAGTAGTCGCGTGCTCCCAGTTCTAAAAATTTCTGAGCTTCATCCGCAGAACCGTTACGGGAAAAAATAATTACAGGAGGAAAATTCTCAATATTGACTGCTTCTGCCAAAAGGGCCTGAGCTGAATATCCCTGCATAACCGGTCTGGTGAAAATCAGGCACGGTTTTGATTTTTTTATAAAATTTATTGCGCCTGCGAGGTTGTCAGCAAGTCCAGCCTGAAACCCCGCTTCTTTTAGTGGAGAGAAGACGGAAGTCACGGATTGTGGTTCGGCGATGAATAGTAAAGTATTATCAGGCATGTTTGAACTCATATCCGTAACTGGCAACCTTTTCAACTCCATTATATTATAGACATGAATAAAAAGTGAGCCGAAAACAGTGGCAAAGAGATATCTGAAGAGGCTAACGTCTCTTGTTTACAGTAAAAAACATAGCCATCATGCCTATTGTGATGAAGTATTTTAAAGAAAACGTAAAAAAATGTAATTAAATTTCTTTTTTCGAAATGAACAAATTTGTCAGAAATGATGGTTTAAGTAAAAAGTTAGGCATCTTTTGATTATTCAGTATTTTTTGCGTGAAATAATTCCTAAAAACGTCAAAAGCAGAGCTTTAAGCTAAAAATGGAGAGGGCTTGCCGAATTTTTGTCCATTTGATAATTGCTCAAGCTCTTTTAAAGAATAAAATATACAACGGGTTTATACAAAAGTGATAAAGTTTAATAATGTTAATAAATACTATGGTGAGTATCACGCCCTGCGTGATTTAAATATTCATATTAAGCAGGGTGAAGTCGTTGTTGTCTGTGGTCCTTCAGGGTCTGGTAAAAGTACCATGATCCGCTGCATTAATCGTCTCGAGCCGATTCAGGAAGGCGAGATTATTGTAGAAGGGATTGATGTCAACGGACCGAGAGTAAACCTTCCTTTGCTTCGTGCAGAGATCGGGTTTGTTTTTCAGTCGTTCAACTTGTACCCGCATATGACTGTTTTAGAAAATATAATGTTAGCGCCGACCATGGTGCGCAATATGAAACGCAAGGATGCAGAAGATCTTGCTATGGAATTGCTGTCCAAGGTCAATATTCCAGATAAAGCCAGCGATTATCCTGCACAGCTTTCCGGTGGACAGCAGCAGCGTGTGGCTATTGCACGCGGTCTTGCCATGCATCCTAATATTATGCTTTTTGATGAGCCTACTTCTGCCCTTGATCCTGAAATGATTAATGAAGTTCTGGACGTTATGAAGGCTCTTGCCCGTGAGGGCATGACCATGGTTTGTGTTACGCATGAAATGGGTTTTGCCCGTGAAGTTGCGGACAGGGTTATATTTATGGACGAAGGCGCTCTCATAGAACAGAATACTCCGGATGAATTTTTTAACAATCCGCAGCATGAACGTTCTAAATTGTTCCTAAGTAAGATTCTCTCACATTAGCTGAAAGCGGTTTCCTCTTGTAGGGGAAGCCGCTCTTTTTTTGTTTTTTTATTTTTATATCTGGAGGAAAAAATGAAAAGATTGATGATTATGGCCCTTGCGGCTTCTCTGGTTTTGGCTTTTGCGGCTTCTGCTTTTGCCGGAGCAACTTACGATCAGGTAATGAAAGATAAAGTTGTTCGTGCCGGTATCATGACAGACTCCATCCCCGGAGCTTTCTACAATGCAAAGAAAGAATGGGTTGGATTTGACGTTGATATCGCTAAGGCTATTGCAGACAAAATGGGTCTTAAGCTTGAAATGGTTCCTGTTAACAACAAGACTCGTATCGGATTCCTGCAGCAGGGCCGTATCGACATGTCTCTTTCCAACATGACCCACAAACGCTCACGCGACAATTCCATCGATTTTTCCATTACTTACTTTTTCGACGGACAGAAAATGCTTGCTCCTAAAGGCAAGTTCAGCACTCTTAAAGATTTCGTAGGCAAAAGAGTTGCTACCATGCAGGGTACAACTTCTGAGCTGAACGTTGTTGCAGCACTCAAAAAACTTGGCGATCCAGCTCCTAAAGTTATTTCTTTCCAGAAAGAATCTGAGTGTTTCCAGGCTTTGCAGATGGGTCGTGTTGACGCATGGTCTACTGACTCCACCATTCTGCTCGGCTATGCTGCACAGATTCCCGGCAAGTTTGAACTTGTAGGTGAATTCTTCTCCAACGAGCCTTACGGTATCGGTCTTCCTGAAGATGATTCCAAATGGCGTGATTCAGTTAACTTCACTTTGCAGGATATGTGGAACGACGGAACTTACCAGAAAATCTATGACAAATGGTACGGTCCTGACACCAAATATTATTTCCCTATGACTGATAAAATTGAAATGTGGCCTTAGCGGACACATAAATCTCACTTAATCGCGAGATCAGACGGGACCGATACAAGTTATCGGTCCCGCCATTTTTTTAAAAAATCGAATCAATGAGAAAATTCAGCAATGATTAATCGTTATCTTGAAAAAGCTTGGGTGCAGTACCTGTGTCTTGCAACACTGACAGCTCTGCTGGTTTATTATTTCGGCTGGGTTTTTGACTTCGGCTATAAATTTGACTGGAGTGTTCTTTATAAAAAGGATGCGTCTTATGGCGTTGTGCTGGGCGACATGCTCATCACCGGACTGGGAAACACCATAACCATCTCCCTTATCAGTTCGGGAATTGCGTTGGGACTGGGTGTTTTGTTCGGTTTAGGCCGACTGTCACAATTTAAGCCTGTGAATTGGTTCGCTTCCGCTTATGTTGAGTTTTTTAGAAATACACCGCTTTTGATTCAACTTTTCTTTTGGTATTTTGCTCTTCCCATGGGACTGCCGGAAGAATTGCGTAATAAACTTTTCGATTATAATTATGAAATGGTCGCGGCGACTCTTGCTCTCGGCATATACACCAGTGCTTTTATGGCTGAAGTTATTCGCGCGGGTATTCAGTCCATTCCAAAAGGGCTTCTGGAAGCATCATATTCATCCGGCCTTACGCCGTTCCAGACCCTTAGCAAGATCGTTCTTCCTCTGGCTTTCAGAGCTATTATTCCTCCGCTCGGCAGTGAGTTCTTAAACAATATGAAGAACTCATCGCTTGCTATGGTTGTTGGTGTTACAGAGCTTTGCTGGGCTTCTCAGCAGATAGAATCCCTTACATTTAAAGGTTTTGAAGCGACTACTGCGGCAACGATTGTGTATCTTTCACTTTCGCTGATTATTGCCGGAATTTTGAATCTGGTGAATCTTAAGCTTCAAATTATTCCTAAAAAAGATAAAACAATCGGTCACGCTTTTGCTGATATTTTTTTCTGGCCTTTTCTGGCTCCTCTTTCCTTATTGTCCGCGCTCAGCAGTTGTTGTTTCCGCAGACGTTCAGAAGATTTTAATCTTACCCGTGCTCAGGCTGCCAGAAAGGCTTTGTTGAATAAAATTAAGAAAATTTTCTCTCTGGTATGGAAAGCTACTTTCGTTTCATTTTTGTTATTTGTAGTTGTTATGGCGGGAGTCGGTTTATCCGGATTTAATTTTCAGGTTATATGGGACAATCTCGGAACGCTCATTTACTGGAGATTTCCTAGCGGCGGTCCTAACGAAGTTTTGTGGGGACTCGGCGGATTATCCTTCTCGATCCTTATGTCTGTCATAGCGATTTCAGTAAGTTTCTTTATTGGGCTTATTGTTGGGGTCGGCAGAACTTCCAAGAATAAATTGTTTTTTATACCCAGCACCCTTTATATTGAACTTATCCGCGGTAACCCGCTGATCATGGTTATCTTCTGGATTTATTTCTTTATTCCCATTTTGACCGGAACATTTTTGAATGTTTTCTGGAGTGCTACCATTGCTCTGACTGTTTTTACCGGCGCTTATCTTGCTGAAATTGTGCGAAGCGGTATTCAGAATATTCCTCCGGGGCAGCTTGAAGCAGCCGTGAGTACCGGGCTGACCTATCTTCAGGCCATGCGTAAAATTATTCTTCCACAAGCCCTGAAACAGATGCTTCCCGCTATTGTCGGACAGTTTATTGCGATTTTTAAAGATTCCTCTCTGGCCTTTGTTATCGGAGTCCTTGAGCTTACTTTTGTCGCACAGGGGCTTAATAACAGGCTTATGATTTATCCTTTTGAGATATACACAACCGTGGCAGCTTTGTATTTTATCTGTTGCTACATGATGAGCATCGTGGCAAGACGCCTTGAGCGGAAGTTGTCAACGGATACCTTCCGGTTGCAGATGTAATTGATTTCCTCCCCCTTGTGTTTGTTGTTTGCAGGGGGGATTCTTAATTGAAGCGTCCGGAGAAGCTCATGTTTGGTAAGAGTATACCTGTTTTTTGTTATCATGCCGTCTGCGAAGAAGACGGTCATTCGCCTGAAACCTTTGCTGCTCATCTCGATACTATTGTTGAGATGGGATTTAAAACTATCAGTGCGAGTCACCTGTATGACATATGTTTGGGTCGGCGTAAGCTCGATAAAAAATATGTAGTTCTTACTTTTGATGACTGTCATATCAGTAATTGGCTGAATGTTGTTCCTATGCTCGAAGAGCGTGGAATGACCGGAGTCTTTTTTGCTGTCAGTGATTTTATCGGTGAGGGAAAAATTCGATTAAAATCGGATGTTCCTGAAATCCTGCCTATGCGCGAAGCTTTCATCAAAGCCTTATCCGAAAAAGACACCTCACAATTCATGAATGAAGCTGAACTTAAATCTCTTGTCCACGACAAGGGAATGGAAGTTTATGCTCATACCTGCAATCATCAGGGATGCTTTAAAGATTTCCGGTCCCGCGGTAATTTTTCTGCTGATTCCCATTGGTCCACTTGGGGCATTTATCGCAGATTTAATCCAAAACTTTCTGTTTTTGATAATGGCAGTGCTTTTGCGTACAATGGTTTCTGGCCTATTTTCCGTAAAGGGCGTGTGCTTTTCAAAAAGCGTACTGATGAGGAAAGAAGACAGTTCTGTCGAGAAGATTTCAGCCGTTGTATGGAAAAAATTAAAGAAATAAACGGGGCAAAGCGTCAATTTTTTTGCTGGCCTTGGGGACACTTTGATTCTCTTTCCATGCAGGAAGCTTCAGCCTGCGGTTTTGAAGGAACTTTTACGCTGGAAAGATCCGCTAACATGCTCGGAACTGATCCTATGCGCATTAACCGCATAGGTGTCGGATCAAGTAAGGACGCTGCGTGGATTCGCAAACGTCTTCTCATGTATTCGAACGAAGCGGTTGCGGTGGGATGTTTTAAATTTTTCAGCAAGAAAAACGACATCGGCCGGGTTTTATATATCACTGATACCGGGAAACTTTCCGGCGGCAGCAGGCAGCTTATCAATAGTGCCAAAGCAATGCGCTCGGCAGGTATGGAAGTTGTGGCAGTGTTGCCGCCAGAGTCCGCTCTTATTGCGGAACTGGAAGGCATCGGAGCCGAAGTTGTTGTACTGGATGACTTTAAGAATCTGTTTACAGCGGCGAATTTCCTTTCTGATCTTATTTCTGAAAAGAATATAGATGTCGTTCACACTTATCATAATCGGGCTGTTAAAATTGCGTGTATTGCAAAAGGGTTGTCTCTGTTCGGAAGGAAGAAGTTCAAACTCTTTTTTAATCGGGGCGTAATTTATAAGCCGAATCCGCTCGCTCCTCTTTTTTCAATGATAGGCAACGGATATATTTGTAATTCCGTTAAATGCCGTGATGTGCTTTTGAAGCATGGAGTTCCGTCCAAAAGGGCGCATGTTGTGTACAACTCCTTTGCCGGAGGAGGGCGTAAGCCTCGTCGTTCCGTTGCTACATCTGTTATCTATGTAGGCAATTCAGGGTATGCAAAAGGGCCTGACGTTTTCATCAAAGCTGTTGATAATCTCCTTTCACAGGATTCGTGCGAGGGTGTGCGTTTTATTGCTGTCGGTCTGGAAGATCTTTCAGCTTATAAAGATATTGTTTCGCCTGCGACGCTTGAGCGCATTGAATGTCCGGGCTACGTCAGTCATGACGATACGGTTCGTTTACTCGCTACTTCCCATATTTACGTCATGAGTTCCCGTCAGGAATCAATGCCGAATACGCTTATTGAAGCTTTTGACGCAGGACTTGCCACGGTGTGTACTGATGCCGGAGGTACTTCTGAGCTTATTCGTGACGGGGTGAATGGTTTTATGTGTCCTGTCGAAGATGTTTCAGCCATTTCTGATGCAATTAAGAAATTGATAGATGATGGCGACCTTCGCAAAAATATGGGCAGACTGAATCGTAAAATCGTCAGAATCCTTATGAGTAACTCTGCAAAGTCACGCGCTCTACTCGGTGTTTACAGTTCTTACACTAAGGATGATCCGAAGACCGAACCTCTTGATATTGACGCTATTATGGAAGAGTAGGTTCGGTTTAAAGCTGTTTTGACACTTTTATGATGCGTGCTGTATGCCTTTATGGTCAGCGTGCGGCAGTTCGTAACAAGTGAGGAGTGGCATTAGTAATGGAAGCATCCGCTATTGAAAATTATTGGGCCGGAATAGACGGTTCCGTCCGTCCGAAATTGCTTTTAGGCTCAGTCGGTGGAAAGCATTTATTAGAAACCGGAATGCGGTGTCTGGAATCAGATCCACAGCTTGCGGTTGAAATCCTGCTCGCGGCATATGCGGCGAATCCTTTTGACGGTAATACTGCGCAGCAGCTTTTAAATATTGAAACGCTTGTTTCTTTTTTTCCGCTGTCTGTCGCCCGATGCATTTCAGCCGTCGGTGAAAATTGGATACGACCGGATAATATTTCTTATTTTTTACGAATCACTTCCAAGCGAGACACCCGGAAAATCAGCTCTTACATTCTTTCCTGTATTGAGAAAGAACCGCGTAATTTATTCTGGATTCAACAGGGCCTTATTTATGCCGGTGCCAATTCAGATTTTGAATTTGGTGTAAAATTACTTTCCGCAGAATTCAGTCCTGAACTTATGCCTGCTGTTAATGCGGCTAAATCCTTTTTTCTTTTTATGTCCGGGGATAATGTTCAATCTTTCAAGTCCTTGCGTTCCGCTTCCGAGTCCTTCGGCATTGAAAATTTTGCAAACTTAGCGGCTTCCGTTGCTTTGGCGCTTGATGACCGGGAATCTGCCGTGAGCCTTCTTTCCGGCTCTGTGCAGGTTCAGCCTTGGCGAAGCTCCGAGACTTTACGTCTGCATGATCTGGTGCGCGGTTTAGATGTTCAAAAGGATCAGCTTGCCGGCAGTGTTGCAATACTTTTATATTCTTTCAATAAATTTGAGGAGCTGGATGCAACCCTTGGGTCTTTGCATCGCTCTGAATTAAATGATGCCAAAATTTTTATGCTTGATAACGGTTCAAGCGATTCCACTGCTGAAGTTCTTGATCGTTGGCAACAGGAATTCGGGGACCGGATGGTCCGTATTGATCTGCCTGTTAATGTCGGTGCCGCTGCTGCGCGGAACTGGCTGATGAATGTGCCGGAAGTTAAAGAATGCGATTTTGCGGTTTATCTTGATGATGATGTGGAAGTTCAACCGGACTGGCTTATGCGTCTCGGGTCCGCTGTTCAGGAATATCCTGATGCCGGAGTCTGGGGTTGCAAGGTTGTTGATTATATTTCGCCTGCAGTGATGCAGTCCGTTGATTTGCATCTTATTCAGCCGCCGGGAGAGGAAGGAGCCGGGCCGGAAGTTGATTTGACCAGAATTGCTCCTAATCCTTTTAAAGTTTCCGATCTTCACCACCAAGTGCTTGATGGTGGATATTTCGATTACATGCGTCCCTGTGCTTCCGTCACGGGGTGCTGCCACATGTTCAGAACCGAGAAGCTTCTTGACAACGGGGGCTTTTCCCTGTTCCTTTCTCCGTCTCAATACGATGATATGGAACACGATCTGCGAAACTGTCTTAAAGGCGAGTTTGCCGTGTATCAAGGGCATCTTCGTATACTGCATCGGAAGAATACCGGCGCGGCAAGCCGTGTTTCCGTTATGCAGGAAGGAAATGCACTTGGTAATAAATATAAAATGCAGGCCATGCATCCACGAAGTGAAATATTGGGAATTATGGCTGATGAAGAAAGGCTTCTTCAGCGTGACCTTGAGAAAAAGATTAAATATCTGGCTGAAAATGGCTTTTTAGAAAGCCTGTCGCCTGAATCCGATACGGAGGAATAATGTCTGATCACGATAATACCCAAGATTTTTTGAATAATTTGCCAGAACTTGAAGCTGGCAAAACTTTTGCTTTTTCATGTCATCCCGGAATTTCTTGTTTCAACGCCTGTTGCGGCGACTTGAACCTGATGCTCACTCCGTATGATGTGCTCAGATTGCGTAAGGAACTTGGTCACGACAGCAAAAAATTTATTCATAACCACGTAGACATCAGCCGTACTCCCGGTATCGGTTTCCCCATGACGAAGCTCCGTATGCTGGATAATTCAAAGCGCAGTTGTCCTTTTGTGCGTGATGAAGGCTGTTCTGTTTATCCGAACAGACCCGGTGCTTGCCGTACTTATCCGCTGGGCAGGGCTTCCAGAATGGGTGAAGAAGGCGAGATGATCGAGCAGTTTTTTATTGTAAAGGAACCACACTGTCGCGGGTTTGAAGAAGAAAAAGAATGGACCAGCGAAGAATGGTTGAAAGATCAAGGTCTTGAAGACTACAACGGAGTCAATGACCGCTACATGCGCATCATGACCCGTGCTCGCAAGGCCGGAATTGTTCTTGATGATAAAAAACTGAATATGGTTTTTCTTGCACTGTATCAGGTTGATAATTTTACGAATTTTGTAAGAGATATGAATGTATTTGCTAGACTTGAAGTCTCGGAAGAAAGACAGGCTGCTATCCTCAGCGATGAGGAAGAATGTCTTAACTTCGCCCTCGACTGGGTGGAACTTATTGTTCTCGGTTCTTCTGAGAATTTACAGCCTAAGAAATAGTTTTAAAGCAGAAATGGTTTTGATGACCCCGGTAATGGCAAAGGCTGTTATCGGGGGTTTTATTTTTTTATTTTCTTACAATAGTAATATAAGTTTTGATCCTCTGAAATTAAGTGACAATTCCCGTCCGCAAGCGCCCGCCAGTTACGATCTATGATTTGATCATTTTCCCCTGTGCAGTAATAATACATATTTTCATTTTCTATTAAGTTACACTGTCCTTTTGCCAGATAGCGTAAGTCCTTATTTTTAATAAATTCAGGTTCTTTATTGCAAAGGTGATAAAGGTCTGAATCTATTATCTGGTTGCAGTAATCTTCACATAATCCGGTTCGGGCAGTAATTAATAAAAGTAGAATTGCAGCAAGGAAGATTTTGTACATTTATATTCCCCAGAAGTTCGAAGCCTGCCCTGAAAAGGACAAGTAGTTTATAATATAATGAGCAACGATGGTCGGCAGAATTGATTTTGTTTTCCACATGCAGATCATAAGTCCTGAACCTGTAAGGGCTGTGGCAACAACTGCAACAGGTCCGGCGGACCAATGGATCAAACCGAAGGCGATGCCGGAAATTATGAATATTGCGGCGGGTGAAACCCCTTTTTCTTTTAGCACAGTGAATGTCAGTCCACGAAAGATTATTTCCTCTGCAATTGCTACAAGCATGAGGCCAACTGTCATATCAAACGTGTATAGCGTTGAATCCGCGCCTATGGGGATTGTTCCAAGTTTGAAGGATGGCAGTATTTTGTTCCAGAGTGCAAATCCCGGTTCATCAAGGCAAAGTCCCAGAAGTGTAATTCCTATGGTCCATAAAATAAATTTGATTGGTGAAAGGGGTATTAAACCGAGGTCTTTCAGGTTCAGAATTTTCTTTCCGACCATGTAGAAAATGAAACCCAGCGGGATTAATTTAAGCGAATAATCGATGAGAAGCCACGGCAATTCTGCTTGAATAAAAATATTTGAAAAGTCGTTAAGGTAGAACGGGATAGCTGTGATAATTAAAATGAGAGATTTGTTTTTGATATTCACAAAAAATTCTCCTTGCCAACTTTGTTAAGCTGATTATTATCTGTGTTCTTGAGAGCTTGCTTTTTTACGCATTAAAACTGAATTTATATTTTTTAGAAGTAAATTGGAGATATGGCATTGCCGGAAAAATTAAATATTGATCTTAACAGCCCGAAGATACTCTCTGTTGATGAGTTTGAAAAGATTAGATCAAACATCGGTGCGGATCAAAAAATAGTTTTCACCAACGGGTGTTTTGATATTCTTCATGCCGGGCATGTTGACCTGCTTGCACGGGCAAAAGCGCAAGGTGATATCCTTGTTTTGGGGCTGAACAGTGACCAATCTGTACATTCCATTAAAGGTGAAAAAAGGCCCGTTGTTTCTCAGCAGCAAAGGGCTTTTGTTCTAGCCGGGCTTGCCAGCCTTGATTTTGTAATAGTTTTTGACGAAGATACTCCCTATGAATTAATTAAAAAAGTTCAGCCTGATGTTCTTGTTAAAGGCGGCGACTGGACTGTTGATAATATCGTAGGGCGGGATGTCGTTGAGGGACGGGGCGGCGTTGTGCTTAGTCTTCCCTTGCTTCCCGGATATTCTACTACCTCTGTCATCCGCTTTATCAGAGAGAATGAGGTTGAATAGACAGTCTCTTGTTTAAGTCTTTGAGTAATTGTGTTAGGTAGTTATTACGTTTTTTGTTGGTTTAATTTTTCTGAACACTTGACAAGGTTGTCAAAGTTGGGCTATTTAGCTCGCCTCTCTTGGGAAAAAGGGCCAATAGCTCAGTTGGTAGAGCCCCCGGCTCATAACCGGATGGTCCCAGGTTCAAGTCCTGGTTGGCCCACCATCAAAATATCATATGGATGCATCTCAAAAACTATCCAGAATTTTACGACTTTCTTTTTTAGAAAGATGTTGTGCTCCCAGGGGGTAGCCCCGAGGGAGCATCTTCTTTTCTTCGAAATTGATATTTTGTGGTATTTGTAAGCGAGAGACCTTTTCGTCTTAAAAGTGCATTTGTTAGTAACGGCGCGAGAGTGTACGGTGGTTTTTATGAAAACATCGAATGTCATCAGTCTTATTGAAACGCTTGCACCCTCAGGTTTTGCTGCATCGTGGGACAACTGCGGTGTGCAGATTGCCGGACCTGAGAAAGAAATCAGAAAGGTGGCAGTGGCTCTTGATCCTCTGCCGCAGGTTATTTCTGATGCCTTGGAATGGGGCGCAGATTTTATTCTGACGCATCATCCATTGGCTATAGATCAGAAACTTCCTGCTGAGCTTGGCTGGTTTCGCGATGTGATGAAACAGGTGCTTTGCGCAGATGTAACTCTTTGTGCCGCACACACATCACTTGATGTGCAGTTTCGGGGAGTTGTTTCATGGCTTGGGCGTGAACTTGAGCTTTCGGAACTAAAGGTTCTTGATCCTGTTGCAAAAGATGATTCGGGTGAAATTCTCGGGTATGGTTGCATAGGTGATCTTGAATCTGCTCTGCCTTTTGAAGATTTTGTAGAACGGGTAGCTCAGGCTACGGGATGTGAGGTTGTCGCTCTTTGCGGGCCTGCTCCTGAAAAAGTCAGAAAAGTTGCCATGTGCCCGGGTTCAGGGTCATCGTTTATGGATAAGGCTTTCGCACAGGGTGCGGATGTTTTTATTACCGGCGATGTTAAATATCATCCGGCACAGGAAAGTGTCGGAGCCGTTCTCGATGTGGGGCATTTTTCTCTTGAAGAGGAGATGATGCGTCGCTTTTCTGTGGTTTTAGGGCAGAAGTTAGAAAACGGAATTGAAGTAAAATTTTTTAACGGGCACAATCCTTTTGCATATCATTTGCTGGGGAAGGGTGTCTGTAAGTCCTCGGCAGGACTTTTATAGCGCAAGAAAAATTAAGGTTTCGTATAGGCCTTACGAAGCCAGAATGTGTTTTTATTACGGGACAGACCAGCATAGCCGGCTCATAGTTTCCGAACATCGATGCGGTGTAGATTTTTAAGAATCATTCGCAAAAGGGGACCCATAATGTATGAAAAACAGGTAGAACAGCTTGTAGTTTTGCAGAAGGTTGATGATGACATTCTTCTTCTTGAAGCAGAAATCGACCAGGCTCCCAAGGATGTGGCAGCTTTAGAATCTCGTCATGCTTCGCTTGAAAAGCGTAAAGAACAGCTTGAAGAGAAACTTGCCCTTCTTAAAGAGCAGCAGAAAAAGCTCGAATTTGAAATCGAAGAAGACGGCGTAAAAGTTAAGAAGAGCAAAAGTAAGTTGATGCTGGTTGGCACAACTAAAGAATATCATGCAATGATGCGTGAAATGGACAGCCTCGAAAAGCTCAACAGATTGCGCGAAGAAGAAAAGATAACCGTTCTTGAAGAAACAACTCGTCAGAACGAAATGTATGAAGAAAACAATACGAAGATCGAAGCTTTGAATGTTGAGCTTGGCGAGAAACGTGTTGGACTTAAAGCTAAGCTTACAAGTGCTCAGAGCAAGCTTGATAAGCTGAACAGGCAGAGAGGCAAGTGCGGACTGGTTGTACCGGCGCCTATCCTCGGCAGATATGAATTTATCCGTTCACGCCTTGCTCATCCGGTAATTGTTCCCGTTATTGATTCCTTTTGTACCGGGTGTAATATCATGATTCCTCCTCAGGTTTACAATAGCCTGCAAGAAGGAAAACAGATTATCAGCTGCCCTAACTGTCAGCGTTTGACTTACTGGATACCTAGTGAGCCTGAGCCTGAACCAGTTAAGCCTGAAAAGCCTAAAAGAGCTTCAAAGGCGAAAAAAGCTGTTAAAAAATAATAAAGTTTTGATATTTGAATAAAGTACAGGGGAGTTTAGCTCCCCTTTTTTTTGATGGAGTTGGACGGATCATCGCCGCGGTTTTAAAACCGGGGAGGAAAGTCCGGGCTCCGAAGGGCAGGACGCTGGGTAACTCCCAGCGGAAGTGATTCCGGGAAAAGTGCCACAGAAAACAGACCGCCCCGGTGTTTTATACACCGGAGTAAGGGTGAAACGGTGGAGTAAGAGCCCACCAGCGGCCATGGTGACATGGTCGGCTAGGTAAACCCCGTCCGGAGCAAGACCAAATAGGGAAGCGTTTGAGGCCGGCCCGGCTGAAGCTTTCGGGTAGGTTGCTTGAGGCGTATGGTAACATGCGTCCTAGAGGAATGATGATTATCCCGGTTTTTATCGGGAACAAGACCCGGCTTACAGTCCGACTCCATCTTTTTTTTTGACTCTTCCCCTGGCCATATTTTGATTTTATCCTGCGGTCGCGGGAAGAGTGTGGGTTGAAGGGAGTATTTTTATGAGCGCATCCGGTGAAGTCTGGGCTGTTATTTTAGCCGCAGGCAGCGGTACACGCCTTGCTGCATCTGTCGGCGGGGTTAAAAAACAGTTTCTTTTATGGAAGGGCTTTCCGCTCTTTTGGCATTCTGCCATTACTTTTTCAAATACACCTCGTATTTCAGGGATTGTTTTTGTTTTTCCGCCTGATCAGGTTGAAGAAATGAAAACAGTTGTCTCCGAACTTGACGGATCAGATTCACTCGGCTTGCCTTTTAAGGTTGTAGCCGGTGGAGCAAGACGGCAGGATTCCGTTTTTAACGGACTCAGCGTTTTGTCTGCCAGATGTGAACATGTTCTGGTTCATGATTCCGCTCGTCCTTTTGCTTCCGGCCCTCTGGTTTCCAATATTATAGATATGCTTAAAGACGGACTTCCCGCGGTTATTCCGGCTGTTGAAGTAACTGATACGATTAAAGAAGTTGACGGTGATATCGTTAAACAGACTTTGGTCAGATCTAATCTTCGAGCTGTTCAGACTCCGCAAGGTTTCTCGTTGCCTGTTCTTATTGCCGCACATAAGATGGCTGATGAGAATAAGTGGGATGTTACGGATGACGCGTCTATGGTTGAGATGTTTGGGGTTGAAATGCTCGGGGCCGAAATGTCAAAAGTTAAGGTTCATATTTGTGCCGGAGAGGAGACAAACGTGAAGATCACAAATCCCGAAGATTTGGCAAAGCTTGAAGAAAAGGTTCAGCCTGTTCCCTGTGTCGGCTGGGGATATGACGTACACAGGTACGGTCCCGGTAGACCTATGGTCATCGGTGGGGTTCCTATTCCCGGCGGACCTGAAGTTATCGCCCACTCAGACGGGGATGTTCTTTTACACGCTCTTGCGGATGCGATATTAGGCCTTTTCGGTGGCGGAGATATCGGATTTCATTTTCCTGATACGAGTGCTGCCTGTGAAAACATGTCCAGCGGCATAATCGTTACAGAAGTGCTCGCCAAGGCTGATGAGGCCGGAGTAGAAATTGTTCATGTTGATTTGACCGTAATAGCCCAGATACCAAAACTTTCTCCTCACAGGAACCTTATTCAAAAGAATATTGCTTCACTTATGGGGCTTGATAAATCTCAGGTTAATGTCAAAGCTACCACCGAAGAAAAGCTCGGCTTTACCGGCGAAAAGAAAGGAATTAAAGCTGTTGCTGCCGTGACCGGTCTTAAGAGAGTAATTAAAGGCTGAGATTATGAGCGGAAAGAGCACAAAGTCATATTTTAAAGTTTTTATCTTGAGTGTCTCGGTAATCGTTATTGCCGGAGTCGCAGGATATTTTAAACTTCAAGATTATTCCGCGCAAAAAGTAAGAGAAGTCACTGATAAATATTCAAGTATTGTAAATATTGATTTTGAGCGGGCTATGATCAACCCGTTTGACCGCAGTATAAAAGTCTGGAATGTTCAATGCGACTTTGCTCTTGGCGGAACTTGCTCGGTAGAGAGCTTTTCAGTTAAAAAATTTGATGATACTCACCAGTTTCCATATTTTTTCGTGGGAGAAGCCAGAGGTGTAACAGTTCCTGTTGATTTTATGAGCATGGGGACTCTCACTCGTGATTTTCGTAAAATGGGTTACGAGACTCTGTCTTTTGACCTCTCCGCCGACTATATATATGAAGATGAAGCAAAACGGATGTCAGTGCGTAAACTCTGCTTCGACGGTAAGGACATTTGCAGGCTGGATGTAGGCTTTAATCTTGGTGATGTTAAGCTGGACAGCTTCGGGCTAAGCGGTTTAATCGGAGTTAAAGTTTTAGACGGAGGGGTTGTTTTGCATGACAACACCCTGATTACCAGAATGATTGATTCTTCTGCTTCTTCAGCGGAGATCAGTCCTTCAGCATACCGCGATGGGATGCTTGAAGACCTTCAACTCAAAATGCAAAAATCCAGAAGTCTTGGAAATGGCTATGCCGAAGATTTTTATGGAGAAATGATAAAATTTATTGATAATCCCGAGCACTTGGTTGTTCGGGTTGAGCCTGCTAAATCTGTTCCCCTTCTCTATCTTTTTATGGGTAACAGTTTTGAGGAGCTGCTTAGTTTATATGAGGTTACTGCTTCAACCGAGCTGTCAACGCAAACTAACTGATCGGCATGTTTATGAGTTATGATTGAAGTTTTTAATCGGCAATTACATAAATTGAAATTTTAGGATCAGCAAAGAGAATAAGGAGTGGCTATGCGCCTTTATAATACACTTGAACGTAAAAAAGAAGAATTTGTTCCTTCTAACGGTAATAAGGTTAGTTTGTATGCCTGCGGTATTACTGCTTATGATCTTTGCCATATAGGGCATGCCCGCTCCTCTGTTGTTTTCGATGTTTTGGTTCGTTACCTGCGTTACAAAGGGTATGATGTTACATTTGTACGTAATTTTACCGATATTGATGATAAGATTATCAATCGCGCAAATGAATCCGGAGTAACTGCTGCTGAACTTGCTGAAAAATTTATCGGTGAGTTTTATGTGGATATGGATAAGCTTAACATTCTCAGAGCCGATATTGAGCCGAAATGTACCGAACATATCCCTGAAATGTTGACTCTGACTCAAACTCTCATTGATAAAGGGCACGCTTATTCCACTCCTTCCGGTGATGTATATTTCAAAGTCCGTTCTTTTGAAGGATACGGCAAACTTTCCGGTAGAAATATTGAAGATTTGCAATCCGGAGCACGCATTAAACCGGGTGAAGAAAAAAAAGATCCTCTTGATTTTGCTCTCTGGAAGGCTGCAAAACCGGGTGAACCGTCATGGGAAAGCCCTTGGGGACAAGGTCGTCCCGGCTGGCATCTTGAATGTTCAGCCATGAGTGAAAAATATCTGTCACTTCCTTTTGATATTCATGGTGGCGGGCAGGATTTGAGCTTTCCTCATCATGAAAATGAAATTGCTCAGAGTGAAGCTGCGACCGGAAAGCCTATGGCTCGTTTCTGGGTGCATAATGGCTTTGTTCAGATTAATTCAGAAAAAATGTCTAAATCTCTTGGTAACTTTTTTACCATCAGAGATATTATTGCAAAATTTCTCCCTGAGACATTACGTTATTTCTTGCTGACAATGCATTACCGCAGTCCACTTGATTTTTCATTCGAAGCTCTTGAAGAAGCTGAAAAAGGTATTCGCCGCGTCTATTCTGCCATGGAGCAGATGGAAGAAGCTCTTCAAAAGGCTAAATGGTCCAAAGCTGCCTTGCCTGCCGAAGTTCTTGCTGAGCTTGAGGATGCAGAAAAAGGTTGGGATGCTGCTATGGAAGATGATGTGAATACTGCCGGAGCAATGGGGTATATTTTCACACTTGTCCGTCTTGCCGGGCGCATTGCCGAAGACAAGGCATGGCGTAAAAGTGAAGGTGGCCGCGATGCTTGGATTCGTATCCTTGCTGATATGAAGAAATGGGGCGGAGTTTTAGGAATTTTCACTGAAAAACCTCAGACTTTTCTAGCCGGGCTTAAGCTTTGCATGCTTGAACGCAAAGGAATTGAAGTTTCAAAAGTGGACGAGCTTGTTGCTGCACGTCAAGATGCTAGAAAAAATAAAGATTTTGCTGAATCTGATAAGATCAGAGATGCTCTTACAGAACTTGGGGTTGAGGTTAAAGATACTCCTCAAGGCCCAGTTTGGGACGTAATTTAAAAGAACAACACGACATAAATCAGTTATTAAAGAAACCGGGTATTAATCCGGTTTCTTTTTTTTTGTATAGTTAGTACGTGAGTAGGAACGTTTCATATTCTAAGGAGTTATGAATGAGGGTTAGTTTAAAAACTAAGACTATGCTTGGCGTTCTGCTTATGTGTGCGACTATGCTGTTAGGAGCATGGGGCGGCATTTCTCAGTTTATGAAGCACAGTTCGTATCTGATCGAGAAGTCTTTGGTTGAAGAAAATTTTGATCGCGCTTTTTATGCGGTATCGAAATCAGTAGAAGAGCTAGGTCGTTCGTGTCGTGACTGGGCATGGTGGGATGAATCTTTCCAATTTATGAAAGATCATAATGAAAAATTTATCAGCTCGAATCTTGTTCCGGAATCATTGAAGACTTTGAATCTAGATTTTATATTATTTATTGATAATGAGGGGAACATCTTTGACTTTCATTCCACTGTTAATAGTGAAGATGTTCAAGATTGTTTCATTCGTGAGGGGTGCAGTGGGAAAGTTTTAATCGAGGCTACAGGCAAAGAAGGCAAAAGCGGTCTTCTTAGAATTTCTCACTCAATTGTAATGGTTTCTTCTCAAAAAATAATGAACAGCTTGATGGATAAAGAGCCACGCGGAACGTTGGTTATGGGGCGTTTTTTTGGAGATGAAGATATTGCAGAATTAGGAAAAAATCTTCGTATGCAGCTTTCGTTAACGGAGTTTCAGAGTAAAGCGGAAGAAGGTGTTTTTTTTGAGTCTTCAGCTTTTATGGGAGCTCCTGTTGTGGGTTTTAAGGTTTTGAAGGATGCTCTTGGTAACCCTCTTGTTTTGCTTAAGTTGAAAATGGGACAGGATATTTATGCCATAGGTAAATCTATGGCGTGGGATTTTCTATACTTTTTCATGGTGATTTTAATTGTTATCGGGATTTGTACATATTTTTTGGTGAATCGGCATTTTGTATCACGTGTTGAAAATCTTAAATCTCAACTTTTCGAGGCCGGGACCGGAGGTGTTACTGACGGTGTCGCTGGAGGAGAGGATCGTTTGCAGGTGATACTTAGTGGTGATGACGAATTGACTGATCTTTCGGATTCAATAAATGCGACTTTGGACCTCGTGCGGGAAGAGAAAGAACGGGCTGAAGTTGCCAATAGAGTTAAAAGTGAATTTTTGGCAAACATGAGTCATGAGATTCGTACACCTATGCATTCGATTATTGGAATGGTTGAGTTGCTTAAAGAGACAAAGCTGGACGATGAACAAAAATATTTTTTGGATGTGACTGGAACTGCGGGTGAGTCGTTGCTTGAAGTTATAAATGATGTTCTTGAGATTTCTAAGATAGAAGCTGGACATTTAGAAATTGAGAAGCATCAATTTATCCTTCGCGAAATGATCGAAAGAGTTGTGTCTGTGCTAAATGTAGAGGCCTCTAAAAAAGGGCTTACAATTATCTGCATGGTGACAGATGACGTTCCTGAAAGAGTGACCGGAGACCCAACACGCATCCGGCAGGTTTTGACAAATTTAATTAGTAATTCCATAAAATTTACAGGCGAAGGGACGGTTGAAGTTCGAGTCGCTGTAGATGATGCAGCAAGAGTTGTCTTTTCTGTTTCAGATACAGGGATAGGAATACCACAGGATAAGATCAGCACGATTTTTGAAAGTTTTACTCAAGCGGATTCGTCAACTTCACGAAAATATGGCGGAACCGGTTTAGGACTTCCAATTTCACGTAAGTTGGTTGAAATGATGGGTGGAGCGCTTTCTGTCGAAAGTCTGATTGGTGAGGGTTCAACTTTTTCATTTTATGTAGATCTGGAATATTAAGAATGGTATCAGTTTTTGAGATTGGTTTTTTGTTTCGTGATTGACTTTTTCAATGCAATCGTTAGTTGGTATAAGAACCCGAAATAATCTTGTGAGGTCTGATATGATGGATTTACTAGGTCTTCTTGCTGTTGTCGCTGGAGTATTTATTTTACTTAAGTTTGTTATGCCTAAACTCGGAATTCAGCCGTGACGTCCCGCTGGAGGCTGCCGTGCGCAGTCTGATGTAAAAAAGAAGACAGGACGTAAGGGAAAATAGTTTATGCCTATTTATGAATATAAATGCAATAAATGCGGGCATATCTTTGAGGAGTTGGTTTCAGTTTCAAAGTCTGAATCTCCTGAATGTTTATCCTGCGGAAGTTTAGATACTATTAAATTGATTTCGGCTTGTATTGGTCATTTGTCTGACGGAAGTTCTGAAAGTGGTTCATATTCTTCGTCCGTAGGTTCTGGCGCGGCTGGATGTGGATCTGGCGGATTTTCATGAGGTTAGACTAGGCTTTCCGGTCGGAAAGCAGAAATGTAATTTAAGCCCTTGAATTTTGTTCAAGGGCTTTTTTGGGTCTAGGTATATGCCTTACGCATGTATTTGATCAGGGTTTTGATACGGCAGTCGTATGTGTGTTCGGCCATGATTCTTTTTCGTGCTGCTTTAATTATTTTAGCCCTTGAATCCGGCTCTGCAGAGTATTTCTCTATCATTTCAGGTATTTCTTCGATGTTGTAATAGACAGCGATTTCTTTGCCGGGTTCAAATAAATTTTCCATCTGATATCTATGGTCTGTAAGAATAAAACCGTTACAGGCCGGAACGTCAAAGACTCGCTGATTCACTGCACCCTTCATCTGCTGGCTGGTGCAATTGAAATTTATTTTTGAACAAGGGTAGAAGCGTGGCAGATCTTCATAGTATGAAAGTTCAGAATGATATTCCCATGTATCTTCATCCTTCAGCAGTTCCTTCCAGCCGCTATCCCCGACTATCATAGGTAAATAATTCAGCGTTTGTTTTACACATGCAAGGCGGTATTCAAGTGTTGCCTGCCAGATGATAAGAGTTTCAAAAGCAAGCTTGCGGTATGGAGAATTAAGATCCTCATAATGTGGAATTAATTCCGGGTAATCAGTTTTTAAAAAATTTAAGACTGACGGCTCTGATTTTTCGCCGAATTCATGCGCGATTTCTTTCCAGCGAAGTTTCAGCGGACCGGAAAGTCCTGCGGCTTCTAAGCGGCGCGCTGTTTTGTGTACCATTGAATTGCCGACAAAAGAAATATCTCTGGCCCATTCGGGATTGCTGCAACCATTACCGGGTTTGAATCTGGTTTGATCCGTTCCAAGGGGAAGATGAAATATGTTTTGGAACCCTAATTCTTTAAGAGAGTCCATACGGTCGGCATCCCATGTAAAGAGAGTGGTGTTGCTGTCGGCCTGAGCTTTGTAAAGGGGCAGCAGAAGTAGCGGATTGTCGACAAACCATGAAGCCATCGGGACATCGAACTTATGGAGTAAGGTGTTTAAGACACCTTCTTGATCGACTCCCAGATGGTTTACCGTCAGCACAAAGTCTGGTCTGAAAATATTTATCGCTGAAGATATTCTGGTGACAAAGATATCAAGGTCCATTTCTTTGGCGTCCATATTTATGAACATATGCGGAATGGATTGTCTTTCACATGCGGCGACGATTTCACCCATCAAAAAGTATTGGCTGGTCAGAAGCAGTATTCTGGGATTTTCAGATTGAAATTTCGGCCATGACGGATGTTGCGGCTCAGTAGTTGCTTCTTTCAGAAGTTGTTTAGTTACTTCGGCATAAAAAGGAGACAGTCTGAGGTAAAAAGGTATGGTCAGCAGTTGAATATCAAGTTTATATTGGCGTTTGAGTTCTAAAATATGGCGGACTGCTGTGGTCGGGGAGGATGTGTTTATCCAGCAGACATTCTGATTATTTTGAAATTTTCTTTTTAAGTCGGTCACGGCGAGAATAGGTTCTTCGCAGTCCAGTATGAGTAAAGGACGGTTTGTCTGTTCCAGTAAAATTTCTGAGGCAACCCCTATTCCGGACCCTATGAGTAGAATCATTTTTTGGGAATCAGCTTCTGATGCAAGCTTCGTTTCATTGCGGGGACCGTATTTTCCCCACATATGCTTTGTTTTATTGTCGCAGGAAATGCATATATCCTGCAATTTTGAATCTTTCTTAATAACCTGAGCAATGTATTTTTCAGTCATTTAAATGTCCTACCATGAGTCGCGTGCAGGTTTGTGATAGAAAAATTCAATCCTTCTGTTTTTTGCTCTGTTGGCGGGGGTGTCATTTTTTACAAGTGGCTGAGTGTCTGCATATCCGACAGCTTTGAGTCTTTTGGTCGAAATTCCGCCATGTTCTGCGATGTAGCGTAAAGCTCTGGCCGCTCTTGCGGCTGAAAGCTCCCAGTTTGTTGGAAATTTTTTCGAGCTGGTTTCTATGTTGTCGGTATGTCCTCGAACAACAAGGTTATAATTATTTTCTTTAAGGATACTGATGACCTTGTTTAGAACCTTGTTCGCACCCGGTTTTAACTTCGCTGTTCCGGGCTTAAATAGTGACGCGCTGTCGGTGCTCATGACTACGCCGTCCTGATCAGCATTTACGCCGGAGGATTTTCGGGTGGACTCGTCGTCATCCAGAAGGGCTTTAATACGAAGGACAAGACCAAGCAGCCGTTTGTCATTGCTGTCCATTTTTATTTCTTTGCGCTGTAGGTCCGACGGTGCAAGTGCAAGGTGGTCCGCTTCGGGCCTTTCAATTTTTACACCGAATGCGTCTTTAATTGAGCCTAAGAGTTCTTTAAATTTTTCAGCGTCATTGGATGCAAAAGATAAAAGAAGCACGAAAAAGCAGAGCAAAAGAGTAACCATGTCCGCAAATGTCGCCATCCACGGAGGTAACCCTTCCTCTGGAGGTGGATCATTGTTTTTCGGCTTAAGAATTACTATTTTTGCCATGACAGACCTTTATGCTAGGCTGCCGCGTCGCGCATTGCCGGTGCAAGGAATGATTGAAGCTTTTCTTTTACAATCGATGGGTGCTCCCCTTTCTGAATAGCGACAATTCCTTCAACCATGATTTCCATATACAGCGACTCTTCAAATGAGCGTTCTTCAAGCTTTTTAGCGAGAGGAAGGAAAACGACGTTGGCAAGAACTGATCCGTAAAGAGTTGTGAGTAATGCAATCGCCATTGCAGGTCCGATTGCGTCAGGATCACTGAGGTTGGAAAGCATGTTAACCAGGCCGATGAGTGTACCGATCATGCCGAATGCCGGGGCCATTGCTCCCATGCCTTTCATAACCGACTGACCTTGAAAGTGTCTTTTTTTCATGAAATCAATTTCAATCTCCATGATAGCCCGAACTATCGTGGAGTCAGTACCATCTGCGACAAGGATGACACCTTTTTTTAGATAAGGGTCATCTATTGCAACCTTTTCAAGGGCCACTAGACTTTCTTTTCTTGCTGTTTCAGCAAGTGCTACGATTTGATCAATAATCGCTTTGGGGTCTCTTGATTTTGAGAAGAATCCTTTAAGAGCTATTTTGAATGCTTTCAGAACTACGCTCATTGGGAACATAATAAAGACAGAGGCAAAAGTACCTCCGAGAACAACAATAGCAGAAGGAGCATCAAGAAACCCTGCAGCATTACCACCCATCATAATAGTTGCTACAATAAGACCAAATCCGCCGACAATACCTATTAAAGTTGCAATATCCATATATGTATCTATTTCTTTAGCGCGGGAGATCCCACTTTAATTTCATGGTTTTCATAATAGAAGTAAACATCTTCCAAGGGTTCATTAACCTGTAAAAAAGCTTGTCCGATACTGATTTCCACACCTGCTTTGACAATACCTGGAACCATTATTCTGCATGATTCAAGTTTTGCAGTTTGTTCCAGTGTATTCCACAGCTCTTTTTTTTTGTTTTTTAAGAAACGGACTTTTATCTCATACTTATCAATCTTTTCTCTGTATTCAAGCGCAGTGCTTACTCCGTTTGAGAGTTTGCCTGCCAATTCCGATATAAGGTCGGTCAGTTTGTCTATTTGTTCGGAGATTTTGTCTATGTGTAACAGTACCAAAGGACTGTATCCCACTATCAATTGAGCCGGGGTGCTAAGTCCCCCGCCGAGTTGTTCCCCTACATAAATGTACTGGTTACTGTAGCAGGGACCGCCGCACAGTCTGCCTTTGACTGCAAATTTACCTTCGCAATAAACTTTACTGTGCATGCAGCTTTTATCAATGATAATATTTTTACCGCTTACAATTGTCGCGTTTTCACAGAAATTTGCCCGTATACTGTCTTTTGCTTCAATATGAGCCTGACCGTGTCCTTTGATGCCTCCGTCACATTTCAAAAAACCACCGGCCTTGACATAAGCCTGCTCAATAATTCCTTTTACATTAATGTTGAAGGCTTTTACCTCCAACCCGGATTTGATTGAATCATGCACAACCAAATCTCCAATGAAAAAAATATTACCAGTGGTCAAGCCCACATCTCCTCTGATGTTGAGCAGTTCCTTGACCATGATCAGACCGTCTTCGTTATAAAAAACGTAGCCGTTACGAGTAGCAATTAACTGGTCTGGATCGTCTGGATTGATTTTTGTGTTTGGGCCTTTTGGAAATTTTTTTTCAGAATAGTGCCTGTATCCATTTGCACACTTTCCCTCTTCCTCTTCTTCCTGCCACTGGGCAAGAATTTGTCCTATAACAACGCTTTGGACATAACCCATATTATAAAAATCGGTACTTCCGTCATTTTTCTGAGTTGGTTTCAGGTTCTGATGATTAAAGTCCGGGTTGAAGAAGTGCTTCAGGCAGGGCATGGTAAGCTCCGTAGGTAGCTGAAAAACTAAGAAATTTCTCGTTCGTCTTCAATTATATCGAAAAAAGAAATCAGTCTGACGAGTTCCAATGTTTTACATATGTGGTCGCTTGGGCGTAATAGATACATATTTTTATTGAGGCTTTTCAGTCTGGAATTCAAGGACACGAGGAAGCCTATTCCTGAACTATCTAAAAAGAGAGCTTCTGAAAGATTGGCAATAACAATTTTTATTTCAGAAGAGTTGCTTTGTTTTTCGACTTCATTTTTGAAATCATAGATAGATTCGATGGTGATTTCTTTTCCGAACTTAAGAGTAAGCACTCCGTCGGAAATGGTTATTCTTTCGTCTGCCATTGATCTTCCTCTATCCTGCGAGTTAGCCTGATTATGTTCTTATCATTTTCTTTAATAAGTTCGAACGAATCCATTAGTTTGGACATAATAAACATGCCGCGTCCTCCAACCGCTTCCGGCGAAGGCATTGAGAAATCAATGGTTTCAGAACAAAGTCCTTTTCCCCAGTCCGCAATTTCAAGGACAATGTATTCTGGCGGAAAAATTGTTATTTTCAGTTCCAGCCTGTTGCAGTCAGCTACTTTTTCATAAGCGTGTCTGGCTACATTGGAGCATGCTTCAGTTAAGACTAAGTCTATATCATGAAGTATGCTTTCATTCGAGATGAACTTTTTTAGTATAAGAATTGCCCTTCTGGCAATTTCTCTACTTTCTTCAGGGTTGGGAACCGCTTCCAGCACAAAGCTATGCATGAATGCTCCGGATGTCCTTACTGATAGGAAGTATAATTTCTATCAATTGTTGCAAGTTGTGTTGATATGAGTGGCTGAATTAATAACCTAATCCTCCCTTTTTAGCAAAAGAAGTCAAGCTAAAAGCTGAATTTTTAGGTGAAATCTTTGGAATCCAAAAAGATTGTAACAGGCCCCCAGTTAACAAAGTCAATATTCATAAGGGAACCGAATTCTCCTGTTTCAACTTTCCCCGGCGCTTTGGACTTGACTGTTTCAGTAAATTTTTCAAATAAACTGCTTGCAAGCTCAGGCGCAGCCGCGTCTGTAAAAGAAGGTCTTCTTCCCTTGCGGCAGGAGGCATAGAGTGTGAACTGTGAAACAAGAAGGATGTCTCCTCCGAAGTCTTCCAGTGAATGATTCATGCGGCCTTCGGTGTCTTCAAAAATTCTGAGACCTATCATTTTATTAATGATTGTTTCCCATGATTTTGAAACCGGAAGCTCTGCTGTATCTTCTTTTCCGAATCCGACCAGTACCATTATCCCCGGCCCGATGGACCCGACAGTACGTTCCGCAACATCAACTTTTGCTCTACTGGTTCTTTGTATTACTAAGCGCATGGGACTAAACTTCGCTGTATGTCGCTACGGAAGAGTCATTTTCTGATACAGAGGCGTAGACAAGTTTAATCCCGTCTGTTTCGACTCTTTTTTTCATTTCTTCATAAACATAACGGGCCAGATTTTCTGACGAGGGGTTTCTGTGCTTAAAGTATTCGATCTCGTTGAGATGTTTGTGGTCCAGTGTTTCCAAGACTGCGGAAAGTTCATTCTTAAGTACTTTGAAGTCCATGAGTATTTCGATCTTGGAATCAAGTTTGTTTCCTTCAATCTCAACTTCAACCCCAAAATTGTGACCATGTATATTTTCGCATTTTCCACCGTAGTTTCTTAACTGATGAGCTGCTGCGAAATCTTTTTTTACTTTAAGCTTCCATGTCCCTTTGTTCATTATGTTCTCCTTGAGTCTTATCTTATTGTCTTTATTTACTGATCGTTGTTTAGTTTTTTACGCAGAAGCTTTTTTGCGCCACATATTGAATTCTTTCCAGAAATCTCCATTGGGTCTTATCATATAAGATGGTCCAAGGCGTAAAGAGCATACTGCTTCTTCCAGAAAAAGTTGAAGAGTTACGGGCGCTGATCCGGGATATCCGCCAAGGATGGCTTTAAGTTCTGTTATTCCTTCTTCGGAGCAGAGCTTGTGGTGAACCGGAAGGGGGACAGCTTCCTGACATCCCGCTTGCGCATTGGCTAACAGAGAAACTTCTTCCGCCAGAACTTTTGCCTGCTTCGGTGCATCAGAGTCCCCGTCTTCCTGATCGCGCAGATCTATCTTACCCTTTATCAATAGAGGTTGATCCTCCGATAAAAAACGTTCGGCAACGGCAAAAGTGTTGGGCAGCATGGTCAGTTCACCGGAACCGGTCATGTCTTCCATCTGGCAGAAGGCCATCTTGTCGCCTTTTTTTGTGACATATTCTTTGTAGGTCGGAATGATTATGCCGAGCCTGACCTGTGCTCCGTTGGACATCTGTTTGCACTCATCAATTGTGACGAGACCCAGCCGTTTCATTTCGTGGTGGTAGGCGAGAAGCGGGTGGCTTGTTAAAAAGAACCCGAGAGCTTCTTTCTCAAGTTTAAGCTTTTCGTCATCATCCCATTCTTCTGTATTGAATTCTTCAAAAGTTACGGGGGTAGGTGCGCTGTCTGATTCTTTTGAACCTCCGAGCATATCAAGCATATTGAGCATGCCGGATTCTTTCTCTTTAGTTTTTCTTTGACCGTAGGAAACAGCCTTATCAAGACCAGCCATAAGACCGGCACGCGTGACGTCGAGGCAGTCCATAGCTCCTGCCCGGATCAGATATTCGATTACTCTTTTCGTAACTCTGCGCAGGTTTACCCGTGAGCAGAAATCAATCAGGCTGGAAAAAGATCCGTTCTTTTCGCGTTCGATAACAATTTCATCGATAGCCTCTTCTCCGACGTTCTTAATTCCGGCCATGCCGTAAAGAATATCGCCGTGATGAACAGAGAATCTTGCTTTACCTAAGTTGATATCCGGCTGACGGACAGTAACTTCCATGTCGCGACAGGCATTAATGTACATGATTGTTTTTTCAGTATTATTCATTTCAGTACTCATTAGAGCTGCCATGAATTCTACAGGGAAATGCGCCTTAAGGAAGGCCGTATAGTATGAAATAAGTGCGTAAGCGGCGGAGTGGGATTTATTGAAACCGTAAGCCGCGAATTCTTCCATAAGGTCAAAAATCGCGTTGGCTGTTTTCTCCGGAATCTCATTTTCCCGTGCCCCTTCGAGAAATCTAACCCGCTGTTTGGACATTTCTTCAGGGTCTTTCTTACCCATTGCACGTCGGAGCAAGTCACCTTCTCCGAGTGAATAGTTGGCGATGATCATGGCTGCCGCCATAACCTGCTCCTGATAAACAATAACTCCGTAAGTAGGGGATAAGCTGTCTTCGAGGGTGGGATAGAGGTAGCTGACTTCTATTTCACCGTGCTTACGTTTAATAAACTCGTCAACCATTCCCGAACCGAGTGGACCCGGGCGGTACAGGGCGAGCATCGCGATAATATCTTCAAAGCAGTTAGGTTTGAGCATGCGCAGATATTTACGCATCCCCGAAGATTCAACCTGAAAGATTCCGTCAGTATCCCCTTTACAAAAAATATCATAAGTGGCCGGGTCGTCCAGAATAAGGTTGTCGAGGTCTGGAGCTTCTTTGCCCTGTTCCCGTATAATATCAAGACAGTCTTCAACAACGGTCATGGTTCTCAGGCCAAGAAAGTCAAACTTGATCAGGCCGACTTTTTCGACCTTTTTCATGTCGTACTGGGTAACAACTTCGCCCTTTTTACCACGGTAAAGGGGAAGGTAGTCAGTCATGGGTTTGTCGGAGATAACAACACCAGCCGCGTGAGTGGAGGCATGGCGGGACATTCCTTCCAGACGCTTGGCAATGTCTATCAGCTTGGCAATTTTCGGATCGAAATCTACCATGTTCTGCAATTCAGGGACGGCCTTAACTGCATTCTCAACATTGATTTTAGCTTTATTTACGCCGAGCATTTTTGCCAGCAGGCCCGGATCATCAGGTATCAGCTTTGCGATTTTGTCCGTTTCGGCAAAAGCCATGCCCATCGCACGGCCAACATCTTTGATTACAGCTTTGGCTTTCATGGTTCCGAAGGTGGTGATCTGAGCTACGTGATCCCATCCGTATTTTTCGGAACAGTACTTAACAACCTCAAGTCTTCTGCGCTCGCAAAAGTCGACGTCGATATCAGGCATGGAAATACGTTCAACGTTAAGGAATCTTTCGAAGAGCAGATCATACGGGAGCGGGTCGATGTTTGTAATACGCAAGGACCATGCAACGATAGAACCTGCCGCCGAGCCTCGACCCGGACCTACTGGAATTCTGTTGTCCTTGGCCCAGTTGATGAAGTCCTGAACAATAAGAAAGTATGCAGGAAAGCCCATCTCGATAATGATGCCCAGCTCGTAATCAAGCCTGTCCCAATATTTCTTTTCATCAACTTCGTAGGGAACATTTTCCAGTTTCTTTTTCAAACCTTCGCGGCAAAGCTTCTCAAATTCGGTGTTGATGGTCATGCCTTCGGGCAGGTCATATTCCGGGAAGTAGTAGTTGCCGAGTTCAATTTCAAGGTTACACATCTCAGCTATGCGCTGAGTGTTGGCTACAGCTTCCGGTACATGCGCGAAATATTGTTCAATTTCTTCAGGTGTTTTAAAGTAAAGCTCATTGGTGTTCATGCGCATTCTTTTTTCAGCATCCACAGTTGTCTGGGTCTGAATACAGAGCAGCAGGTCATGAGCTTCATAGTCGTCTTGAGTCAGGTAATGGCAGTCATTGGTGGCAACAAGAGGTAAGCCTGTGCGGTTGGCGCATTCAATGAGCAGCTTGTTAGCATCTTCCTGTATATCAAGGCCGTTGGCTTGAACTTCGATGTAGAAGTTGTCGGGGAACATTTTGGCGTATGTCTGCGCCATTTCAACGCCCGCATCTATCCCTTCATTCATTAGAGATTTACTGAGCTCACCGGCAAGGCAGGCCGAAAGGCAAACAAGCCCTTCGCTATATTTGTTTAGCAGGTATTTACTTACGCGAGGTTTATAGTGAAAGCCTTCAAGGTATCCGAGGGATACAAGCTTGATAAGGTTCTTGTATCCTTGCTGATTTTTTGCCAGAAGTATAAGGTGAAACCTTTCTCTGCGATCTTTCTTTTTGTGTGCATCCTCATCATCTACGTCGCCGGGAGCCACATACACTTCACAGCCTATGATCGGCTTAATGCCCATGTCGAGCGCAGTCATGTAGAATGCCACGGCTCCGAACATGGTTCCGTGGTCGGTTATGGAAACTGCCGGCATTCCAAGATCTTTAGCCCTTTGACATAAATCTTTGATGCGGATGGCACCGTCCAGCAGGCTGTACTCGGTGTGAACATGTAAATGGACAAATTCTGACATTTATTATTCCTGATAATGGGATAGTTTTCTAAAGTTGCTTGAAGTGGTAGTATTTGCATTAAGCTGGACTAGTCAACACGATTTGGGCAATTTATAAAATCAGTTTTTGTAAAGTTTGAGTTTGAGTTTAAAATATATAAATTTGTCGGGACGTTGAACGGAGTGGATGCCGGGCGTTGTCTCAACTAATAATAACTGCACAGGTAGAATTTCTGAATGAGCTCCCTACTATATATATATGAAAGAGCACCGCTCCTGTTACTTTTCGTTACCGGGTACATTCTGTACCAGGTGATGGCTTCTGTCAGGCTGCCCGAATATTTCTCGGCAAAGGCCGTCAGCTTTAGCCGTGGAAGAGCTGACTATCTGTTATTGTCATTGATATTCGTTTCAGCGGGAATGTCCATGTTCATTCCAAATGCTGTAACAGTGCTGGCAATGATTCCTGTCATCCGTAAACTGGACGCAGAACTTGAATCCATGACTACACCTCTGACTCTATCTATTATATATGGAGCAAATATCGGAGGGATGGGGTCGCTTATTGGAAGTCCTGCAAATATACTGCTTATCGGTGCGATGGATTTCTTCAAAGTTGCGGGCAGAGAGCAGATTACCTTTTTCAACTGGTTCATATGGGCATTGCCGCTGGTTATCCTGTTCTTATTGCTTTCATGGTTTGTAGTCCGTTTTGCTATTCCAAAGGGAGAGCAGGCAATCCCGGCAAAATTTTTAAATAGAGTGGAGCGGATATCCATAAAGCAAAAGCGGGGACTGAACATATTTGGATTCTTTCTGGGGTTCTGGCTGATAAGTTCGGTTATAAGGGAGTTCCTTCCGGCTTATGCTGAATTTGAACCTGTAGTCGCGCTGATCTTTACGACTGTGTTCCTTAAGTTGATATTTGGAAAAGGGCAGTTGATGAGCTGGGGGAGCTTACTCGAAGGGGTACCAAAGCGAGGACTCTTACTGCTTTTAATTTTAGGTGTATTCATTGTCGCAGTGAAGCTTCTAAATCTTGATGAGTATGCCGCAGAAGGGTTCAAAGATCTTTTGACCTTGATGGCTGTGGATGGACAAAGAGGATACCTGCTATATCTGGTAACAGCGGCGGTTGTGATTCTACTTACAGAGATACTCAGCAACACGGTAGTTTCAACGGCCTTCTTCGCAGTGGTGGTTCACACAGCTTTTTCATTCGGAACCAACCCTATGCTACTTATGATACTGGTTTCCATTGCTTCAACCTGTGCGTTCATGACTCCGATAGCCACTCCCTGCAACAGTTTGGCCTTTGGAGAGATGAAGAGAGTGTCATTACGGTCTATGTTGGGGTTGGGAATGGTTCTGAATATATGCGGAGCTGTTCTGCTTTCGCTTTGGGTCTGGAAGGTCATCCCCTATATATATAGATAGCAATGAGCTCAGCATTACTTTAAAATCTAAGGTTAACGGCGTTAAGTGAACTAATATGGGGGGATGCCCATAATAATTCAAAAACCTATTGACGTGGGCGCGCGATTCTCATAGAACCTCTTTCTCGGGTCGGCAACGGCTGAACGCCACAGCATCTCCCGGGATTTTTTTTGACTGACCGGTCACAAAGCGGTTGACATGAAGAGGGTGAATGTGTAGTTTTCGATTCCGCGCTGCCAAGGGGTAACGCAACTGAGGTAACACTCGGAGATCATTGAAAAAAAAGTTATTTAGTTGTTGACTGGACGGGCCTGCTTGAGTAGGTTCAGCCTGCTTCCCGAAAGGCCGATTTGAT